>WHSN01000081.1 GCA_009380045.1 Luteitalea sp.
AGCACGTCGATGGTGTACTGGGGCGACGCGTTCACCTTCTCGGCGCGCGGCCCTTCGAGCTCGATCTTGTAGAAGCCCTGCGCTTCGACGGTGAAGTTGCCGGCGAGCGTCCCGTCGGCGGCCTTGGTCAGCGGAATCGAGCCGTTCTCGTTCAACAGCACCCGCCCGCCGGGAGTGGCCATCGTCGGCGTGATGTGGAGGCGCACTTCCGTGCCCTTGATCGCGGCGATGTCGCCGCCGGGGTCGACCGTCCGCGGCTGCAGCCCGGTGTAGGCGGGGAAGTGGTATTCGAGCACCAGCCGATCGACCGTCGGCAGGTCGACCACTTCCATCTTGAACGTCGCCGATCGCACGCCGTTGGCTTCGACGAAGTAGTCGGCCGACTTCTCGACGTGGAACAACATCCCTTCGAACGCCGCCGGCTCGCCCGCCGGCATCAGCGGCACGCGCTCGAACTGACCCGCGGGATCGAGCCGGACCATCAGTGTGGCGTCCGGTGCGGTGAAGCCCTGGAGGGTGGCCTTCACCGTCTGATCGGCGCCGCGCGGAATCCTGGTGTCACCCGGCGTGACCTCGATCTTGTAAGGGCTGGCTGCTTCGGCGCTGCGCGACACGATGAGAAGCGCGGCGAGGCCGTGGCGCAGGAACGCCGGCCCCAACACGATCAGCAGCAACGCCGCCGCGGCGACGCCGCCCAGTGTGACCAGGTGCCGGCGCAAGCCGGCGCGCTCGATCGCGAGCCCATCGTCGATCGCCCGGCACTTTTCCATGGCCTGATCGACAAGCTTCTCGACGAGATGCGGCGAGGCCGACGGGCTCGACGAGCTAGACGAGCCGGAGGTGTCGACGGCACTCATGATTGCCGCCTCGAGCGACGGGTCGCATTCCTCGAGATAGAGCGCGACCTGTCCGTCGGTCACCCGGCGGCGCAGCGGCAGCACCAGGCCGACACCGACGAGCGTCGCGAACACGAGAAGTGCGATGACGCGGAAGCTGATGATGGCGGCAGGGCTGAAGCGAAGGGCCTCGAGACTCGACGCCGACAACAGCAGGGCGAGCAGGGTGCCCGCGACCACGATCACCGCTCCGCGCAGCGCAAGTTTCAGGCGCCAGCGGTTTCGAACACGGCGAATGACGTCGACAAGCTCCGCACGGCGTTCGGAGCCGCTCGCTTCGTAAGCCATCTGTGGGGCCCTCCTCCCACTGCGCTCCTGAGAATACACCCTTTACAGGAATCTTTCGCGCTTCGACAGCTGGTTGCCGACCACTGTTTCCGCCGCCAGGACGAACAGGCCGCCGGCGAGCAGGTACCACCAGAGATTCTGACGTTTTTCGGCCTCTTCCGGCGTGAGCTCCACAGCCGTATCGGGCCGCGCACCGCCCGGCGTGGCACGGCCGATCACCGCCGCGACCAGCTCCTGCGGGTCCATTCGCGCCAGGTCGGATTCGGCCGGATCCAGGTTCACCGCGATCCGGTCGGGCCGGCCCGAGGTGTTCGAGGTGGAACGAATCTCGTAGACGCCGTGCTCGGTGAGCTCGAGGAGGCCGGCCTCGGTCGCGGGGAATCGCACCCGCTCGGAAGCCGGCGTCAGGACGATACGGTCGGTGCGGCCTTTGTACGCGGCGGAGAGGTCCACCACGCCGCCGACGGTCTGCCATGCCGGCGTCTGCTCGTACTGCGAGAGATAGCGGGCGATCTGATGAACGAGCGGGAGGTAGACGGGCTTCAGCGCCAGGTCGCTCCAGGAATCGTCGAGCGTCGAGGTCAACACGATGACGCGGCCGGCGCCGGCGCGCTTCTCCGCGGCGGCCACCGCACCGTCGTCGTACCGCGCCAGGATCCGCGCGTCGGGCGTTGTTTCGAGCGCGCGGTAGCGGAGCACCCGGGCGGCCGAGAAGTCGCCGCTGCGCGGCGCTTTGAAGACCTCGAACACCGGATGGCTGTAGTCGCGAAAGCCGATCGTGCCGCCGCGTCCCTCGGTCCGGTCGACGATCGGGCCCAGCTGTCCCGGCAGCAGGTCCGACTCGCTGGCCGGCCACGTGGTGCGCTCGCCGGTCGCGACCAGCAGTCCTCCGCCGCGCTCGACGAAGGCCTTCAGCGCGCCGCCCGCCAGCCCCGGCGGCAGCATCACGTCGTTCAACACCACGATCGAGCGGCCGTCGAGCGTCGCCTGGGTCACCCGTGCCGCGGGCATCGTCTCGACCTGGAAGCGCGGCGCGTTGCCGATCGAGAGCGCCCGCGACAGATAGAAGCTCGACTCCGAACCGGCGCCGGCGTCGATGACCAGCACCGACACCGATTGACTTGGCGTGAGCACGAAGTCGAACGTATTGTCGGCGACCAACGCGTCCGATCCGGCCCGGACGACGCCGTGGAGCGCCGGATCGGCGAGCGTGAACGGCTGAAACACCACCGAGGTGGACGCGTTGGCGCCGACGTTGACGGCGACCGTCTCGACCTGATGGCCGTCGATCTCGAGGGTCACCGGCACGTTCGCGGCCGGGTCGGTGCTCTTGTTGGTGATGCCGGCGGTCACCGTGACCCGTTCCTGATTGGAGAAGGGCGCCCGCGCGAACGTCACCGACGGCACGGCCAGATTGGCGACCACGTCCGCGGCCACCGACACCGGCGTCAGCGTGATCCCTTCGCCGAAGTGGACGTCCTCGGCGCCGGTCCACCCCGACTTCTGGAAATCGGAGATCAGGATCGCTTCCTTCCGCTGCAACGACGACCGCGCGAGGATGCTCTCCGCCAGCTTCAGAGCCGGACCGTACCGGGTGGCGCCGGCCGTGACCGTCGCGGCGTCGAGCGCCGCGATCAGACGGCCTCGATCCGAGGTGGCGCGGATGCTTTCTTCGGCGTTCCGGCTGAACACCACGAGCGTCGCGAGATCGCCGGAGCCGAGCGAGTCGATCGCCGATCGAGCGGCGTCCTGCGCCCGCTGCCAGTGATCGCCGTAGCCCATGCTGGCCGACTGGTCGAGGAGCACGACGATCTCACGGCTGCCGCCCGCCGCGGCGAGCGCCGCTGCCGCGCCACGCGGGAAAAACGGCCTGGCGAAGGCGGCGACAATCAGCGCCATCGCCGCTGCACGCATCAGCAACAGGTACCAGTGACGGATCCGGCGGCGCCGCACCGACTGGTACGGGATGCGCTGGACGAACATCAGCGACGGAAACTCGACCACCCGCTTCCGTTCGCGCTGAATCAGATGGACGATGACCGGGATGGCCAGCGCGCCAAGTCCGGCGAGGAAGAAGGGGGCGAGGAAGGACATAGGAATTAGGAATTAGGAATTAGGAATTTGATTCATCTCACGCGCATCAGTTTTTCCCGGCTCGACAGGTAGCTGAACAGCGCCCGGTCGAGCGGTTCGGCCGTGTTCAGCAGTGCGTAGTCGATACGCAGCTCGGAGAACTTCGCGGTCAGCGAGCGGATGTGCTCCTGAATGAGCGAGCGATACTCGTCCCGGAACGACTGCGGCACGACCGGAACCTGTTCGCCGTTCTCGAGGTCCTGGAACGTCGAGGCATCGTCGTAGTCGAAGTTGATCTCCTGCGGATCGAGCACGTGGAAGACGATGAGATCGTTCCCGAGGAACTTGAGCGGCTTGATCGCGTCGAGGATGGCTTCCGGCTCGTCGTAGAAGTCCGAGATCAGCAGGAGAATCCCCCGCCGCTTGAAGTGCTCGGCCACCTTTCTGAGCGGCGCGCTCAAGTGGCCGGAGCGCTCGGCCTTCACCCGATCGAGCGTGTGCAGCACCATGTCGAAGTGCTTGGCCGACGGCGGCACGTGGGTGACGAGATCCTGGTCGAAGGTGATGATGCCGACCCGATCGCGCTGCCGCGTCGCCAGGTAGCCGAGGCAGGCGCCGAGATACGAGCCGTATTCCAGCTTCGAGACGCCGCCGCTCTTGAACGCCATCGATCGCGACACGTCCATCAGGATCGTGAAGTTGGTGTTGGTGTCGGCCTCGTACTGCTTGATGTAGTAGCGGTCGGTGCGCGCGTAGAGGCGCCAGTCGACCCGCCGGATGTCGTCGCCCGCGACATACCCGCGGTGCTCCGCGAAGTCGATCGACGCCCCGAAGAAGGGCGCCCGGTGGAGGCCGTTGATGAACCCGTCCACCACCGTCCGGGCCAGCAGCTCGAGGTTGCCGACGCGGCTGAGGACCTTCGGATCCACGAACCGCGCTCCCGCCATCGCCACGCGTTCGTCATGGGCCACGGGCTTACATCCCCGACGCCGGGACCGGCACCCGCTCGAGGAGCTCGTCGATGATCGTGTCGGTGGTCATTCCTTCCGATTCCGCGCGGAAGTTGACGAGCACCCGATGACGCAGCACCGGGTGCGCCATGCTGCGGATGTCGTCGAAGTTGACGTGGTACCGGCCGTTGGTCAGCGCCCGCGACTTGCCGCCGAGCACCAGGAACTGTGCGGCGCGGACGCTGGCGCCGAAGGCGACGAACTTCTTCACCGACTCCGGTGCGTTCTTCGCCTTGGGCCGGCTGGTCCGGACCAGTGACAGGGCATATCGCAGCACCGGCTCGGCGACCGGCACCTGCCGCACCAGACGCTGGAACGCGATCAGGTCCGACCCGCTGATCGGCCGCTCGAAATGCGGGTCGATGATCGCGGTGGTGGCGCGAACGACTTCGAGCTCCTCCTCTTCCGGCGGATGCTCGATCACGATGTGGAACATGAAGCGATCGAGCTGCGCTTCCGGCAGCGGGTAGGTGCCTTCGAGCTCGATCGGGTTCTGCGTCGCGAAGACGTAGAACGGCTCTTCGAGCTGATAGGTGCGCCCCTGGATCGTCACCCGGTGCTCCTGCATCGCCTCGAGCAGCGCCGACTGCGTTTTCGGCGGCGTGCGGTTGATTTCGTCGGCGAGCACGATGTTGCTGAAGATCGGCCCCGGAGCGAAGACCATCTGCCGGCGGCCGGTGGCGGAGTCCTCCTGGATGATATCGGTGCCGGTGATGTCGGACGGCATCAGGTCGGGGGTGAACTGGATACGCTTGAAGTTCAGCTCCAGCACCTGCGCCAGGGTCTGGATCAAGAGCGTCTTGGCCAGACCGGGCACGCCGATGATCAGGCTGTTGCCGCCGACGAACAGGGTCTGGAGCACCAGCTCCATCACCTCGTGCTGGCCGATGATCCGCTTGTGCAGCTCGGCGAGGATCGCCTTCCGCCCCGCATTCATCCGGTCGGCGAGGGCGATGTCGTCGGCCGATTCGAGATTGATGGTGTCGTCGGTCGCCACGGCTGTCCTTTTCCGCAGGTCGCAATCCTGCAATCGTCCAATCCTGCAATCCTGCCATCAGTGAGTGAGTCCGTAAATGACGTAGTTCACGCCGAGCTTGTACGCCTCGTTGGTCTCGGTAATCGGCGCGAACCCGGTGTTCGAGTACTCCCAGTACTCCGAGATGTCGTTGTTGTAGTTGGCGATCGCCATCAGCCGCCGGTTCGGATCGTTGTCCTCGAACATGCCGTAGAAGACCGGACGATACCCCCGATCGTAAGGCGGCAGGAAGTCGAGTGGCGCGGGAATCTCGAAAAACACATGGAAAATCGGGTGCGTGCCATCGAGCGCGACCCAACGACCGCCGGGGATGACCTGTCCCATCTGCGCGGCGAAGGCCGCCCACCCGCCCCGGTCCTCCGCGAAGTCGTCGAAGATCACGAACCCGCCCTTTTCGAGGTAGGCCCGGAACGACGCGGCTTCGCCCTCGGTGAGCGTCCAGAAGCCCGGCTCCGCCATGTAGGCGACCGGATACTTGAACAGCTCGGGATCGTCGAGCCCCAGGATGTTGCTCTGGTCGACGTGGGCGCCAAGATACGTGATCTCGTTGAGAATCTTCATGAAATGACGCTCGCCGGTCGGGTAGTCGTGCGACCACGGAATGCGCTGCGATACGTACTCGACCGGGGGGCCGTATCGCAGCCGGACGAAGGTGAACGTCCCGTCATACGGCGCGTTCGGCTGCACCGGCTCCCCGAACCCGAACCTGCGTCCCTGCGCCAGCGCCGTCGCTAGGCCCGCCATCACGGCGAGCACGACGAGCGCGCGCCTCATTTCTGGCCTTCGAGATCCCGAATCGCCTTCGTCTTGAGGGCCAACTCGGTCAGCAGCTGTTCGAGCTCCTCCTCGTAGCGGGCGGCCTCCATGCCGTCCTTGCGCAGCCGCAACTCCCCCACCCGCCGCTCCAGGTCGTCTCGCTGCTCGAGCAGCGCCCGGGTCGCCGGGTCGGCCGCCTGCGCCGCGGCGGTCCGCGATCGCACCGGTGCGAGGAACAGCGTCGCCGCAAGCTTGCCCTGCGCGCCATCGTCGAGCGTGGCGTGCTCGGTGAGGATGTGGCCGCCCTGTTCGTAGGTCGCCTTCACCTTGGCGGTCGCGTAATCGAACGCTTCGAGCACCGACACGCGCCCGTTGCGATCGCGATCGGCGGCCTCGCTGGCGAGCGCTTCCACGAAGTACTCCGGGAACCGGGTCTCGTTCCGCTCACCGCCGGTTCTGGTCGCGGTGACGATGGTCCGGGCCGGCCCCTTGAGCGGTTCCAGGAACGCGCCGCTCGAGCTGGCGGTGTTGACGAACGCGATCTTCTGCGTCGGAAATCGGGCCAGCAGCTTGCCGTAGTCCTCCGCGGTGAGATCGGGGCCGGACAGGTTGAAGACACCCCGACGACCGTCGAAGCTGCCGTGGCCGATGAGCAGCACGAAAATTTCGTCGTTCGCCTTGGCACGCGCCGCCATGTCGGCAAACGCCTTGGTGACGTTGTCGCGGCTCGCGCGCGTCGCCGCTCCCGTGCTCTCGCCCAGGTAGGCGACGTTGTCCGGCGCCACGCCCTGTTTCTTCGCCGTCTCGACGACCGAGCTCGCCCACTGGTGGAAGGTCTTCACGTGCTCTTCGTCTCCGCCGACGCCGGCGACGACCAGGACGTGCGTGTCCTGGGCGACGGCGAGGCCCGGGACGGCCAGAACCAGGACGAGCGCCGCGAACGACAAACCGAGCGCCGACGTCAGGAGGGCGGTCGGGTGTCGCGCCGACGCGATCAGACCCGCCATGACGCCGATCATGCGAGGCCCCGCTTGCGTCTGAACATCCACTCGCCGCCGACGAGGCCGAGCAGCAGCATCAGGATGATCGGCATGTCCCACAGGTCGCGCTCCTCGACGACCGTGACCCCGCGGCCGCTGTAGCTGATCGCCTCCGGCAGCGCCGACGCGGTGGCCGGCGTGAAGAAGCGCCCGCCGGTCTCCTCCGCGACCCGGGTGAGCAGAGACGACCGCATCTCCGCATCGAAGTACTCGCTGTCGCCCGCCGCCGCGCGCGCGTGCATCACGTGCGTCCCGAGCTCCTGGCCGGCGCGACTCGCCGTCGCCTTCACCTCGTACATGCCGTCTTCATCGGGGACGAACGATCCGCGATACTCGCCGTCGCGCGACACCGTCCATTCGAGCGGCACCTCGGTCGTCTTCCCGGACGGCGCCGTCACCTGCGCGATCACCCGCGCGTCGTTGACATCGGCAAAGGCCGGATCGACGACCGCCGCCGTGAGCCTCATCGGCTGCCCCGGCTCGACGCGATCCACCGCAGTGGTAATCGACACCGGTTCGGGCACCGCGTCGACCAGCCACCGCACCAGGCGGCGCCAGAACGTGGCGTGGGTGGTGTCGGTGACCGCCATGCGCGCGTCCATCTTCCAGAGCCACGAGTCCTGGATCGGGAACGCCAGCGCCTTGCCCCGGCCGTACCGCTGGTAGGCGAGCACGACCTGATCCTGACTGGCGGTGGTGGTGCCGGTGAGAAGCACTGTCGCCCCGGGCTTCACCAGCCGCACCGGGTTCACGGCGCTCACCGGCGGCATCTCGTTCCATTTCGCGCTCGACGCCTTCTCCGTGTCCGCCAGCTGCGTAACCGGGAATGTCAGGCCGGCGCGGGTCGGCTGGACCGACACTTGCGTGAAGAACGGATCGGTGTTGTTGCGCGCGCCACCCGTTTCGAACTCCACTGGCAGGACTTCCGCGACCGGCGTGCCCGCCCATCCGCCTTCGGCGAACGCCCGACGCCCGCCCAGCATCAGCAGCCCGCCGCCGCGCTTGCTCACGAAGTCGGCGAGCATGCGCAGTTGATCGGGAGAGAACGACGCGGCTTCGACGCTCCCGAGGATGAGGGCGCGGTAGGCGAACAGCTCTTCGCGTGTCTTGGGGAAGCCGCCCACGAGCTCGTCAGGGGTCCCGACGCCGAGCCGCAGGTACTTGTCCTCGGCGGTGCGCTGGAGAATCGTGACCTGCAGGTTGGCGTCGTCTTCCACCGCACGGCGCACGAACTTCATCTCGGCGCGCGGCTCGCCTTCCATGTAGAGCGCCTTCTCCTGGCGGTCGGAGACTTCGACGAGCGCGTCCCGCGTGTTGTTCTGCGTGACCTGCTCCTCCGGCTGCGGCTCCATCCGGAACCGGAAGAGCCGCGGTCCGGCATCGGCCGTCGTGAAGCTGACGCGCACCGTGGTCGATTGGCCGTCGGCCGGCAGCGTCACGTTCTGCGAGCTGACGATACGGCCGTCGTCTTCGACGACGAGCGGCACGGTCTCTCCGTCGTATCCCGATTGCGTGATCACGACATCGACCGAGAGCGATGTGCCCTTCAGCGTCGTTCGCGGCGTCTCGACGCGGGTCACCTGAATGTCGCGTGCGAAACGTTCCTGCCCGACGCCGACCGGGAACACCGGGATGGCACGGGCCTTCAGGCTGGCCAGCGGCTCATCGAGCGACGCGTCGGAAGTGTCGGCGCCGTCGGTCACCATGACGAGCCCGGCAAGCGGCAGGCCGGCCAGCTCGTCCCGGGCGCGCTCGAGCGCCTGGCCGAGGTCCGTGGTGGTTCCGGCGTACTGCAACTCGTCTGTCGCCGCGAGCCGGTCCGCCGTCGACGAAAATCGGAAGAATCGCAACACGAAGCGTTGCGACAGCGCCGTGAGCAGTGGACTCTCCGGCTGGAGCTGCTCCTGCACGAAGCCGGTGCGCGGCTGCCCATCGCGATCCGCGATCGTCATGCTGCTGGAGTCGTCGATCAGGATGCCCAGAAAATTCTGTTGAGGAACCGCTGCTTTCAGAATGAGCGAGGGACGGAAGAGGCAGAACAGCAGCAGCGCCACCACGCCGAGGCGCAGCGCCACCAGCACGGCCCGGTCGCGCGCCTGCCCTTCGCTGGTGACGCCGCGGTACGTGATCAGCGCCGCGACGGCGAGCGTTGCGAGCAGCGCCAATCCGAGGGTCGTGGTGCGCGAGGCGGCAAACGCGAACTCGCCCTCCTCGAACACCAACGCCGGGTACTTGAAGAAGAGTTTGAACAACCCGTCCATGCCGAAGCTCACACGGAGGTCATTCTACTCCGGGACTTTTTTAAGCGTGAGCGCAGCCTGACGTATGTGAGCATGGCCGCTTCGCCCAGCACGAGACCCCCCACCACCCAATCGCTCGGTCGCGGGCGGCGCCCCCCCGCCGGCCAAGCGGCGGGCGGCGACTTGCCGTCGACGTCGCAGTTGCCGTCGAAACCCGGCGCCTCGAGGGCTGGCCGCGTGCGCGCCGTCCATGCCTCCTCGGCGAGCAGGCCGATCTTCTTTTTCGCGCCGATCTCCTTCTCGCCCGGGTCCTTGCCGTAGGGCGAGGCGTGCTCGATCTCGGCGTTCAACTCGGCCCCCACCAGGATCGCCAGCGACGAGACGTACAACCACAGCATCAGCACGATTACGCCGCCAATCGTGCCGTAGGTGGCGTTGTACGCCGCGAAGTTCGTCACGTAGAACCTGAATGCCAGCGACGTCACCAGCCAGAGGACTGCGGCGAGAATCGAGCCGGGCGTGATCCAGATGAACCGCTGCTCGGCGTCGGGCGCGTAATAGAACATGAGGGCGATCGCCATCGAGACGAGCCCCAGGACGACCGGCCACTGCGCGATCTTCCAGGTCCAGGTGAACGCCGCGCCGAGGTGGAACCACTCGGCGACCTTCTCGGCCAGCGTCGGTCCCACCAGCACGAGGATGGTCGATGCCACGATGAACCCGGCGAGCGCGACGGTCAGGCCGAGCGCCGTGAGGCGCACCTTCCACCAGGGACGGCCTTCCTGAATATCGTACGCCTGGTTCAGTGAATCGATGATGGCGGTGACGCCGGAGGAGGTGCTCCAGATCGTCCCGAGCATCCCCAAGGTCAGCAGGCCGCTGTTGTCCTTCTCGGCGATCTTGCCGATTTGATCCCTCAAAATCGACATCACGTCTCCCGGCGCCACCCGGCCCAACATGGCCGTAATGGTGTCCATCAGGTCCTGAAACGGCAGGAAACTGATGAGGGCGACGAGGAAGAGCAGCGCGGGGAACAGCGCCAGAAAAAAGTAGTACGCCAGCTGGGCGGCCAGGCCGAAGCAGTTGTCGGCCATCACCTCCACCCCGGTCCGCTTGAACAGCTCGGTCCAACCGATCGGGATACGTAACGCCCGGAGCATCAACGATCCCGGCGGCCCCGCCGCAATCCGGTACCGACCGCCGGCGTCCAGGACGGCGGATCGCTTGCCGGAAACGACTCCTCCGAGCTCTGAGTGACGACATCGTCACCCTCCGAGAACAGGCGCCCTACTAGGGCCGAGACCCGGCGCCGGGCCTCCGTGAGGTCGCCCTCACCGGTGAGCGCCCAGAAGGCGAGGCCTCCACCAAGGCCGGAGAGCATCCGTCCGGTCCAGGTTCCCTGACGGGCCCCCTGGATCGCGAGCGCCGCACCGCCAACGCCCAGGAGCAGACGCGAAAGCGCGAGCCGTTCGCGCGAGCCGTCCCATCCGCTGCGGTTCCACACACTTGCTGGCGCCCGGTGCGTGGTGAGATTCAGTCCTTCAGAAGACGTGTGCAGTTCATCCATGGCTTTGCTCGAATGCAAGTTTGGGTTCAGGCCGCATGGCCAGCGCCGGTGAACGGATTCTCGACACGACCGTCCGAGTGCCGTGGCGATCGTACACTAGGTCGGTGCGGCTGCTCGTGGCGACGACCAACCGCGGAAAGCTCCGCGAGATCCGCGATCTGTTGGCGGACCTTCCGATTGAGCTCGCCACGCTCGACGAGGTTCCGCGAAGCGAGGCCCCAGAGGAAACGGGAAGGACATTTGCGGAAAACGCGCAACTGAAGGCCCGCCATTACGCGTCGGCCACTGGCCTCCTGACGGTAGCGGAGGATTCCGGTCTGGAAATCGATGCGCTCGGCGGCGCACCTGGTGTCGGATCGGCGCGATTCGGCGGCGTGAACAGCTCCTATGCCGACAAGTTCGCGTTGATTTACCAACGGCTGCGTCGGCCGGGCGCGGCGGCAGCCCACCCCGGGGGAGCGATCACTGCAGCCGCGGCCACGAGCCGGCCGACGGCGCGGTTCGTGTGCGCGCTCGCGGTTGCGGAGGGCGCGAGCATCCTGTTCGAGTCCCGCGGAACGGTGGAAGGGGAGATCGCCCCGAAACCGCAAGGCGATGGAGGATTCGGATACGACCCGATCTTCTACTATCCGCCGCTGGGCTGCACCCTTGCGGAGGCCGGACGCGGCAAGGGCGAGGTGAGTCACAGAGGCAACGCGTTCCGCCATCTTCGTTCGTGGTTGATCAGCCAGGTCTTGCGATCGAGCCCGCCGCCATAGCCGGTCAGCCTGCCATCGGCGCCGATCACACGATGACAGGGCACGATGATGGCGATCGGGTTGGCGCCATTGGCCATTCCGACGGCTCTCGCCGCCGAGGGCGAGCCCACCTTCCTCGCGATCGCGCCGTAGGTCGTGGTTTCGCCGGGCCGGAGGTCGCGAAGCGCGGCCCAGACGCGACGTTCGAACGGGGCGCCGCGCAGATCGAGGGGCAGCGTGCCTCCGTCCGCCCGATCGCCGGCGAAGTACTGGCCCAGCCACTGCCGGACGGCGTCGATCACGCCGCTCGACGCATCGCTGACCTGGTGCGCCGGGAACCAGCGCGCGAGCCTCCCGTCCAGTCGCGCCATGCGGCCGGTCGATCCGAATTCGAGCGCGCACAGTGCGTCGGCGCTCGCCAGGGCGAGCATCGGTCCGACCGGCGTCTCGATCGGCGCGCGGAACAGCTTCACGGCTTGAACAGGTGGCCGACGATGGCTTTTTGCTTGTCGATCAGCTGCCGAATACCGGTGTCGGCCATATCGAGAAGCGTGTCCAGGGCATCGCGCCCGAACGGTTGGCCTTCCGCCGTCCCCTGCACCTCGATGAACCGGCCGTCACCCGTCTTCACCACGTTCATGTCCACCTCCGCCCTGGAGTCGTCTTCGTAGGCCAGATCGAGCAGCGCCTCGCCGTCGACGATGCCGACGCTGGTGGCGGCGACGAAATCCGACAGCGGCATCGTTCGGAGCACGCTCTGTCCGCGCAGCTTCTCGATGGCGAGCGCGAGTGCGACGAACGCGCCGGTGATCGAGGCGGTGCGCGTGCCGCCGTCGGCCTGAATCACATCGCAGTCGATCCAGATCGTGCGCTCGCCGAGGGCCTGGAGATTGGTCACCGATCGCAGCGAACGGCCGATCAGCCGCTGGATTTCCTGGGTGCGTCCCCCGACTTTTCCCGAGCTCGCTTCGCGGGTCATGCGGGTGTTGGTGGCGCGCGGCAGCATCCCGTACTCAGCGGTCACCCATCCCTTGCCGGTGTTCCGCAGGAACGACGGCACTCGGTCCTCGACGCTCGCGGTGCAGATCACCTTGGTTCTGCCGGCTTCGATCAGCACCGACCCTTCGGCGTGCGGCAGGTAGCCGGGCGTGATCGTGGTCTCGCGAAGCTCGGCGGACGGGCGCTTATCGGATCGCATCGGAAGGTCCTCGTTGCTGGTTCAGGGTCGCGGCTTCGTGAAGGGCCGGTTCGACGGCCGCCACGGCCGGCTCGTCCAGCCACGCCGCGTTCCCCGGCAGGGGCCGGCGCAGATCGACGTGACCGGCCAGCGTGTCCACTTCTTTGCCGTCAACCAGCAGCTGCACGGCGGTGACGGCCGGCAGGTTGATCACGAGGGCGTGAACGATCGTGTAGATCGTGAGCAGCTCGTTGACCGAGCCGCCGGGATGCGCCGATGCCACGTCGCCGCTCAGATCGACGAACGCCTCACCCTGCTCGGTGAGGTAGAGGGCGCGCAGCCCGGTCGCGGGCGGGATGGCCGACACCAGCGGTTCGGCGACCGGCGCGATCTGGGCGGTGATGATCTCGCGCGCCTGATTGACGGTCGGTTCCGCGTAGGGAACCTCACGCTCGACTGCCGTCAGCCGCGTGCCATCCTCGGCGACGTAGAAGAGACGCGCCTTGATCTTCCGTCCGGGCTCGGACGGCGCTGGCGCCGGCGCACTCGCCGTTGTCGCGGCCGGCCGCAGGTACCAATTGGGCAGGCCGACGAACATCAGCCACGCGAGAGCGATGGCGACCGTGGTGACCCCGGCGGCCATCAGCAGGTGGCGCATCGTCATCGCGAAGCGCCCTCGTCGGCCACCGCATCGCGGAATTTCACGATCGCCTCGAGAATCGACTGCGCGATCTCGGTCTGCTGCGCGGCGCCCGCCAGCTGTTTTTCCTGACCGGAATGGCTCAGGTAGCCCATCTCGATCAGCACGGCCGGCATGTTCGCCGATTCGAGGACGCGCAGCGGCGCGTGGTCAACCGCGTTCGACGCCAGCGGCACGCGATCCCGGAACTCGGCCGCGAGCAGGTTGGCCATCTCGGTGGACCGCGCCGTGTGCCGGATCTGCGCCAGATTCCACGGCACCAGCTCGATGTCGCGGAAGCCGCCGCCCAAGGCTGGCAGCCGTTCGGAGGCCAGCCCCTCGCGCGCCGCCATCGACTCGTCGAACGAGGCGAGATAAATCGTGGCGCCAGCCACGTCCGGACGGAACGACGCGTTCGCGTGCAGGCTGATGAAGAGGTCAGCCTTGTTGTTGTTGGCCAGAGCGGTGCGCTCGTTCACCGAAACCGCCCGGTCATCGTCGCGCGTGAGCACCACGCGGATGCCGAGCCGCGCCTCGACCGCCGCTTTCAGCCGATGTGCGACCGCAAGCGTGACGTTTTTCTCGACGATGCCGGCCGCGCCCCTGACGCCCAGATCGTCTCCGCCGTGGCCCGGGTCGATCGTCAACGTCCGAATCGCCGGCGGCGCCTGCGTCAAGACTGGAAGCTCCCGAGCTGGGGACTCGGGGGGAGCGACGGTTGGAGCGGGCGTGGCGTCGGCAGGCGGAACCAGATCGATCACCAGCCGGGCCGCGTTCTCGAGCGGCACGGCCGACGACCGAAATGTCCCGAAGCGTGGCCCGAGGTCGACACCAAGCGTGACCGGATCGATGACACTGATCGCCTGAACGAGTCCCTGAGGCTGGATGGGCGGCACCGTGAGGTCGATCGCGTCGGCGTCGAACCGCACCGTGATCCTCTGCGGGCCTTCCTGCACCACGGTGCTCACTGCGCGCGGCGTCGTGTCGATGGTGAGGCGTGCCGCGCTGCCGAGCGCCTCGTGCCGGACCGTGACCCGCGGTACGCGCAGATCGCCGACGATCAACAGGTGAGAGGGACGGCGGAGGTCGAGCCGCGAGTCGTAGATCAGCGCCAGCGCCCGGCTGATGAAATCGAGCGGCACCGACCAGCGATTGGCCGTCCGCGATGGGGCGGCGGACAGAGAGATGAGCCGCCCGGAGACCGATGCCAGAGGCTGGTTCGGCGTGAGCACGATCGTGCGTCCCCTGTAGGACACGGTGAGCGCGCCTGCTTCTTCCCGCACCGCGAGCTGAAACACGGCCGCGAGCTCGTCAAGGGGCGCCATCTCCTGATTGCCGGAGGTGGTCAGCGGAATGGCGCGGCGCCCATCTCGTGACAGCACGGTGAGGGACTGGGCAGCATTCTGTCCTGCCGGCCTCGCCGCGACGACGAACAGGATCGTCAGCGCGACGAGAGCGGGAACGGTCTGGAAGAAGGCGGAATACGGGCGAGCGTTCAATGGAGGATCTCGTGCCCCGGACCCTGCATTGTACCTGACGCGCCGTACCGCGTCGGCGGCAGAACGCGATCGGGGCGGGTGAGCGAGGTCAGCCTGATGGGCCCGGCAGGGCGGGGCGACGTGCGCGGGGTTCTCCCGCCTGCCCCGACCTGCCCGCGGCACACACGCTTTACGGTTGCAGCGGACGCATGCCGGCGCGGTAGGTAATCGTGCGGTTCGGCTCTACGTTCACGTCGAAGGCCATCGTCTCGAATCCCGGTGCACGCACCTCGATTCGATGCGGGCCCGGTTCGAGGTTCACCTGCTGGAAGACGCCGTCGAAGTCGTCGACGATTCCGACGAAGTACCCGTCCACGTGCACCTCCGCGTCTCGCGCCGGCAGATCGATGCGCACCCCGCCATAGGGCCGGACGGCCACCGCATAGCCGGGATACCCGTAGGCCGGATACCCATAGCCGGGATAGCCGTAGCCTCCGTAGCCGTACGCCGGGTAGGCGAAGCCGTAGGGGCGGCCGTAGTATCCGCCGTAACCGGAATAGAAGCCGAGGCCGAGACGCGGGCCATAGCCGCGATAGTAGTAAGGAGCGACCCTTACGACCTGCGGCCGCACGACACGGACGGACCTTCGCGGCACGGCGCGCCCGCGCCGTTCGCCGCGCTGCTCGTCGCCGCCGCGTCTCACGCCGCGTTCGCTCCGGCCGCGAGGTTGCGCCGCCGCGAACGATGGGACGGCCAGCACTGCGATCAAGCCAAATGTAGTGATGAGTCGGCCATGGGTCATAAGAGAGTCTCCACCCGCCATGCTGGCAACAATACTGCCAGTTGCGATCCGCCGATTTTGAACGACTGGCGGCGGATCGCGCGCGAGGCTGTCTCCAAAAAGTGTCGTATGCTGCTCGGCTCATGGGCCTCTTGAGTGGACGGATCGCGGTGGTGACCGGCGCCAGCAAAGGCATCGGCCGCGTGATCGGCCAGGTGTTCGCGAGCGAAGGCGCGGCCGTGGTCTGCGCGGCGCGCAGCGCCGGCCTCGTCGAGCAGGCGGCCGCGGAAATCGTGCAGAGCGGCGGACGCGCTCTGCCGATCGTTGCCGATGTTTCGACCGAGGAGGGCGCCCGTTCGGTGATGGATCGTGCCGAGGCGGCATTCGGCCGGGTTGACTGCCTGGTCAACAACGCCGGTGACGGGGGCCCGACCGCGCCGGTGCAGGACTATCCGCTCGACGACTGGCACTACACCATCGACTCCTGTCTGACGAGCTCGTATTTGTGCGCGCGGTTTGCCGTGCCGTTGATGATGCGCGCCGGGGGCGGCGCCATTGTCAACGTGACCTCAATGGCGGGCCGGCGCGGTCTCGCATACCGCGTCGGATACTGCTCGGCGAAGGCGGGGCAGATGGGGTTGACCCACGGCCTGGCGCTGGAGCTTGGTCCCCACAACATCAGGGTGAACGCAGTCGCCCCCGGCGCCGTCGAGGGCGATCGCATCGATCGCATGATCGCCGCGCAGGCCGGGCTCCGTGGCATCGCCGTCGAGGTGATGCGGCAGGCGTTCGTCGATCGGGCGCCGCTCAAACGGATGGCGACGGCCAACGACGTCGCGTGGGCCGCGGCGTTTCTCTGCAGCGAACACGCGCGCAACATATCGGGCCAGGTGATCCCGGTCAACGCAGGCGAGGCCGGTTAGTCGCCGGGCGGCAAATTTCGGGATTTCAGGACTTCAGGATCTCGATTTCAGGATTCTCAAATCCTGAAATCCTGAAATCCTGAAATCTATTTATCCCGCCCGCTCGAACAGTGCGGCGCCGCCTTGTCCGCCGCCGACGCACATCGTCACCACGCCGTAGCGAGCCTTGCGGCGCTTCATCTCGCTCAGGATGGTGCCGACCAGCCGGGATCCGGTCATCCCAAACGGGTGGCCAATGGCGATCGACCCGCCATTCGGGTTCAGGTCTTCCATCGGAATGCCGATGCGATCGCGGCAGTAGACCACTTGAGATGCGAACGCCTCGTTCAGCTCCCACACATCCACGTCACTTGCGCGGAGGCGATGCCGCTCGAGCAGCTTCGGCACGGCATACACGGGGCCGATACCCATTTCGTCCGGCTCACAGCCGGCGACGGCGTACCCGCGAAAGATCAACGCCGGCGAGAGTCCCAGCGTCGTCGCGCGATCGCTCGACATCACGAGCGTGGCGGACGCGCCGTCCGAGAGTTGTGACGAATTGCCAGCCGTGACGGTGCCGTGGCCGCTCGTCGTGTCGAACACCGGGCCAAGCCTCATCAGGCCCTCGAGTGTGGTGTCCGGCCGGTTGCACTCGTCGCGATCGACGATCACCTCCTCCTCTGCCGTCTTCTCGCCCGTCTTCTTGTCCAGCACGGCGCGGCGGACAGCCATCGGCGCCAGTTCGTCGGAGAAATAGCCGCGCGCTTGCGCCAGCGCGGTGCGCTGCTGGCTCGCCAGGGCGTATTCGTCCTGCGCCTCGCGGCTCACGTTGTATCGCTTGGCGACCACTTCCGCCGTGTCGCCCATCGCCATGTAGACGCCGGGCACACGATCCTGCACCCACGGGTTTGGACACTCGTCCCGCTGCATCATGGTGATCGATTCGACGCCGCCGCCGATTGCCGCGTCGGTCCCCTCCTGCAGGACCATGTGTGCGGCCTGGACGATCGCCTGGAGGCCGGAGTTGCAGAACCGGTTGACGGTCACCGCCGCCGTCGTCGGGGCGAGCCCGGCGCGCAGCGCCGCGATGCGCGCCACGTTGTGGCCGGCCGGGCCGTGCGGCTGGCCGCAGCCGAGGATGACCTCCTCGATTTCAGCCGGATCGACCTGCGGCGCCTTGCCGAGGACATGCCGGATGGCATGCGCCGCCAGATCGTCGGGCCGCGTCATGTTGAACGAGCCGCGGTGCGATTTCGCGAGCGGAGTCCGGGAACTGGCGATGATGACG
>WHSN01000061.1 GCA_009380045.1 Luteitalea sp.
ACCGAAGCGGCCGTTCTACAAGGCTGGACCGGTGATGCGGCTCGAGAAGATCCCGGCCGACGAGTTCGCCGCAGCGATCGACGACCGGTTCACGCGGTCGGGGATCAAGCCGGAGCCCGGCCTCGGCTCCGCAATTGTCGACCTGGCGGGGAACCTGCCCTACGACGTGCAGCGGCTGGCCCACGAGACCTGGGACGAGGTCCGGTCGGCCTCGAGGCGCCGCGCGACGCTCGACGATCTGCACCTGGCGCTCCGCCGGCTGCTCGCCGAACAGCAGACGATGTTCGAAGCCGTGTGGCAACGGCTGACCCTCGCGCAGCGGGCGGTGCTCAGGTCCGTCGTGCTCGAGGACGGCCGCGAGCTCCTGTCGGCCGACGTCCGCGCCCGCCATCGACTCGGCGGACCGTCAACGGTCCAGGCGGCGCTCGCCGCCCTCATCCGCGACGACTTGATCACCCGCGAGGGGGACCGCTATGCGGTGATCGACTCGCTCGTCCGCGAGTGGGTGGCGCGACAGACTTTCTGATAGCATCCCGAACAGCTCTCGAGGGGGGTCGATGATTCGCGTTCTCGCCGTGGCCTGCCTGCTGCTCCCGTTCACCACGTCAGCGGCGCAGGCGCAGCCGGTCGGTGTGTCCGGCACGGTTCTCGATCAGACCGGGGCGGTGGTCCCCGGCGCATCGGTGACGATCGTCGGCACCGGCGGGCGCTTCAGCGACGTCTCGGGCGCAAGCGGCGGGTTCGCCTTCCCGAACATCCCGAGCGGCACCTACGAGGTCAGCGTGTCTCTGCTCGGGTTCTCGCAGGAGACGCTGCGCGGCGTGGTGGTGACCGATATGCCGGTCGTACTGCCGCCGATGACGCTGACCACCGCCGACCGGAACGAAACGGTCATCGTCACCGCCTCGCGAACGGAGACGGCGCTGATCGACGCCCCGGCGACCATCAGCATCATCTCGGAAGATGTCCTCGCCAGCACCTCGTCTCAGAACTACGGCGACCTGCTGCGATCGGTCCCGGGCATCAACGCCGTCCAGCTCTCGGCGCGCGACGTCAACCTGACGAGCCGCCAGGCGTCGTCGACCCTTTCGAACACCCAGCTGGTGCTGCTCGACGGTCGCAGCATCTACCTCGACTTCTTCGGGCTGGTGCTGTGGGACTTCCTGCCGACCAACCTGTCGGACATCAAGCAGATCGAGGTGGTCCGCGGCCCGGCGTCGGCGGTGTGGGGCGCGAACGCGCTCACCGGCGCGGTCAACATCATCACCAAGTCGCCGCGCGAGTCGGTCGGCACCTCGGTCGTGCTCAACGCCGGCGGGTTCGGCCGCGGCGCCGGATCGACCCGGGGTCAGAATCCTGGCGCGCTCTTCGGCGGCAACGCGACGATCGCGCGGGCCCCGAACGACCGCTGGTCGTACCGGCTGTCGGCCGGCTATTTCAACTCCGACCCGCTGCCCCGCCCGGTCGGACTCATCCCGACGATCAGCGATCCGCGGGCGCCGGGGGCGACGATCGGCGGCGCGCCCTATCCGTCGGACGAGACCGGCACCCCCGGGTCGTCGTTCCGCAACGGCGGCACCAGCCAGCCCAAGTTCGACGCGCGCGTCGATCAGGAGCTCGCTGACGGCCGCATCACCTACGCCGGCGGCGTCGCCGGAACGGCCGGCATCATTCACACCGGCATCGGTCCGTTCGACATCCAGCCCGGCTCGACAATGAGCTACGGGAAGGTGGGCTACACCCGCAATGGACTGCGGGTGACGGCGTTCGCCAACTACACGAGCGCGGAGGCGCCCAATCTCCTGCTGCCGGATCCGGCGACCGGCCGCCCGCTGCAGCTGAATTTCAAGACGCCGACCTTCGACCTCGAGATCAGCGATTCCGCCGTCGCTTCACGCCGCCACCTGCTCACCTACGGCGGCAACGTGCGCCGCAACAACTTCGACATCACGATCGCCCCGAACGCCGAGAATCGGACCGAGTTCGGCGGCTACCTCCAGGACGAGATCTTCCTCGATCGGGTGCGCATTACCGCCGGCGCCCGCGTCGACAAGTTCGGCAACCTGTCGGATCCGGTGTTCTCGCCGCGACTCAGCGCGACGTTCAAGGCCGCGCCGGAGCACGCGGTCCGGGCCTCGTTCAATCGCGCGTTCCGCTCACCATCGGTGGTGAACAACTTCATCGACCTGAGAATCGTATCGCCGGTCGACCTGCGGGGGCTGGCTCCCCTGCTGCCGCCAGGGCTTCAGCCACTGGTCGCGTCGCCGTTTCCGCTGGTGGTGAATGCGGTCGGCAGCGAGCTGCCGATCAATGGCGTCGCGCAGGACGAGCTGACCGAATCGTCGCTCAATGCCTACGAGGTCGCCTATACCGGCACCCTGCTCCCGGGCACCACGGTCACCGCCGCGTTCTACGTGAACGACCTCGACAACGACGTCAACTTCGCCCAACTTCCCACCTCGCTGGATCCGTATACCGCCGCGAACCCGCCACCAGGCTGGCAGCTGCCGCCGTCCGTGCTCACGCTGCTGGCTGCACAGGGCGTGTTCCTGCCGCGCACCGCGTTCACGTATCTGAACCTCGGCCCGGTTCGACAAAAGGGGCTCGAGCTGTCGCTCGATCAGCGGGTCACCGACACGTCGAGCGCGTTCGTCAACTACTCGTGGCAGTCAGACCCGACGATCCTTGACGATGACAACCCGTTTCCGGCGCTGGAACTGGCCTTGCCGCCGACGCACCGGTTCAACGCCGGCTTCAATCTGAACGGGCAACGCTACCTGGCCAGCGGCGCGGTGAACTACTCGGGACGCGCGCTCTGGAGCGACGTCCTGACCAGCGCTTATCACGGCTTCACCGATGCCTATACGCTGGTGAACGGGACGTTCGGGATGAAATGGGCGGGCGGCAGGATCACCACGTCGATCAAGGCGACCAACATCCTGAACGACACGATCCAGCAGCACATTTTCGGCGACCTGTTGAAGCGATCGGTCACCGCCGAGGTGCGGCTCAGCTACTGAGGCCGCTGGAATAATCGCGCGCGCTCCGAGGTTCGGTTCAAATGGCATGAACATCGTCATCTCCGGCGCCACCGGTTTCCTGGGCCGGCCGCTCTCCGCTGCCCTCGCGGCGAGCGGCCATCACGTGACGGCGCTGTCGCGCGCGACGTCAAACGCGACGACGGCCGGGGCGTGGTCGAACACGATCGCCTGGACACCGGATGGTTCGGCCAATGGCTCGTGGGCGGCGGTTGTCGACGGCGCCGACGTGGTGATCAACCTGGCCGGCGAATCAATCGCCGGCCGGCGCTGGACGGCGGCGCGCAAACGGCAGATTCTCGACAGCCGCGTGCTTGCGACCCGCAGCCTGACCGAAGCGGTCACGCGTTCGGCCAAGCCGCCGGCGGTGTTCGTCAGCGGATCGGCAGTGGGGTTCTACGGCCCGCTGCAGGATCAGATCGTGACCGAGGACACACCAGCCGGGCGCGACTTCCTCTCCGGCGTGTGCGTGCGATGGGAAGACGAGGCGAGGCGGCTGGAAGGGGGGCGCACCCGGGTGGTGTGCGTGCGAACCGGCATCGTGCTCGAGCGCGACGGCGGGGCGCTGCCGCAAATGCTGCCGCCGTTCTGGTTCGGCGCCGGCGGGCCGGTGGGATCGGGCCGCCAGTACTGGCCCTGGATCCATCGGGACGACTGGATCGGCCTCCTGCAGTTCGTCATCGACACGCCTGCCGCGACCGGGCCGGTGAACGCGACGGCGCCCAACCCGGTGACCAACCGCGACTTCGCCCGGGCGCTTGGCCGGGCGCTCCACCGGCCGGCGTTCATGCCGGCGCCCGGCTTCGCGCTGAAGCTGCTCCTGGGCGAAATGGCAGACGCGCTGCTGCTGTCAGGCCAGCGCGCCGTGCCGGCGAAGGCGCAACGCCTCGGCTACACCTTCAGGTACAAGACCGTCGACGATGCCCTTCGCGCGATCTTCAAGCATTAGAGCCGGTTTCATCTGCGCGTATCACGAAGCCGCGAAGCACCACGAGGATCACGAATCCTTTTTTTGGGAAAGAACTTCGTGTTCCATCGTGCCATCGTGATGAAAAACTGCTACGGTGAATCGAAAAACGCTGTAGAGCGCCTTTCACTGCCGCGTGTCACGAAGATGAGAAGGATCACGAAGGCCGCTACGGGGAAGTGGAAGCCGCAATCGACATCCACCTTGGGAGAGCCGTTCGTGTGCCCGCGCGTTCGTGGCCCGGACATCAGTACCCCGCGAGGCGGCGGAGTGCGTCGGTGATCGTGTTGGCGCCGGGGAGATTCGCCTGCTCGAGGACCTGGGAGAACGGCGCGTGGGTGTCCGGATAGGTGAGCCGCATCACCGGCGCGTCGAGCGACGAGAACCGCTCTTCCATCAACACCGCCGATAGCTCCGCGCCGAGACCGAGCGTCTTCACGTCTTCGTGCACGATCAACGCGCGGCTGGTCTTCTCGACCGAGGCGAAGATCGCCTCCTTGTCGAACGGCATGAGCGTGCGCAGATCGATCACTTCCACTTCGACGTCCTCGTTCGCCAGGCGATCGGCCGCCTCGAGCGACGGGGTGACCATCGCTCCGTAGGTCAGCAGGGTGATGTCGGTGCCTTCGCGGCGGGTCGCCGCCACGCCGATCGGCACGATCTCGTCCCCTTCGGGCACCGGGCCCTTCGCCCGGCGATACAGATACTTGTGCTCGAAGTAGATCACCGGGTTGTCGTCGCGGATCGCCGCCTTCAGCAGCCCCTTGGCGTCGAAGGCGGTGGACGGCGCCACCACCTTCAAGCCCGGGCGATGGATGAACCACGCCTCGGGGTTCTGCGAGTGGTACAACCCGCCGCCGACGTTGCCGCCGCTCGGCGCACGCACCACGATCGGCACCGACGCCCGGCCGCCGTAGCGGTAGCGCAGCGTCGCCGCCTGGTTGACGATCTGGTCGAAGGCGCAGCTGATGAAATCGGCGAACTGCATCTCCGCCACCGGCCGGTAGCCGCGCAGCGCGGCGCCGATGCTGACGCCGACGATCGCCGATTCCGAGATCGGCATGTCGATCATCCGCAGCTCGCCGAACTCCTCGTGCATCCCCTGGGTCACACCGAACGCGCCGCCATAGGCGCCGACATCCTCGCCGAGGACGAACACCTTCGGATCGCGCCGCATCTCTTCAACCAGGGCTTCGCGAATCGCTTCGAGATACGACAGTTCTCTAGGCATACAGATCGGTCACCGCGTCTTCGGGCGCCGGATCCGGCGCGTTGGTCGCAAACTCGACGGCGTCGTCGATCGCCGACTTCACGCGCGTCTCGATCTCGGTCAACCGTTCCCCGGTGAGAACGTTCATGCCCTCGAGGTAGCTGGTGAAGGTGGTCAGTGGATCGCGGCTCTTCCAGATCGCCAGCTCTTCGTCCGTGCGGTAGAACGCCTTGTCGTGCTCCGAGTGGCCGTGCCACCGGTAGGTCTTGCACTCGACGAGCGTCGGCCCCTGTCCGGTCCGCGCCCGAGCGACCGCGCCGAGCGTCGCCTGGTAGACCGCGAGCACGTCGTTACCGTTGATGGCGACGCCGTCAAACCCGTATCCTTCGGCGCGCACCGCCACGTCCTCGATCGCCATGCTCTTCTCGATCGGCACCGAGTACGCGTACTGGTTGTTCTCGCAGATGAAGACCACCGGCAGCCGCTGAACGCCGGCGAAGTTGAGCGCCTCGTGGAAATCGCCGACGTTGCTCGCGCCTTCGCCGAAGTAGGCGACGACGACATTGTCGGTCTTCTCCATCTTGAAGGTGAGCGCCAGGCCGGCGGCAACCGGCAGGTTGGCGCCCAGCATCGACGTGTTGCCGAAGATGCCCAGCTCGCTCACCCCGCTGTGGAGCGCCGAGTCGCGGCCCTTGGACAGTCCGGTCGCCTTGCCGAACATCTGCGACATCATCGCGCGAGCAGTGACGCCCTTCATGAGAAACGTGCCGAGGTCGCGATGGAGCGGGCAGACATAGTCTTCCTTCCGCAGACCGAAGCAGGTTCCGACGACGATCGCTTCCTGGCCGATGCCGGTGTAGACCCCGCTGCGGACCTTGCCCTGCTTCACCAGCGTGCTCAGTCGCTCGTCGAAGGCGCGAATCAGCTTGAGCCAGTAGTACATCTCGAGGAGCTGCTGGTGGGACAGCTTGAATTTTGTGCGTTTGATCGAAGGCATCATGCCTCTGGGGGTGACGGCGTCCGGGCCTGCTCCAGCGGATGGTACTCCATCAGGCGCGGAGACGACCGCGGTCCCGATGCTCCGCGCCATCCCGATCGCCTGACCGAACCGGTGGGGACGCGCGACGTCCCGCCGCAAGAGCCGGTTGCGATGCGGTCGGGCCGTGGCCAGCGCCGGCTGCCCGCTCTGGCGCACGAACGCCGGCTCCGGGGCGGTCCAGCGGGAGGGACAGTGATCCGGACGGCCGCGAACGTTCGACTACGTCACCGCGGCGGCGTAATGAGGTTGGCCAGCAGCTGGTAGGCGCCGTCGACGCCGGCCGGCAGCTCGCGCCAGAGACCGAGGCCGACGTAGACCCACCGGCCCTTGCCGTACTGGGCGGCGACGAGAGCGCCGCGCTTCTCTCCCGGGTTGTTCGAGAATGGATCGGTGAGCGACACGAGATCCCGGTAACGTGAGTCCTGATCGCCCAGGAAGTAGAGTCCCCGCTCCTGGACCCAGTCGCGCCACGCCGCTTCGCCAATCTTGTTCGGCACACTCAAGAGCGGGTCGGCCGGGGCCAGCAGCGTGACCGGCGCGCGCTCGTCGGTGATCCGTGCCGACGTGACCTTGGCCGGATACGGCCCGTATTGCGCCCGGTTGAACTCGAACTTGTTGTACTGGACGATCAGGTTGCCGCCAGCCCGGACGTACTCGAGCAGGCGGCTGTTGTTCGCACGCAGGTCCGTCCGGCGCTCGTAGGCGCGAACGCCGGTGACGATCGTCGGAAATCTCGACAGGTTGCCAGACGCGAGATCGTCCGGCCCGATCATCTCGACCTCGACGCCCAGCTGTTCGATCGCGGGCGGCACCTCGTCGCCCACGCCCATGATGTAGCCGACGGTCAGGTTCGTCGGCACCTTCACGTCGATCACTTTCATGGTCGTCGTCGCCGGCCGGTAGATGTGCTGCCGGCGGATATGCGGGTACTCGATCACCTGGTAGCCGCGCGCGCCGCCGGCTGGGCCTGACCCGGTCGTGGCCGTGACGTGATACTCGCCTGTCGCCGTGCTCGCACCCGGCCTGACCTGGAACCGGACTGTCTGCTCTTCGTCCTCGCGCGTGAACGCCACGCGCCCGGTCGCCGGCGCGGCGGTCCAACCCGCCGGCAGATCGAGCGCCACCTCGGTTTCCGCGGTTCCTTTGGTGCCGTTCACCACGGTGACACGCACCTCGCGCTCGTCAAGCCTGGTGTTGGCCGGCCCACGGCGCGGTGGCGCGTCCGCACCCTGTGCCCGGGCGCCGGTCCGCGCGGCGGCAGCCGGCGCGGTCGCGGGAATGATCGCGATCGCGGGTGAGACCCGCACGGAGTACGGCGGAACCACGAGCAGCTCGGACCGTTTTTCGCCGCTGAAGATGTTGCCTTCGTAGCGGTACTGAACGGGCAAGCCATGGATCACCTCGTCCCCCCGATCGGCCCCGTCACGACCGGCAACGGTGAGCGTGACCTGCAGGTAAAAGGGACTGGGACGATACGGCAGCCCGAAGGGTGCGTCCTGGTCGAACGTGTATCGTCCCGCCTCGCCGGCGCGGTGCCAATAGGGCTCGCTGACCCGGGCGGCGGCGGGAACCTGGAGGGTCGGTTCGCAGCGCGCGACCTGATCTTTCCGCAGCCTCGACATCGCAGCCGCCGGAGGCGTGGCGGCCCCCCGTCCGCGCCCGCGCCCGCCGGAGCCGGCCGTGACCGCCGTGAGGGTGCACGTGGCGTCGCCCTCGAAACCCTCGAACCGCACCTGCTGCACCGTGATGTCGGCCGCGCCGCGATTGGCGACCAGCACCGACACCTGCACCGGCTGTCCCGGAACCACCACGCCATCGTCGGCCAGCGCTTCGACGCGGACGCTCGTCGCGAGCAGAATCGCCTGCTGGAACTCGCGCTCCTTCTGACGGAGCCGGAACTCGATCTCGGCGCCGCCCGCGTCCTCGAGGTTCATGCCGCGCAGGCCGGCCCGCAAGGCGCGGACCGCACGCAGGCCGGTGAGAAGCGGCTGAAGCGTCGCTTCGTCACCTTGGGCATCGAAGCGCTTCTGCGCCTCCTCGACCGCGGATGCGATTGCAGCGAGACCGTCGGCGAGCTGGCGCGGCGCGCGCGGCCCGGCGAACTGGGCGAGCCCGGCAATCGAGGTATCGACCCCATCGAACATCGCCGTGTCGCCGCGCTGGCGTGGGCCGGCGACCGCCGATTCGACGAGCTCGTAGGCCGCGGCCGACGGTCCGGGCAGCGACAGGAGCTGCGCCATCCCCTGACACTTGTGCATGCTGCGCGCTTCGCTCCCGATCTCGGCGTAGGTGCGCCCGAGGAGACGATCGTATCCCGCCAGGTTGAGGGTCAGTCGGCCAGCCGCGGGACCGCTTTCGGGAGGCGGAGCGCCAAAGCCGAGTGAGAAGTAGAACTTCCGCGGCTGCCAGGGCCGCAGCCCCTCTTCGAGCTGCTCGGGAAACTTCGTCGGATCGGCAGCGGCCTTGTATGCGTCGCGCGCGAGAATCGCCGATGCCTGATGGTGCTGACTACCGCCGTCGCCCTCCGGACTCAAGCCGGCGATCACATCCGGGCGGATGGTGCGAATGAGCCGCACGAAATCGCCGAGGATCTCATCGCGTCCCCACTTCTCGAACGTCTCCTCGATGCTGAACGTGAACCCGAAGTCGACGGCCCGGGTGAAGTATTGTTCCGCGCCGTCGAACCGGTGCAGGGCAGCCAGTTCCTCGGTTCGCAACACGCCAAGCGCCTCGAAGATTTCCGGACCGATTTCGTTCTGGCCGCCGTTTCCGCGCGTGGCGGTGACGAGGGCGGTGCGGTAGCCCTGCCCGCGATTCAACATCACGAGCAGCCCGTTGTCTTCGTCGTCGGGGTGGGCGGTGGCCATCATGAAGATGCCGGTGTTGCCAAGGTGACGGAGCGCGAGCCCCAGAGCCACATGCCCGTCGAGCTCGTCGAGCGGCGTCACGCGCATCTGTGCCCGCGGCGCCGTCAGCCCGAACACTCCGGCAGTCAGAACGACGAGCAGCACACGCTTCATAAACGATCCATCAACTGCGGCGAGGGGCGTTGTCGATCCATCACGGCCGGCGACACCGATCGACCACAGGCGCAGGCGGCCGGCAGCGAGACCCCGCGGACGATCCTCTGACGCCCGGTGATTTCTGCGGTCGAACGCTTCAAAGGGCCGGTCTGGTCGATCAAAGACACCCCAGCCGACTAGAAGGCGATCTTGAATCCGATCTGCATGATGCGTTGATCGTAACCGGCATCGCCGGGGAAGACATCCGGGATCGGTGCGATCGGGTTCCCCACCGCATCGGTCGTGACCACACGGTTGACGGCGGAGACGTTCTCGCGGTTGAAGATGTTCTTGGCCTCGAAGAACAGCTCGGCGCGCGGACCGGGCCCGAACGGGATGTACCGCGAATAGCGAAGGTCGAGGTTGTAGACAGTGCCGAGGCGTCCGGCATTCCGCTCCACGCCGATCGGACGGTCGTTGGTGACGCCGTCGCGATTCAGGTCCACGTTCGAGCGGATGTTGAACGGCAAGCCGCTGTTGGCCTGGAAGATCAGCGACAGCTGGTTGTGATTCAGGACCATCGCGCCAAGGCCGTCGCCCGGCACCTCCGGGGTGACCACCGCCGACGCGGTGAGCGTGTGGGTCTGGTTGAAGGGAGTGACGCCGTCTTCGCGATCGAGATTGGACGGGTCCGAGACGCGGTCATCCTGGCTGCCGACGACATAAGTGCCGGTGAGCGGCGCGTTGTCGGTGCCGCGCGCGAGCGTGTATGTCACCTGCGTCTGCCATCCCCGTTGCATCCGCCGCGCCAGCGTTAGCGTCAGGGCGTTGTACAGCGACTCGCCGATCGACTGGAACACGTTGATGTGGTCGAAGGTCGCATCGATGCGCGCCGTCGAGTAGATCGGACGTCCGTCGGCCAGCGTCTGACCAGACGGCACGAGGTTCACGTCCATCAGCACCGGCAGGTTCCGGCCGACCGCGTTGACGTATCCGACTGCCACCGACGTGTTGGTCCCCAACGACCGCTCGAGCTGCACGTTGCTCAGCCACGCCGACTGCGTTTCGAAACCGGGGTCGACGGCGATGATGCTCTGTTTCGGGAGCACGAAGCCGATCAGGGCGGGATTCGCCAGGTTGGTCGGGTAGGCGGGAGCACCAGGATCGGACCCGCGGACCGAGACGTTGTAGCGGGCCGGATCGCCGTTGCTCAGAATCGAGTGATCGTAGAAGTCGATGAGCGGCGGCTCGAACATCTTGCCGGTCGAGGCGCGGAGCACGGTCGATCCTGCCTGATCGAGCGTCCAGGCCATGCCGGCGCGCGGACCCCAGTTGTTCCGGTCGACGGTGAACCCGGCCGAATACGGATTGGCCGCGAACGGGCTCGATTCCGGCACGTCGAACATGTCGTAGCGGACGCCGTACAGCAGCTTGATTTGCGGCGACACCTGCCAGTCGTCCTGCACGAAGAAGCCGTAGAACCGCGAGCTGTAGTCGAGCGCCAGCTCGCCGAAGGTCTGCTGCAGCGACGTGTACCCGAGCCGACTGGTCCCGTTGCGGGCCGCCAGATACGAATCGGCCGTCGGGAAGGTGTAGTGGAAGTTCTCGGGTGCGACACGCTCGTCGCCGATGAACTGAAGATCGGCGCCGCCCTTGAACGCATGCGCACCCTTCACCCAGGTGTAGTTGTCGATCACCTGCCAGATCTTCTGGCTGAAGTCGAACCCGACCGAGTTGCCGTCGCCGATGCGGGGGCCGCCGAACTGGGCGATCCCGCTGACGGTGATGGCCGGGCCCGCCACCGCCGTGTCCGACAGGGTCCGGAACTGGTGCCGCCGGGCAAACTGCAGCCGGAACTCGTTCAGCCGGCTGCTGCCGATGGTCGTGACCGCCTGGACCGCCGCCGAATCCATCCGGTCGGTGAAGTCGGTCGCGCGATCGGGGGTCGTCAGGCCGCCGGGGATGTTCGACAGCGAGAAGTTCTTGAACAGGAAGTAGCGTCCGGTGACGAGCGTGCTCGGACCCACCTGGTAGTCGACCTTGCCGAACCCGAAATTCACCTTCTGGTGCGCAGGAATCACGCCGTCCGGCGGCAGCGCCACGCCGACCGCCGAGGCGTTGGCCGGCGTCACCGATATCACGTTGCCTCCGGCGACGAGGCTGCGGTCGACGAACTCGTAGGCGCCGAAGAAATGCGCCCGGTCGCGCGCGATCGGGCCACCGAGCGTCGCCGTCACGTCATCGGCTTCGGTGTCCGGCTTCCGCGCCGTCGGCGCCAGGAAGAAGGTGCGCGACGACATCGGGTTTCGCTTGAACCGGTAACTCGCCGACCCGTGCAGGTTGTTGGTGCCCGACTGGGTGATCGCGTTGTAGACCATTCCGGTCGTCTGGCCGAACTCCGGCGCGAAACCGTTGGTGACGACCTTCACCTCGCGGACCAGCACTTCCGAGATCGGCAGGAGGCGCAGACCGGCACGGTCTTTCTCGGTGTTGGTGTTGCCGTCGATCTGGTAGTTCGTGTGCATCTGCGACCCGTTGGCGTTGATGCGCGGCACACCGAACTCGGTGTTCTCGTAGCCGGTGACGTTCGCCTGGAGGAACGCGAAGTTGTACGGGTTGCGCGAAGGCAGAGGCAAATTGCGGATCTCGGTCTCGCCGATGGTCCGTCCCAGGTCGATCTTGCCGGGCTGCGCCACCGGCACTTCACTGGTGACCGTGATCGTCTCGTTCACCGCGCCGACAGCGAGCTGGACGTTCAGGACCGCGGACTGACCCGCTTGAAGGGAGATACCGGTCTGCTCATGCCGCTTGAACCCCTGCAGCTCGGCGACGACGCGATACTGGCCGAGAGGAAGGAGCAGCGCGCGGAACAGGCCGCCGGCGCTGGTGACGACCGATCGCGCGTTGCCGGTGTCGGTGTTGGTGATCGTCACGGTGACGCCTGGCAGCACGCCACCCGAGGTGTCGATCACGGTGCCTTCGATCGACCCGTTCGCGGCCTGGGACTGGGCGGAAACCGGCCCGGCGAGCAGCGCGAAGACAAGAGCGCAGACACAGGCACGAAGCATCGAGATCTCCCCGGGGTGACGTGACAACTCTTGAGTATACACCTCGGAATCGCGCCGCTTCAGGCTCAGGCCGCCCGGCCGCGCCCGAGGATCTCCTGGTAGTACTGCTCGTAGAGCGGCACGATCCGGTCGTCGGTGTATCGGTCGCGAGCGACGCTCCGCGAGGCCTCCGCCATGGCGCTGTGCACCGCCTGGTCGGTGAGCAAGCGAACCGCCGACCCGGCCATCCCTTCGAGATCGTCGGGCGCGTGCAGGAAGCCGGTCACGCCGTCCTCGATCACTTCGGGCAGGCCGCCCGCCCGCGACGCCACCACCGGCACCGAACAGGCCATCGCCTCGAGAGCCGCCAGCCCGAAGCTCTCCTGCACCGACGGCAGCAGGAAGACGTCGGCCACCGACAGCAGCGGTGCGAGCAGGTCCTGCTCTCCGAGGAACTCCACTGCGCCGGCGACGCCGAGGGAGTTTGCCAGCCGGACCGCGGCCGGCAGGTCGGGGCCGTCTCCGACCATCAGCAGCCGCGACGGCACCCGGCGGCGAACGCGCGCGAACACGTCGACGACCGCCGTCGCGCGCTTGACCGGCCTGAAGTTTGAGATGTGGATGAGGAGTCTCTCGCCGGCCGGCGCCAGCCTCGCCTTGAGCCCGGGCACCTCGCGGCGGGTATAGGTGTTGACGTCGACAAAGTTGGGGATCACCCGGACATCGCAGGCGACGTCGAGCTCACGGTAGGTGTCTGCCTTCAGGCTTTCCGACACGGTCGTGACGCCGTCCGATTGCTGAATGCCGAACGCCACGATTTCCGAGTACGAGGGATCGGCGCCGATGAGCGTGATGTCGGTGCCGTGCAACGTCGTCACGACGCGGGGAACGACGCCGCCCGGTGTGGAGGCCAGCACCTGGCGGGCCAGATTGGCCGCCGTCGCGTGTGGCACCGCGTAGTGGGCATGGACGATCTCGAGCTGCTCCGCCCGCGCCACCTGCACGATCTTGTTGGCGAGCGACAGCAGGTACTGAGGCTCGCGAAACAGCGGATAGCTCGGCGTTTCGACGCGGTGAAACGACAGCCCGGTCTGATACGGTCCCAGCCGCACCGGCATGTCGCTGCTGAGGATGTGGACGCCGTGGCCGCGGGACGCGAGCGCCTTCCCGAGCTCGGTCGCGATGATCCCGCTGCCCCCGACGGAAGCGTAACAGACGATTCCGATCTTCATCGCACCAGCGTCACCACTGCAATCGCGCGGATCACCGCATCAGGGTGTCGCGGACGATCGGCTCTCGGACAACGAGGCCTTCGGCCCGTCGGACACCGGCGAGGGCGCCGAGCTCTGCATCGCGGCTTTCAATCATCTGGCGAAACAACGGCGTGTTGAGGCGTGTCGCCACCGACCCTGCCGCGGCGGGTGGCTCGAACTGGCTGGCGTGGCAGTCGAGCGCCCGGCGCTTCTGCTCGTAAAAGTCCGACACGTCGACGACAAACGAGGGCGCCGCACGCCCGTTGATGAAGTAGTAGCAGACCCAGTCCGCCTTCCAGGCTTCACCCTCAACCGGATAGCGGCGCAGCCCGGCGTTGAACACCGCTTCGGTGAGCAGTTCGCTCGCGGCCACATGATCGGGATGGCGATCGGCCCAGTAGGGGACGGCCACCACTCGCGGGCGGCAGCGGCGAATGAACGCCGCGGCACCATCGAGGTGCCGGGGATCCTTCCCGATCCGACGGTCGGCCCAGTGCAGATTCTCCCGGAACTCGGCGCCCAGCACCTGCCGCGCACGCTCGGCTTCTTCCAGCCGCTCCTCCACCGTTCCGTTGCTGCCCATTTCACCCGCAGTGAGATCGCACAGGCCGACGCGCATCCCGGCGGCGGTATGGCGGGCGATGGTTCCACCCAGTCCAATCTCGAGATCGTCGGGGTGCGGCCCGAACACCAGCAGTTCCACGGCTATCTGAACCCGAACAGGTCGTCGGCGGCTTCCGCCTCGCCGAGATGGTGGCGCAGGAGGATCCGGCTGGCAAGATACGACCCGGTGACGCCGGGGCTGGCATCGCCGAACGCGAACAGGTGATGAGGAAAGTTCCGGTGAGGGCCGATCACCGGCAGTCCGTCGGCGGTCCGCGCGTAGGCGGCGTCCCAGCCATGCGAGGGCACGGTCCCCGAGATCTCCGGGTACATCGTCGAGAGCTCGTACATCAGTTGCCCTGTCCGCTGGACGATGGTCTTCTCGCGCAGCCGTTCGGGCAGAAGGCCGCCGTCGGCGCCTGCGATCAGCAGCCGCTCCCCGTCAACCCAGCGCACCAGGTGCGGCGGCCGGTTCACGTCCCGGATCACCGCGGCACGGACGCCCAGCTGGCGCCGAACTCTCGCCGGCAGCGGCTCGGTGAGCGCGCGGTAGGTCCGGTGAAACCAGAAATGCCGGGCGAGGGCCTTGAACAGCGGCGTCGGCATGCCGGTGGCGACGATGATTCGCCGGGCGCGGATGGTTCCTTCGCCGGTGAACAGATCGGCGGTCCTGCGCGTGAAGGTAATCTTCAGGACCGGCGACTGTTCGAACACGACGGCGCCGCGCGCCAGGGCAGCCGAGGTCAGTCCCAGCGCGGCGCGGTACGGGTCGAGGGTCGCGCCGTCGCGACTGCGGAGCGCGGCCGAAGCCATCAGCGCGGTCTCTTCGGCGATGACGCGGGCGGAAACGGCGGCGGTGTCGAGCCCGGCGGCCTTTCGGGCTTTCTGTTCACGCTTCAGCCAGGCGACCTCCTCCGGCGAGGTTGCCGTTCTGAGCGCGGTGGACGGCTCGAGCCGGCACTTGATCTCCAGCCGCTTCAGGAGCGCCGCTGCGTCCAGAGCCGCACGCCTCCAGGACCGCCACGCGTGCCGGGCGGCACGGAGACCGAGCACCCTCCCGACCTCGGCAAAGCTCGCGCCCGGGTCGTCCGCGAGCCATCCAGCGGACGAGGCGCTGCTCCCCTGCCCGATCCGGCCCGCCTCGAACAGGGCGGCCTTGACGCCGGCGGCGGCGCAGGCGTAGGCGGTGAAGCAGCCGGTCAGGCCACCGCCGATGATCGCGACATCGATCGTCAAGGGTCCACGGTGACGGGGATACGACGGAATGCGGGACTTGGGGAACCAATCCACCCATGGGGAGCGGCCGTATCGCGTCGGCATCTTCTGGCCATTCTAGGGCAGTTCGGAGCGCTGGCGGTGTGCGAGGGTGGGAAGCCGGGTAGAGGATGCCGGAATCCTGTCCGCGCGGATTCAGTTACGGCAGGTCACGACGATCACCGCCGGGCGCGCTGAGCTCCCCGAGAACGGTGGAGCAAGAGCCTCTGCGTTCGGTGCGCCAAACGGCGTGTCCGGCAGTAATGATTCGTCGAGGACGCTTCGCTGGCTAGAATGTGCGGATGCGCATCGCGATCCTGGGCAGCGGCGGCGTCGGCGGATATTTCGGCGGGCGGCTGGCGGCGACCGGCGCCGATGTCCACTTCATCGCCCGCGGCGCGCACCTGGCGGCGCTCCGCGAGCGGGGACTCCGCATCGAGAGCCCGAACGGCAACCTGCACGTGCCAACCGTCAACGCCACCGACGATCCCACGAACGCCGGTCCGGTCGATATCGTCTTCTTCGCCGTGAAGCTGTACGACACCGACGCCGCGGTCCGGATGCTGCCACCCCTCATCGGTCCCCGAACAATCGTGATTCCGCTTCAGAATGGGGTCGATGCGGTCGAGGTCCTGGCGCGTGCCATCGGCAAGCCGCACGTGGCCGGTGGCACGGCGTACGTTTCTGCAGTCATCGCCGAGCCGGGGCGGATTCGACACACCGCGATGAGCCGCCTGCTGTTCGGCCCGCTGCCTGGCCAGACGTCAGGGGTCTTGAAGGAGTTGGCCGACGCGTGTGCTGGAGCGGGATTCGAGGCGACGCTCAGCGAGCGCATCGTCGTGGAGATCTGGACGAAGTTCGTCGGGCTGACGGTGTTCAGCGGGATGACTGCCATCACGCGCTGCCCGATCGGGCCGGTGCGCGCGGATCCCGAGCTTCGGGCAATCATGGAGACGGCGCTGCACGAGTCGATCACTGTCGCCCGGGGGCGTCAGGTTCCGCTGCCGGCGAGCACGTTCAGCGACGTTCAAGCGGCAACAGCGGCGCTGCCTGCCAACGCGCGATCGTCGATGCTGGAGGATCTCGAGCGCGGACGCCCCCTCGAGCTGCCGTGGCTGAGCGGCGCTGTCGTGCGGATCGCGGAAGAAGTGGGCGCCAAGGTGCCGACCCATCGACTGATCGTATCGCTGCTCAGGCCTCATGTCGCGGGCCGGGAGTCGGGCTGAGCACGAGGAGCCAGGCCGATCGCCACAACGCTCCCGGCGATCGCAGGAACCGAGGAGCGCCGCGTCAGTCTGTGCGCTCGCTGCGGTGGAACCTCAGACGCTCCGGCTGCGGATCCGATTCGAGACGCGGCGCGTGAGATGGCTCGTCGTCATCGAGTCGGTGCAACGAACGCGTACTGCAACTGGTCGACGATCGTGCCGTCCTTGATGGCGCTGCGGTGCAGACGCGCTTCCAGAACGTAGCCGGCCTTGTCGAGCACCCGGCATGACGCGACGTTGAAGGCGAACGGCAGCGCGAACACCCGCGTCAGCCCGTGCTGCGCGATGGCGTACGACGTGACGGCGACGAGCGCCTCGGTGGCGATCCCCCGGTTCCAGAACCGTTCGCCCAGCCAGTATCCGATCTCGGCCGAGACCCGCTCGACGTCGTGCTGCAGCATGAACCCGATGCCACCGACCGCTTCGCCAGCGACGTCGATCGCGAACACTGTTTCGGGCGACGCCTTCCGCATCGCCCGGAGGAACGTCAGGCCGTCGTGCCGGGTGTAGGGATGCGGAAATCGGTCGCGGAGGTTGATCCAGATCCGGTGGTTGTTCGCGTGCTCGACGAGTGCCGCCAGGTCGGTCAACGCCCACGAACGCACGACCGAGCGGCTGAGCGTCAACCGCATCGAGACGTCATCCGCACCGGTCGATTCGCTTCCGTGCCGTGGCAGCTCCCGTGCTCATGGGACAGGCTCTAGACGCGCAGACCGAAGAGCGGCCGCAGCCGTGTGCCGGCGATGTTGCCGAGAAACGCCGACGCGAACCACAGCCAGCCGTGAACGCTGGAAGAGGCGATGCCGCTGAAGTACGCGCCGATGTTGCAGCCGTAGGCGATGCGCGCCCCGTAACCGAGCATCAGCCCGCCGGCGATCGCCGCGACGAGCGACCGCGCCGGGACGCGCCACGCCGGCGCGAACCGGCCGGCCAGTCCGGCCGCGGCGAGCGCGCCCACCATGATGCCGATGTTCATCACCGACGTGACGTCGCTGATGACGCTCGCCCGCAGATCGGCGGCGCGGGCCGCCGGCTGCCAGTACGGCCACGCCGCGACGTCGACCCCGAGCCCGGCGAGCGTCTTCGATCCCCACAGCGCGAACGCCGACGTCACGCCCCACGGCCGGCCCGCGAGCGTGAGCGTCGCGATGTTGATCGCCGCGAGCCCAAGCGCGCCCGCCACCAGTGGCCATGGCCCGTGGAGGATCGACCAGCGGCCATCGCGGGTCGTGAGTATCGCCTCCGCGGCCCCGTGCCGGCGCCGCTCGAGCGCCAGCGCGGCCGCCGCGACACACCCGAACAATGCCAGGCTCGCGGCGAGGGCCGTTCCGGCGCCGACCCTGGCGACCAGCGACACCGCCGGCCAGGCAGGTGTCTGCTCCCAGAACGGCACGTGGAGCAGACCGATCACCGATCCGGCAATGAATGCGATCAGAGTGACGAGCATCCGGATGCTTCCGCCACCGGCGGAGTACAACGTGCCGGAAGCGCAGCCGCCACCGAGCTGCATGCCCAGCCCGAACACGAACGCACCGACCACCACCGAGACGCCGACCGGCGCGACCGAGCCACGCACGGTCTGGCCGAACAGCTCGCCCCGCGCCAGCACCGGGAAGAACGCCAGGCAGGTGACCGCCAGCATCAGCATCTGTGCGCGAAGCCCAGCTCCGCGACGCTCGGCAATGAGAAGGCGCCACGACGAAGTGAAGCCGAAAGCGGCGTGGTAGAGGACGGCGCCGGCGGCGACGCCGACGAGGAACAACGCACCCTGGCGCCACGCGACGGCACTCGTCAGGAACATCGTGCCGGCCACGACCACGGCGCCGGCGGCGACGACCGGTCCACCGTCGATGACGCCAGGAGCCCGCCGGCTGGCGAGCGGCGCGGCCAAGGTTTCTCGACACCGACCACCTTCGCCGTCCACCGGCAGAAGCCCAGGGGCGAGCCGGGACATCAGCGCGCCGCCGTCGTCGGACGCTTCGCCAGGAGCTTCTCCATTTCGTCCATCACCCGGTTCATCTCCTTCATGGAGAGGTCGAGCGGCTCGTCGGTCGTCATGTCCACCCCGGCGTCCTTCAACAGATCGATGGGGTAGTTCGAGCCGCCGGCGGCAAGGAAGGCCAGATATCGCCTGACCGCCTCCGGGTCGCCGGCCTTCACTTTCTGGGCCAGCGCTTCCGATGCGGTGAACGAGGTGGCGTACTGAAACACGTAGAAGGCGCGGTAGAAGTGCGGGATGTAGCTCCACTCGTGCGCCACGTAATCGTCGACCACCGCGATACCGTTGTCGTGCCCGTAGTACTTCTTGGTGATCGCCAGATACAGCCTGGCGAGCGCGTCGCCGGTGATCGGCTGGCCCTGCTGAGCCATCTCGTGCATGCGCAGCTCGAACTCGGCGAACTGCGTCTGGCGAAACACGGTCCCTTTGATCCCCTCGAGATAGTTGCCGAGCAGCGCCAGCTTGGTGTCGTCGTCGTCGATCGTCTTGAGCATGTAGTCGATCAGCAGCGACTCGTTGAACGTCGACGCGACCTCGGCGACAAACGTCGGGTAACTGGCCAGCGGGTACGGCTGCGTCTTGTTCGAGTAGTAGCTCTGCATCGTGTGCCCCAGCTCGTGGGCCAGCGTGCTGACGTCGTTGAACTGCCCGTTGTAGTTGAGCAGCATGTAGGGGTGCACGTCGTAGGCGCCGCCGTTCGAGTAGGCGCCAGAGCGCTTGCCGTCATTCGGGAACAGGTCGATCCAGCGCTCGTCGAATGCCCGCTGAATCGTCGCCTGATAGTCGCCTCCGAGCGGCGCGACCGCTGCGAGCACGTGCTTCTGCGCCTCCTCCGGGGTGTATTTCACGTCCACCGATGCGACCAGCGGCGCATAGAGATCGTAGTAATGCAGCTCGTCGACCCCCATCATCCGCTTCCGCAGGGTCAGGTACCGGTGAAACGACGGCAGGTTCTTGTTCACGCCGTCGATGAGCCGCATGTAGACCGAGGTCGGGATGTTCGGGCCGTCCAGAACCGCCTCGAGGGCGGACGGATACTTCCGCGTCCTGGTCACGAACGACACCTTCTGCACCTCGCCGCTCATCGTCGTGCCGTAGGTCCGGCTGAACGCCGCCAGCGCTCCGAAGAACGCCGACATCACCTTCTCGCGATCGGCACGGTTGGGCAGCGCGCGGAGCTCGCCGTAGCCGGCCTGGTCGACTTTCACGGTCCGCCCGTCGCTCAGGGTGACGCTGGGATACGGAAAGTCGGCGTTCGACAGGATGTTGAAGACGTTCGATGGCACTGCCGACAGCGGACCCGAATCGGCGAGCAGCTTCTCCTCGGCGTCGCTGAGGGTATGGGCAGCACGGCGGACGACGTCTTCGAGGTAGAAGCGATACACCTTCAACCGCGGCTCTGAGGCGATGAACTTCTCGATCGTCCCCTTGTCCGCCTTCAGAATCTCCGGCTCGATGTATGACACCTGGGCGCCGAACGCGGCGGCAAGCTGCACCATCTCCTGTCGCATGCCTTCGGGACCGGAGGCGCGAGTGTCCTGATCGGCGAGCATGCTGGCGTAGACGTAGAGACGCGACAGCTCCTTGTCGACCTCGGCCTGCTTGTCGAGCGCGTCGGCCAGAATCGCTGCCGACGCGGAGAGCTTGCCCTGGAACTGACGGAGCTGGGGCAGAGCCGCCGCGAGCTTCTCCTTCGACGCCCGCCATGCGGCGTCGTCGGGGTAGATCTCGGCCAGGTTCCACTTGTACTTCTCGGGAATCCTGGCGCGGTCGCGCTCCTGGGCGACGGCCGGGAACGCGAGAAGCGCGGTGGCGACGAGCGTCGGCGCGATGCGGGAATGAGGGCGGGTTGAGATGCTGCTCATCCGGCCATTCTAGCCGGTGACGGACGGCGCCGGCGACGAGCGCGAACAACGGTGTGACGAACCGCGGGGGCCGCGGGACGGACGATCAGACCCCACCTGGCAGGAGTCCCGGTGACGAGCTCTCAGCCCCCTCGGGGAGGGTGGCCGACGAGCTTGGTCTGGGGCACGACGCGAGGGCCGCGTCGCGCGCCGCGGCGAACCCCGACCTTCCGGCCTGGAAGCCGTCGCTCGTGAACGCTACTATTCCATCGGCCTCCTGATGTCGATCGCCCGATCCAGGTTCCTCTGGCCGGACCTGAAGGAATGGACCATGACACCATCCACCACCCGTCCCGAAGTCTGGCAGCGCGGCCCGGTTGCCGGCGTTGACGCCGTCCTGATGCCCGTCGCCCACGCCCTGCTGCAGGTGCAGGAAGATCTGCTGGCGTTGGCCTCGCGCGTGTCTCCCGAACACGCGTGGATGCGACCGGGGGGCGCCGCTTCGATTGCGTTTCACGTCCGTCACGCCGGCGGCAGCGTTGACCGTCTGCTGACGTATGCGCGGGGCGAGGCGTTGAGCGAGGCGCAGCGCGCGGCGCTCGCCGCCGAAGCGCGGGACGACGAGCCCAGGCCGGCGTTGCCTGAGATCGTCGGCCAAGCCGTACGCACGATCGACCGGGCGCTCGCGCAGGTCCGGAACACCCCACGCGACAACCTGCTCGAGCCGCGCAAGGTCGGCCGGGCGGGCCTGCCCTCAACCACGCTCGGACTGCTGTTCCACGCCGCCGAGCACGCGACGCGACACGCGGGTCAGGCGCTGACCACCGCGACGATCCTGGCCGGCGAAGCGCCAGCGCGTTGAAGCGCTATCGCTCGCAGTCGCCGAGCCGCTTGCCGTTGTACTTCATGGCCATCACGACCGGCTGACCACCGCGGTCCATGTTCATCTTCATGGTCCCGGTGTAGGTGTCGCGGCTGTAGACGAACTCGGCGTCGCCGGTGAACGGGTTCTGACCCGCACACTGCATCGACCAGCTCACCTTGTCGCCGACGGTCTTGACGTTGGTCGTCTTGCACGTGTCGGGCATGGCGCCCGGTCCCTGCCCTTGCGGGATCGTCCTGGTCGGATCCGCCGCATCGGCCTTGGTGACGCACTGCGTCACGGTCATCGGCGGCATCCGCTGCGGCATGCCGGGCATGTCCATCTCCACCGTCACCTGCCAGTTGCCGTCACGGCGGGGACCCTCGCCCTGGGCGGCCATCGACGAGCAGAACGCGACCGCACCGACGAGCCCGACCGCCACCATCAGCTTCATCTCTTCCCTCGGTATCAGGTCGGCACGACCGGGCGTGACGGCGCCTTCGCCCTGGACAGCGACGCGAACGCCAACAGCGCGAACACCGCCGCCGCGAAGAACGCGTAGCGGTAGTCGCCGAACTGATCGTAGACGCGCCCGGCGATCGACGGGCCGAGAATGCCGGCAGCGCCCCACGCGGTGAACAGCACGCCGTAGTTCAGGCCCAGGTTCTTCGTGCCGTAGAGATCCGCCGTCGTGGACGCGAACACCGACAGCTGGGTGCCGTAGCAGTAGTAGACCACCGCGACCAGCGCATAGAACGGAAACACCTGTTCGCGGAGCAGGAACAGAGCCGGCATCGCGACCGCCGACAGCAGCACCATGGTCTTGAGCGTGCGGAGGCGTCCGAGGGTATCGGACATCCACCCGGACAGGATGCGGCCGCTCGCGTTGCCGACGGAGCTGACGACCAGCGAAATCGTCGCGACGCTCGCGCCGAGCCCGGCGGCGGTGGCGAACGGCACCAGCTGGCTGATGGTCATCTGGCCGGCTGCCGTGCCGAGGCAGAAGGCGGCCCAGAGGAAATAGAACGCCGGCGTGGCCAGCATCTCGCGCGTGGTGTACTCCGAGCGCGCCGCCATGGCGGCGGTGGGTGGCGTCCAGTTCGGCGGGCGATAGCCGGCTGGCGGGTTCCGCAGCAGCACCGTCCCGATCATGGTCATCACGAAGAACACGACGGCGAGCAGCTGGAAGGTCGTTCGCCACCCGAGGCTCGGGATCATCCAGTACCGGGCGACGGTGCCGAAAATCGCCTGACCGCCGCCGTAGCCTCCAACCAGCAGTCCGACCACCAGCCCGCGTTTGTCGGGAAACCACTTGGATCCGACCGGCGTCGGCGCCGAGTAGCCAAAGCCGTTGCCGATGCCGACGATCACGCCGAAAAACACGTACAACGTGAAGAGGGACGAGGTGAA
>WHSN01000065.1 GCA_009380045.1 Luteitalea sp.
CCCTGTCCCGCGTGCCCGCGAACCTGCGCTCGACCCGATCGAACACGTTCGACGCGCCTAACACGCCGAGCATCACCAACGCCACGAGTGGCAGGTACATTCGGCGCTCGGCCCCGACTTCGATCGGAATCGGCACAACGCTCGAGGTCGGGGCGAGAACGATGAAGAACCAGGCGCCGAGGAACCCGAGCTTGGGCTTGCGGATCAGGGCGACCAGGACCAGCGTCAACACCGCCGCGAGCAGCAGCGCGTACGGGACGACGTCGCCCAGCGTGAGCGGTTGCATCCAGCCGTAACCGGCGACGAGCGACCGCGGCCACAACACGCGTCGCAGATATGCGGCGATGATGACTGTCTGGTTGAGCAGATAGGTCCATGGGTGGACGCCGCTCGTGAACCCAGCCGATTCACCACGCGGATTGGACGACATCAAGGCAGCCAGCAGCAGCCAGGTCGAGGACAACGCAAGATAGAAGCGCCACCGTTTCAGGAAGGCGTCCTTGAACGATCCGAAGACATAGACCCGGTCGTAGAGAAGAACGACGGCCGGCGCCGTCGCCATCGATTCCTTGCACGCCATGCCGAGCGCACACGCCGCGACCGCGGCAGCCTGCCAACCCGCCCGCCCGCGATGGCCAAAGGCGCGCACGCTGGCGTACAGCGTCGTCAGGTAGAACAGCGCCATCATCGACTCGGTGCGCTGCGTGACGTACTCGACGACTTCGCTGTTCAGAGGGTGCACCGCCCAGAGGAGCGCCGCGGCACACGCGAGGTGCTCCGGCCTCGCGGCGAGCCTGCCCTCGAGTTGGGGCAGCTCCAGCGTCCGGCGAATGACGCCGAACACCGCCAGCGCGCAGAGGAGGTGAATGATCAGGTTGGTGGTGTGATACGCACGAACGTCCAGACCTGAGGTGGCGTAGTTGATCGCGAACGACAGGTTGACCAGCGGCCGGCCGGCAGTCGGGGAATCCTGCTCCGCGGAGAGGACGTCCCGGACATTTCCCAGCGCTCGAATGTGACGATTCTCGACGATTGACAGTTCGTCGTCGTAGATGAAGGGTCCGGCCAGGCCGTTCGAGTAGCTGATCAAGCAGGCCAGCGCGATGACAGCGGCCAGCCTGATGACCGGCGGCGAATGACGAGATCGTGGACGGGCCTCAGATGATGCTGCGCGTCGCGCCATGAACGTCCTGGAAATCCCTGGTCATCCCGCATGCCGTCGTGATGCCGGTGGCCTCACGATCTTTCACGCGTGGTGTGTGACTGATGGCCCCCCCGGTGCGCTCGCGCCGGGATCGTCGAACTCCGTCCGGAGCTCATGCCTCGAGGGTCATCGGTTGACTCCCGAATCGGACCCGCACGTTGTCGACGCTGGTTCGGATGGAACCCGGCTTCGCGATCTGGATCATCGTCCCGTGGAACGAGCCGTACCAGGTCTGATATTGGGCGGGATGGCAGACCTTGCGGGCCTGCGACGACAGATAACTGTCGGTCGCGCCTTGAATCGGATGGGACCCGATCTGCCGCTCGACAGCGATGTGCTCTCGAACGGCGAGCGCCGACAAAGGCTACGATGGTCACCGGCGTGAGCACCCTACGAACACGGTCGTGCGCATGGTCAGACGCTACTATAGTGCGCCGACCTCGGACCGGACGCTCCCCTCGAGGGTGACGTTCCGTCCCGCGTGCAGTCCTCACGCCGCCAGCAGGGACGCGCTCAACCGTCGGTTGGTGCAGCGATCATCACGACTGGCCCTCAGAAGCTCAACTTGCCGCTGAACTGGAGGAGGCGGCCATTCAGAACGCCGGCGCCACTGGCCGTCGAACTGGCCGGAACACGCCATTGTGAGCCATAGGTGAAATTCACTCCGAGCAGCGAACTGGCATTGAACGCGTTGTAAAGATCGAGGTTTGCCTGCAGGCGGAGCTTGTCGGTGAGCCTCATGTACTTCGTGAGGCGGACGTCGAACTGCGTCCGCCGCTTTTCGAACTGCGTGAATGGCGTGATCAACGGGACGGACACGGTCGCTGTACATGTCGGGCGACTTCCGCACGACGACAGATTTCGGCCGAGCGAGGGCGCGATCGCGGCGTTCGCGACGGCGTAGTTCGCCTCGTACGGCAACCCGCCCACGTTCTGGAACGTGCCGCTGACGATGAAATCCTTCGGCAGCGGGTAGCTGCCGAACAGCTTCACCTGCGCCTGCGCACCGAATCCGAACGTCTGATGACAATTCAACAACTGCTGCGGCGAGTCGATCACAAAGCAGTTGTCGGTCACCGTTTGTCCGGTGTCGAACCCGCCGCCAAGCCGCATCCCCGATGGCAGCCGCGTGTTGACGCCGGCGCTGAAGAAGTTCGACACCCGGGTCTGCTTCCCGAACCGCGATGCCTGGGTCACGAGGTTGTCGGCGGCGCCGAACTTCGACACCGACACGTCGTAGAGGCCGCAAACCGGGTAACCGCCGCCGCCGGGAAGCCGCGAATCGGTCGGCGCCGTGATGCAGAACGGGCTGAAGTCGGCCGGGGTGACCGCCAGGTTGTCGGTCGCCTGGAAGTGACCCGACCAGTTGCGATAGTAGCCGCCGTTCACCGAGATACCCGACGTGAGCTGGTGCTGGACTTCGGTCGTCAGGTCCCAGTTCGATTCGCGCGCTGCGAAGCCGAGCAGCACGTCGTCGTCGTAGCGCGTGGTGATGTTGACCCGTCCGAAATTCAAGTCCGAGAAGGCCCCGCACTCGCCGTTGGCCGCCGGGTTGATCAGCTCGCAGTCGGGCAGGAAGTTGTTGTTGGCGTCGTTCCAGGTGCGATTCACCTGGTTCACCGACGTCGTGATCGGGTTGTTCGCTCGCTGGGTGGTGATTCCCGACTTGCTGACGTACCGGCCGATCGACGCCTTGATCGCCGTCCGGCCGTCGCCGTGGATGTCGTACGAACCGCCGAACCGCGGGTTGATGTCCTTCCAGAGCGGTACGTGGGTGACCTCGGCGAAGCTCCGTGCCGGAACGAACCGGGTCTGGGGTATGTCCTGCGGCGGGACATACCCGTTGAAGTAGTCGTAGCGCACGCCGTAATTCAGCGTGAGGCGCCGGATCTTCCACTGGTCCTGGAGATACAGGCCGAGATCCGCCTTGATCCGCAACTGTTCGAGGTACGGCGAGGCAAACAGCGTGATCCGGTTCGGCACCGCGTTCAGCAGCCCGTAGCTGATGTCGCCGTTCCTCGTGGTGCCGACATTGCTGACACCTTGTTCGAGTTGGAAACCGCCCTTGATCGCGTGCGATCCGGTGACGTACGAGATCGAGGCGCGCTGCGCGTAGCGGTCGCTGTCCTGAGGCTTGTTGTAGCTCGACGCCGAGTTGTAGCGAAAGCCGGTGGACAGCTCGACGATGGAAATGTCGGTTGGTCGCACGCCAGCCTGGGGAAGGATCGTCGGCCAGTGGGAGATCGTGGCGCCGACGCCGGCTTCGAGCAGCAGCTTGTTGGTGACCGGCGAATTCCAGGTCACCTGATAGAGCCCTTGCGGCTTGAAGCGAAGCGACGCCTGCGCTTCCGGCGCGATGAACCCCTCGCGGCGGCAGGAGCAGTTGTTCTGGGTGTCGGCGAAGAAGCTGATCTTGTTGTTCGACGACGCCTGCCAGGTGAGACGGCCAACCCAGGAGCGGAAATACTCGAATCGATCCGCCGGCCGGTCCAGATCGGGCGTGTAGAACGGCGTGCCCTGCGTCTTGTTCCAGTAGATGCCGGCAATCTGGTTCTCGTTGCCCCAGTTGCGATAGGAAGCAAGGAACCACAACCGGTCCTTTTTGACCGGTCCGCCGACTGTGATGCCGCCGTCATAGATTCGCAGGACTTTGTCTACGGTGTTGACACCTCGTCCGATCAGCTCGTCGCTCAGGTTGTCGCTCTGCAGGCCTTCGGTCGAGTAGACTCCCGAGAAGCTGAACGAGAAGGCGTTGCTCCCCTCCCGGGGAATGCCGTTCGCGGCAAAGCCGCTCGCCGCGCTTTCAGCCGACACGCCACCGCTCTCGAGAACCATCTCCTCGACGACCAGCGCATTCATGATGTAGCCGGTGTTGCCGTCGCCGACCATGTTCAGGATGCCCATGCCGTCGAAGTTGACCTTCATCCCGGTCCTGCCATGGAACTGCACGCTCTGCGGCGTGCCCTGGGCGCGGTAGGCGCCCAGGGAGCCGCCGACATCGGCGACGCCGGTGAGCCCCGGCGTCAGGGTGATCAGCGTGCCCAGCGCCTTCGAGCCCGTCGGCAGCGCATCGAGGAGGTCGCTCGAGACAACCAGCTGCCGACGCACGTTCTGGGTGTCGACCAGCGGCGACGCGCCGGTGACCGTGATGGTTTCCTCGAGGGAGCCGACCTGCATGTCCACGTTCACGGTCGCGGTGAACCCGGCGGTCAGCGCGATGCCTTCGCGCCTGAACGTGCTGAAGCCCGCCAGCGTGAAGGTGACGGTGTAGGCGCCCGGCCGCATGTCGGCGAGGTTGTAGCGGCCCTCCGTATCGGTGACGGCGGTGCGGACCTTCTCGATGAGCGCCGGACTGGCCGCCTCCACGGTAACCCCGGGCAGGACCGCGCCGGAGCTGTCGCGCACGATACCGGCGATTCCGCTCGCCTGCTGGGCCGATGCCGCCGGCGCCATCAGCAGAAACGCCAGGGCCAGCATCAACGCGGAGTCCGCTCCGCCTGCCCGCATCAGGTGCGGCCAGGCGGCGGACGCCATGCGCCTTCCAGGATGACGGCACACACCCTTGATCATGGTGTCCTCCAGGTGTTCGCGGCGACCGCTGAACATGACGACGCGACGACCGCGCGCGACTCGTGTGTTCTATTTCGAGCTCTGCTTCACCATCGCCGCATCTGCCGTTTCCTTCGCCATAGCTCCGCGGTCATTTCTTGCCGGCGGTGTTCCCCAGCATGCTGGTCATCGAGTAGTTGCCCTCATGGCAAGCATACTCGAAGAGCTCCCCCTCCGCCCTGGTCATCGGCGTTTGCGCGGTCCACGAGTCCGTGAAGAGCGTCGGATCGGTGACGGTGAACTCGTACAGCAGCGTGTCGGCAGCCGTGCGCGTGAAGCGTTCGACCAGATGGTAGGTTGGCCGGGCCTGGCGCCAGGCGGCAGCCCACTGGTAGGCGGTCTTGTCGGCGAAATTGTCGGTCTCCACGACCAGGGTATTGCCCTCCCAGCGGCCACGCGAGGTTCCGAACCACTGCGGGATCTTTCCCTGAGGAATCGCACCGATCGGAATCACCCGGAGCTCGCGGAACTGCTCATGGACGATCGCCACATTCCCGGGACTCTGAACGATCTGATAGTTGTTGTTGTAGGCGTACGGCGTCCAGGGAATGCCGTCGGTCAGACACCGTTCGCCGGTATCGACGTCGAGCCACGTCGTGACCGGGTCGGGGGACTCGAGCATCGTGTTCCTGACCTTCGAACGCTCGGCATACTTCTGCTGCACCTCGGGCCGCCACGGGATTCTCCCGTTCGGAGGCCTCACAATCAATGACGTGCGTCTCGTGCCGACGTCCTTTGTTCCGCGATCCCACCAGAAATCGTTGTAGGCGCCGGCGACGTCGGACCGGGCGTCGTTGCCGCGCGCTTCGTCAGTCGCTTGAGCGATGGCGCGCTGCTCACGCTGCGCGACTTCCTGCTCGGTATAGAATTCCCTGTTTCCCAGATCCCTTGGTCGTTCGAGCGGCGTGATGGTGGCGTTGGACCACAGCCCCTGGAGATCCGGATCACCCCACGGCGTCTTGGGCGCCACCGCGTTCGCCGCAGCGGTCGTCGCCGCCTTGGGCGCCGGCGCCGGACCCTGGCCGGCGAGCGGCACCAGGCCACACGACAACAGCGCAACAACCGTCATCGGGATTGCAGTTCGACGTCTCATACAGAACCTCTCTGACTTCACCTATCCACGGCAACACTCGCAGCAGCGAGTGGGAGACACGACGGGCGCGTGCGACGCGCGGCCCGCGTCGCCACGCTCGCGTCCGTCAGAACGTCAGATCAGCACTGAGCTGGATCAGCCGGGCATCGAGAATCGCGGAGTTGGTTCCGCCTCCGGACTGAGGCCGGCGCCACTCGGAGCCGAAGTTCTGGTTGATGCCCAGAATGGACGCTGCGTTAAGCGCATTATACAGGTCGAGATTGCCACGAAGCCGGACTCTCCCGGCCTGGAAGCTCTTGCTCAACCTCATGTCGAGCTGGTTGCGCCGATCCTCGAACTGCGTGAAGGGTTCGATCAGCGACACGCTCGCGGTCCTGGTTCCACCCGCCAGATTGCGCCCCAATGACGGCGCAATCTCGGCCGTCGTCGCCGCGTAGATGGCGGAGATGGCTGGCCCGGACGTGCTCTGGAAAATCGCGCTCACGACGAAGTTGCCCGGCAGCGGATAGCTTCCGTTCAGCTTTATCTGGGTGTTACCTTTGAACGGAATCACTTGACGGCAGTGGATACCGGTCAGATCGGTTGGGTTGACCTGCTGGGGAGAATCGACGACGAAGCATGTGTCGGTGACTGTCCGCCCCGTGTCAATACCGCCGCCGAAGCGGACTCCGGAGTCGAACCTGGTCGAGAAGTTGATCGAGAAGAAATCAGACCTGCGCTCCTGGTTGCCGAAGTCCGACGCCGGTCTCACGAGATTGTCCACCAGCCCGAACTTGGCCGGCTTGATGTCGTACATGCCGCACACCGGGTAGCCGCCCCCGCCTGGCAGACGCTGGTCAACGGGCGCCGTAATGCAGAACGGATCGTAGTCCGCTGGGCCGACCAGCAGGTTGTCGGTGACGCTGAAGTTCTTGTACCAGTTCCGGTAGTAGCCCACTGTCGCCGAGATCCGTGGGCCGAGCTGGTGTTGCACCTCGGCGCCGAGGTCCCAGAGATAATCGCGCACGCCAAAGCCGCGTGTCACATCATCGGAATAATTGGTGGTCACCAGCTGCTGTCCGAACGTCGAGTTGGAGTACGGCCCGCACTCGCCGTTGGTGAGCGGATTCGTCAGAACGCAGTCCGGCGCGAAGTTTCCATTGAGGTCGGTCCACGGCCGGTTGACGCTGTTCACCGTGGTCACGAACGGGTTGATCGCCTTGGCGATCTCGCCGTTGCTGGCTACCGTATATTTTCCCATCGAGAACTTGAGCGCGGTCCGTCCGGTCCCGAACACATCGTAGGAGGCGCCCATGCGAGGGCTGAGGTCGAACCACTCAGGCACCTTGTGGACGGCGTCGAAATCGCGTGCCGGCAGGAATGGTGTCGGGTCGGCATGCTGCGCTTTCACGTACGCGTTCAAGTAGTCGAACCGGAGACCCAGGTTGAGCGACAGCCGGTTCACCGTCCACGTGTCCTGCGCGAACAGCCCGAGGTCCGCTTTCACCCGGTTCAGCTGGATGTACGGCGACGCATACATCGTGAGCTGCGTCGGCACGCCATTCAGAAATCGATACGAGATCGGCAGATCGGGATTGATCGTGCGCTCATTGCTGTCGTGGATCCCCTGCTCGTTCTGGATGCCCACTTTCAGGTTGTGCGAGCCGGTGACGTACGACACGGAGAAGCGCTGCGCGTAACGGTCGGTTTTCCGGCACGGGTCGGTGCCGTACGGGCCGACGCCACTAGCCGAGTTGTAGACCAGACCGGTTGAAGCCTCGGTGATTGAGATGTCGTTGGGGCCGACGCCCTCCTGGGGACTGAGGCACCACGGCTGGAGCATGAACGATGTGCCAGCCTCCAGCAGCAGCTTCCCGGTCACAGGCGAGCTCCAGGTGGCCTGGTACAGCCCCGCCGGCTCGGGGAAGCTCCAGCCCGGAAGCGCCTCCGGCGCCACGAAGCCGGTTGAGCGCCGATGCCGCGGCATGTCGTTGTGCTGCACGTCCACGAAGGCGTTGATCTTGTTTTTCTGCGATACCTGCCAGGTGAGTCGTACGGCGTTGCTCCGCAGGTCTTCCTGCTGCGTTCCCGGGCGGGACAGGTCCGGCGTATAGACCGGCGTCCCCTGCGTCTTGTTCCAGTACACGTCGGTCTTGTTCCTGTTGCCGGTCCACCGCTGCGCGGTGAAGAACCAGAGTTTGTCCTGCTTGACCGGCCCTCCCAACGTGGCGTCGAAGTGATACATCAGGGTCGTTTCGAATCCCTGCGTGATACCCCTTGACCGTAAATCGTCGTTGAGGTTGTCGCTCTGCAGAGCGCTGTTGCTGTAGGTCCCGAAGATGCCTCCCCTGAAGGTGTTCCCGCCTTCCTTCGGAACGGCGTTCATCAGCACGCTGCTCGAATTGCTCTCGGCTGTGAAGCCGCCCGTTTCGACCACCATTTCCTCGACCATCGCGCCATTGATGATGTAGGAGATGCTGGAGACGCCACACATGTTGCTGACGCGCATGCCGTCGTAGTTGATGCGGTTGCTGTTCGTCTTGCCATGAAACCCCTGGACCTGGGCCTGTTGCGAGTAAGTGCCGGCCGATCCGCCGACGTCGGGGTTTCCATTCATGCCAGGCGTCAGATTCGCAAGCGTGCCCATGCTCATCTGACTGGTCGGCAGCACTTCGAGCATGTCCTTCGGGACGACGTTCTGCTGCCGCACATTCTGCGTGTCGACCAGCGGCGCCGCCCCGCTCACGGTGACCGTCTCCTCCAGAGCGCCCACCTGCATGTCGGCATTCACGGATGCCGTGAAGCCGACCGACAACTCGATGCCGTCGCGCCGCAGCGTTCTGAATCCGGGGAGACTGAACGTGACCGAATATGTGCCCGGCCTCAGATCGACGACGTTGTAGCGTCCCTCTCCGTCCGTGGTGACGCTGCGGACTTTCTCGATGAGGGCCGGACTGGCGGCCTCCACCGTGACCCCAGGCAGTACCGCTCCTGAGGTGTCCCTGACGACCCCCGCGATCCCGCTGGCCTGTTGCGCCCAGGCGGTCGAAGAGATCAGCAGGAGACAGCCGACGACGAGGCTCGAACACCTGACGCTGTTGACAACCGCCACCAACGCTCCCATTCCGTCACTCCCTGACTTCCCACAACTTGTGGCTTCCCGCACAACTTGTGCACACGACAACTTGCACAACGACAACGTGCTCTTGCTCGGTTGTCTGAAGACTTGCGGCCCGGCTGGTTCCTCTCCGCGAACCCGTCCGGTGGCAAAAATGAGACCCGCCGCTGGACTGTACCCAAAACAGATTGGCGGTTGGCCAAGAGGGACGCGCATCGACGTTACGTCAACGACACGCCCGTCGCGTCGGCTTCCGATTGACCCGTCGCCTCGCATCCTTTACGCTCGTGCCGCGAGGGCCTACTGGTAGTGTCTTGCGGCGGAGCCTATGCGAACTTTTTTTAGATGTCAAGGATGGCGCTGACTTGTCTGCGGCCGATCAGGGCCGTGATCGCCGCTTTGATTCTTGCGCCGGGCGTCGGCTGTGCTGGCGACCCTGCCAGGCAGCCGTCGTCAGCCGGCAGTGAAGACGGAACCGACCACGGGCGCACCGCGCACGCTGTGACTGGTCGCGGGCAGAGCGCTGAGCGTGAATGGTTCACCGACGGCGCTCCGGCCGCTGAGCTCGATTTCGCGCACTTCAACGGGATGTCGGGCCGGTTCTACATGCCCGAAATCATGGGACCTGGTGTCGGATTCCTAGATTACGACAACGACGGCGACCTCGACGTGTACTTTGTCCAGGCACGGATGCTGGAACCGGGCAAGACTCTCCAGAACGCCTTGATCGCACCGCACGGCCCCCTGCCACCGACCGGCCGCCTCTTTCGAAACGATCTGAGCGTTGCGGGAGACGGCAGCCGTCGCCTGCGTTTCACCGACGTCACCGACCGGAGCGGAATCAGTGCCCCTGGCTACGGCATGGGAGTGGCGACCGGAGACATCGACAACGACGGCTGGATCGATCTCTATTTGACGAACTTTGGACGCAGTCAGATGTTCCGGAACAAGGGCGATGGAACGTTCGTGGACATCTCCAGGCGGAGTGGCACGGATGGAGCCGGCTGGGCGGTTTCTGCCGCCTTCCTGGACTACGACCGCGACGGATGGCTGGACCTGTATGTCGGCAACTATTTGAACTACACGATCGACGCCGACAAGGAGTGCTTCAGCGCCACAGGCGGACGCGATTATTGCGCGCCTCAGGTGTATCGGGCGCAACCGGACCGGCTCTACCGCAACAAGGGGGATGGAACGTTCGACGATGTGACCTCGGCTGCGCTCGTCGGCGCCCAATTCGGCCCGGCCCTGGGCGTGGTGACGGCCGATTTCGATGGCGACGGATGGATTGACATCTATGTCGCCAACGACAGCGAGCCCAACCAGCTATGGATCAACCAGGGTAATGGCGCCTTTGCTGACGCGGCCCTGTTGGCAGGCGCCGCGTTCACCGGCGAGGGCAAGGCCGAAGCCAGCATGGGTGTCGATGCGGGCGACTTCGACAATGACGGCGACGAAGACCTGTTCATGACCGAATTGTCCGGAGAGGGATCGAATCTCTATGTGAACGACGGCTCCGCTTCGTTCACTGACTTGAGCGCGCCTTCGATGCTTGGCCCCTCGACCGTCCGGTCCACGGGGTTCGGCACCGGCTGGCTCGACTTCGACAACGACGGCTGGCTGGATCTGCTTTCGGTGAATGGAATGGTGCGGGCGGTCGAAGAGCGGCTGAGCGCTCCTTTTCCGTACGATCAACGAAAGCACCTGTTGAAGAACCTTCGCAACCGTCAATTCGAGGAGGTCAGTGCCGAGGCCGGCGCGGTGTTCCAGTTGTCGGAAGTGGGCCGTGGCGCCGCATTTGGCGACATCGACAACGACGGCGATACGGACGTGCTGGTGGCCAATGCTGGTGGGCCAGCGCGGCTGCTGATCAACGAGATTGGCAGCCGCAATCACTGGGTAGGGCTGCGACTGGTCGGACAGCATACGACCCGCGACATGCTCGGCGCGCGGGTTGCTGTCGTTCGCGGGGATGGCGCCACTCTCTGGCGCCGGATCAGAACCGATGGCAGCTACGCGTCGGCGAACGACCCACGCGTGCTGGTCGGGCTCGGCGATTCGGCAGAGGTGCCCACCGTCCGGGTCCGCTGGCCGAACGGCCGTGAGGAGGAGTGGTCTGACGTGGCGGTCAATCGGTGGACCACGTTGAAAGAAGGTGGTGGCCGTTGACGCCGCGTCGGGCGTGGCGAAGGCTCGCAGCGACCGGTTGTGTGTACGGCATGCTCACCAGCGGATGCGGCACGAGGCCTGACGAACGAGCGGCGCCCGCCACGGATCGGCCCACCGGGACCTTGCCTGCGGCCCCGGCGCTGCCGCCTGCCACCCTCCCCGACCTGTCGCACATGACCGACTCGGTCCGAGATCAGATACTTGAACTCGATCGAGCCGTAGCCGAGAAAACCGGCAACCTCGATATCCAGCCTGCCGAGCGCAGCGCCGCCTACGGCGAGATGGCCAATCTGCTCATGGCCGCCCGCTGCTTCGAAGCCGCCGAGCGCTACTACCTGCATGCCCAGGCGCTTGCACCGGCCGAGATCCGGTGGCCCTACTATCTCGGACACCTGTACAGGACGACCGGTGAGCTCCGGAAGTCGGCGGAGTCCTTCGAGCGGGCCCTGGCGCTGAAAGGCGACGACGGGACCATCCTGCTGCGACTTGGCGAAGCCTATCTGGCCGAAGGCCGGCCAGAAAGGGCGGAGCCATCATTCGCGAAAGCGCTGTCGCTCCAGCCAGGCTCGGTTGCCGCACAGTTCGGACTGGGACGTGTGTCTCTCGCACGCCAGGACTTCGCGACCGCCGCCAGCCATCTCCGCGAAGCGTTGCGGCTGGACCCTCGAGCGGCGGGGGTTCACTACCCGCTGGCGATGGCGTATCGAGCAATGGGAGATCGTGCGCAGGCCGAATCACACCTGCGGCAGTGGCGCCAGGTTGAGATCCCGGTGGCCGATCCGTTGATGCGGGAACTGGACGACCTTCTGCAGAGTCCCGCCGCGTACGAGAGCCGCGGCGTTCGAGCGCTGGACAGCGGCAACTGGGCGGCAGCGGCGGAACACTTCAAGAAGGGAATCGAGTTGGCGCCAAAGAGTCCATCGCTCCGGCACAGGCTGGGAACGGCGATGTTCATGATGGGAGACGCCGCCGGTGCGCTCGGCCAGTTCGATGAAGCGCTGCGCCTATCGCCGAAATTCGCCTTGGCTCACTACAGCGTCGGGGTCCTCATGGAGACGAGCGGCCGCCCGACCGAAGCGATCGCGCGGTTCACCGCCGCGGTGAGCCACGAACCGAGCTACATCGAGGCGCGGCTCAGGCTGGCCGGCGCATTGGGCCGCAGCGGACGCCTGAACGACGCACTGTCTCAATATGAGGAGATCATCCGGATCGATCCCCGTGTCGCTGACGCGCGCTACGGGCAGGCGGTCACGCTCGTTCGTCTCCAACGCTACCAGGATGCGCTCGACCATCTGTCTGACGATATGAAGACGTTCGACCAGCCGTCTTTCGCGCTGGCGCTGGCGCGCGTGCTCGCCGCCGCTCCCGACGATCGGGTTCGCGATGGCCGGCGGGCAATGGCCGTGATGCAGGCGCTCACCCCGGAGCAGCGCGGCCTCGACTCGGGCGAAACCATGGCGATGATGTTCGCCGAGGTCGGGCAGTTCGAGGAGGCTGTCGCCTGGCAGCGCGGCGCGGTTGAGCAGGCTCAGCGGGCGGGACGGCACGATGTCGCACGCCGGCTGGCCGAGACTCTCAGGTTATACGAACGACGTCAGCCATGCCGCACTCCCTGGGGAGCAGACGAGATGCTGCCCTAGCAGTCTTTCGTCACGACGCACGAAGGAGCACGACGTTTCCTTGCCAAAACTAGCGGCCAGGGGATTGCGGGCCGCCGGGCGTCGCGGTCCGATGCCTGAATTTCAGCACGTACTCATCGTCGAACAGCCGGACTTCCTGGACCAGCTCGAATCCGGCGTCGTTGATTTCGTCGGTGACGGTGCCCTTGCCGGCCCGGACCATGTCGAGGATGAACGGGTGCGAGACGCCTTCGATCCGTTCCCAGTCGATGATCAATAGCACCCCATCCGGCCGCAGGGCGCGTTTGATCTCGTTCAGCATCTCGCGCGGGTGCTCGAAATGATGGTACGAGTCGGCGACGAACGCCAGGTCAACCGAGCGCTCGCCGAGCCGGGGCGAGGTGGGAGTGCCGAGGACCGCCTTCACGTTGCCAAGTCCCATGGCGGCGGCGGTCGTGGCGATGTGATTGACCAGGCTCGCCGAGATCTCGACGCCGTAGACTGTGCCCTTCGGGCCGACACGCTCTGCGATCAACCGCGTGAACAGGCCGCTGCCGGCTCCGATGTCCGCGACATCCCGGCCGGGCTTCAGGGCCAGCACGTCGAGCACGTCAAACCGTCGGTCGAAGAGCGCCCGTCCCTCGCTCTCCAGCCCCTCGGCCGTGCTGGTGCTGTTCGCACCGAAATCCTCATTCATCTTCTTCGCGGTCGGTGTGATCTGCCCCGGCTGGTGCTGGTGTCCCTGATCGCCGGCCAGCAGGACGTCGCCCACGGCGACGAGCGCCACGACCGCCACAGCCAATGCGCCCGCCGCGCTCGTCGAGAAACGCTTCGGTACCCCGCATGATTTCCTGTCACGCATTTTTGATCTCCAACAAGTGGACGTTACCGGCACGATGACTGCCACCTCGAGTTCACTCCTGCCCCAACGTTTTTCAGCTTTCGTGGGTCCTGGCAACGTCGTGATACGGCGGCGAAATGCGCGTCAGCGGCCGCCAGCATCCGCGTCGCGACCACAGATCTCAGCCCAGCCCTGGTCACAGGCGCGCGCGTAGAGCGACGCCGGACGCCGATCGGTGATCGGGCCCTTGCTTCCCCGCAGAAGAATCGGGAGATCCTCGAGCGGCGGCGGCCCAGCGGCCCGCACACCGCCACTGACCAGGGCGGTGGCATTGACACACGCGGGCTGAAAGCCGAGCTCGCAGCCGCGCTGCATCGACGTGACCCCCGTCTGGGAACCCACCTCCCGATCCGCCTGCAGAATGCCCAGCTCGTTGCAGGACCAGCCGGAGCCGGCGTCGCAGTACGTGGCGTGCAGCTGAGCAAGGTACCGGCAGGCATAAGGGCGATCCTCCTGGCAGGCCTGCTGCCAGAACGGAATCCACTGCCCGCGATGACGATCGCCTACGCCTTGCGCCGCGCTCATGACGGCGAACACAATTGTCCAGACAGACATGTACGCCAGATACCGCCGGCGAGGCGGCAGCGACGGTGCGATCAACCCCGGATCGAACCGCCGCAGCGGCCCGGAACGGACCGTACGATCAATCCCTTTGATCAGCAGATTGAGCAGCGGCACCTGGAGCAGCTTGTCGTAGAAGGTCGGCAGGCCGGCGGCGCCGAGCAGCTGGTACAGCAGAATCGTGCTGAGCCCGTAGAGCGCGCCAAAGATCATGCGACCGAGCTCGGTTTGAGGCGCCGTCGATGGGTCGGTGAAGAGCAGGTGCATCCCAAGGAAGACCGCGATCGGGATGTAGGAATCGAAAAAGAAATAAATGCCGGTCGCGCCGTAATACGCCAGGCCGAACAGGTAGGTCGTCAGCACCGCCGACAGCGTCATCGTCGTCACCCCGAACAGAAACTGTCCGGGCAGTGCGACCAGGAACAGGAACAGGTACATCTGGGGCGGGTAGAACTGTGTCACGGCGATGTCCTGGCCCCAGGTGATGTCGCTCGCCCCGGTCAGGATCAGCGCCACCGAAAATATCGTGAGCGTGAACGACGATGGATTGAAGATGTGCGTCTGGCGGCCGTTCTTGTTCCACCGGATGAATTCCTTGGCCGCGAAGCCAACCGCCATCATCAGAAACTGCAGGTAGAACCAATCCTCTCTGAACCAGAGAAACAGGTTGGTGCTCAAGATGATCGGGAACGGTCCGAAGCCGAGCGTGTAGGTATCGCGCCGAGACCAGCTGAGGAGCATGTCGAACGCGTAGGCGAAGACCAGCTGCGCCAGAATCAGATAGGCGAGCTCGTACACCGGCCGCCAATACCAGCCCCAATAGAGGAGGATCGACGTATGGGCGCATGCCTGCACATAGTGCTGCTTCCGCAGCACGAGCTCCAGCGTGAACTCGCGGCGCCCGCGCAAGGCTGTGACGAGCAGCGCACCGTTCCAAGCGATCAGGACGGCGCCGGTGCCGAGGAACGACCAGAGCAACCGGGGGTTTTGCCGGACCGGTGTGTACAGACCGAACGCGAGCAGCCCCGCCGTGAAGAGCAGCGGCACGACGAGCGCACGCCCGGGCCGCAATAGCACCGACCAGGCGACCGGAGGCGAGAACGCTGCCGGCACACGGAGCCCGCCGAGAGAGGATCCCTGAAGTGAAGTTCTTGTCATCGAAGGAGCGGCGAACTAACAAGTGCCGACACAGAATACCCAGAATCGCGGTGTGGCGATACCATTGCCGTTCTCGGTGACGCGGGAGTAGACCATGAAAGCATCGTTGATTGCGATTCTCGTTTGTGTGCTGCTGAACGGCGACCTCATCTTCAGCCAGGGCCGGCGGCCGGCCAGCCCGGCGGGCAGCTCGGCGACTCAAGTTGGCGGAAGGCACGACGAGCGCGAGGGGTACGTGGGGGGGCGATGGATCACGGTCCAGTACGGGCGGCCGATCAAGCGCGGGCGGGATCTCTTTGGCCCCTCCGATTTCGCCGAAGCGCTCTACGATGGGGCGCCGGTGTGGCGGGCGGGCGCAAACGTCTCGACGCGGCTCAACACGGAGGTGCCGCTCGAGATCGGCGGCACGATCGTGGCGCCTGGGGAATACAGCGTTTTCATCGAGCTGCACCGCGACAGCTGGACGCTCATTCTGTCCACCTGGCCCGCACAGACCACCTACGACGACACGAACAAGGCGGCATTGTGGGGCGCCTACGACTACACTCCGGACCGAGACGTCGTGCGCACGACGATGAAGCTCGAGACGCTGGCGCACTCATTCGATCAGCTCGCGTGGGAGTTCCTGGACATGAGCGACACCGGTGGGACGCTGGCTCTCTTGTGGGACAAGACGCTGGCGTCGGTGCCGTTCCGGGTTGGAGGTTAGGTCGCGGCTCGCCGCGACCTTCCCAGCTTATTGCACGCCCGGTGGCAGGTCCGAAATGCAGGTGGCGGTGTCCTGCGACCTTGGATCCGGACCGCGCCCTTCCTTGAACGCCTTGTCGTCCACGCGCGCGCCGATCAGCAGCGCCGGCAGCCCGTAGTTCCCCTCGTGGCACCGCGGCTCGTAGTAGATGCGGTTCTGGTCGTCCTGCTGCGCGGTCAGCTCCTGCTTCACCGTCCACGGCGCCGTCCACACCGTCGGGTCGGTGATCGTCACCGCATATTCCATCGTGTTCGCATCGACCCGGGTGAACCGCTCGACCAGCTTCAGGTTCTCGGCGGCGCCGCGGAACGGGAACTTCGGCGAGAAATTCGTCGTCTCGACCACCAGCGTGTTGCCCTCGAAGCGGCCGCGCGAGTCGCCATGGCGCATGCGGACGTTCGCCGGCGGATGGTTCCCGCTCAGATACACCACACGCTGGTAGCCCTGGCCCTGCCCCGTGTCGACGCCAATCGCGAGCGAGTCGGGCCCCTGCACGATGCGCCGGAACCCGCCGAAGTCCGGGGTGACGCCCGACATGCACCGGTCGCCGAGGCTCTGATCCTCGGGGCCGTCGTGACGGTTCATGCGCGACGTGTTGTAGAACGGGGCCACTTCGGAGAAGACCGCCGAGGGCGGACCGTATTTTCCTCCGTTGCAGCCAGGCGCGCCGCTCTTGCAGGTGTCGGTGTTCTGCAGCAACGCCAGGCGGAACTCCCGATCGCGCCGGTTCCGTTCCTGGGTCGCCGGCGTCAGCGCCGGGATGCGGCCGTCTGCCGGCTCGACCACCATCGACGTCCGCCGGCCGGTCGGCTTCACGGAGGTGAAGACCGCGTTGTAGGCGCCGGCGACATCCTGCAGGCTTCCCCGCTCCACGCGTTGATTACGCCCGATGTTTCCCGAACGGGCCTCATCCTGAGCGGCCCGCTCCTCGTCGGTGAAGAACTCCTTGGTGGCGAACTTGGCCGGCCGTTCGAGCGGCGTGTCGAATTCGTCGAGCCAGATCCCCTGGAGATCGGGATGGCCCCATGTCGTCTTCGGCGCCGGGCCGGACGCCGCCGATCCTCCGGTGGCGCCCGCTGCCGGCGCCTGGCCTGCGGCCGAGAGCTGCAGGAACAGGACCAGCGCCGCCATCACCGCCGCCACGCCGAGCGACTCGAGAATTCGTCGCCTCATCTCATTCCTCCCGTATCGTGAAGCTGCGCACGCAGCCTCGGGACATCACTTCTGCGATCCGCGAAAACAAACCCGCGATCCGGTCCGAAACCAGGGATGCTGCTGTTTCTGGACCGAAGCGTCAGCTGCCAGCCGCTCTCTCAAGCTCTCGTCACCGGGTGCTGGGTACGCGCGGCACCTCGGACAGCGCCCACGCGGTGAGCGTCGTGCCGGACGGGACCAGCAGATGCTGCCGCCCATCGAGCATGTAGGTGATTGGGCTCGTCCCGTGCAGGTTCGCGCCCATCTGATATCGCCACAACAGCTTGCCGCTGCGCGAGTCGAGCGCCAGAAGATTGCCCTCGGCGTCGCCAGCGAACAGCAGGCCGGAGGCGGTGGACAGCACGCCCGTCGTCGCCGGGGTGATCAGCGGAAATTCCCATTTCCGCTCGGCTGTCACCGGATCGATGGCGCGAATCGCGCCCGTCGCCGTGAACTCGGGCCCCTTCGGGCGCTGGCCGGCCCCGCCCGTGAACCGCTCGCCAGGGGTGTACTCCGGCTTCCACGCGTAGTAGGTCATGCAGACCTCGCGCGCGTTCACGAAGAACAGTCCTTGCTTGGGATCGAACGACGGCGGATAGAAGTTCGTGCCACCGGTGATGTCGGGGCAGGTGGTGGAGCCTTTTTCGTCGGGCACGTGGCCCGGCAGCACTACGGGCCGGCCGTCTGCCGCGATCTCCTTCGCCCAGGTGGTCTGCACGAACGGTTTTGCGGTGATCACCTTTCCGGTCGTGCGGTCGAGCGTGTAGAAGAACCCGTTCCGGTTCGCGACCATCACGACCTTTCGCGGCTGGCCACCGATCGTCAGATCCGCGAGGATCGGGACGTGCGTCGCATCCCAGTCGTGAATATCGTGCGGCGTGAACTGATACCCCCACCGCATCTTCCCGGTGTCGACATCGAGGGCGAGTAGCGAATCGCTCCACAGATTGTCGCCCTTGCGGCTTTCGCTGTGGTAGTCCGGCCCCGGGTTGCCGGTGCCGAAGAAGACCAGATTCTGCTCGGGATCGTGCGCGCCGGTTACCCACACGCCCGCGCCGCCGCGCTGCCACGAGTCGCCGGCCCAGGTCTCGTTACCCGGTTCGCCGGGCCCAGGGATCGTATAGGTACGCCAGGCCCGTTTGCCCGTTTGCGCGTCGTAGGCATCGATGAAGCCGCGAATGCCAAACTCTCCGCCGGCGATGCCGACGATCACCTTGTCTTTGACGACCAGCGGCGCGAGCGTCGACGCATAGCCGTTCTTGTAGTTCTCCATCGTCGCATCCCAGACGACCGCGCCGGTCTTCATGTCCAGGGCGATCACGTGCGCGTCGAGCGTGACCATGAAGAGCTTGTCGCCGAGCATCCCGAAGCCCCGGTTGACGAGGCCGCAACACGCGGTCAGCGTTCCCTCGGGTGGCAGCTCGCGCTTGTAACGCCAGATCGTGCGGCCGGTCCGCGCATCGATCGCCCACGCGGTGTTCAACAGGCCGGTGGCGTAGAGCACGTTGTCACGAAGGAGCGGCGTGGTCTCGAAGCCCCTGCCGACGGTCTCGGTCTGAAACGTCCACTGCGGGACGAGCCGGGTGACGTTCTCGGGCGTGATCTGCGTGAGGGGGCTGTGCCGATGGTTGCTGTAGTTGCCGCCGAAGACCGGCCAGCGCGACCCGTCCGCCGGGAGGCCCTGGGCGAGCTCCTGCGGGGTCACCTGCGCGGGCGCCTGTTGGGCGACGAGCGCGCCGCCCAAGGCCGCGGCGCCGACCGCCGTAAGAACCACACGAGCGATTTTTCCGCGCATGGCAAACAACCTCCTATTTGTTGTCGTTCGACACCGCGGTATTGGCGCCCCGCAGCGTAGAGAGATAGGCGAGCACGTCGTCGAGATCGCTTTCAGACAGCTTATCGACCGTGAACACGGGCATCGCCGACTGTTTTTCGTTGGTGACCGACTTCATGTCTTCCCGCAGATAGCCCTGAATCCGCTCCCGCGTGTCCATGATCTGGACCGAAAACAGATCCTCGCTTTTCTTCACGCCGTGAATCTGCTGGCCGCCGGGGGCGACGAGCGTGACCGGCGCGTAGCCGGGTCCGAAATCCTCGACCGCGCCGCGGATCTGGCGGGTCATTGCCGTACGGGTCCGGGACAGACCGATGCGCGACAGGTCGGGCCCAAGACGCCCGCCACGGCCGCTCGCACGATGGCAACTGGCGCAGTGCACACGGAACACACGCTCGCCGTTCTGGGCGTTGCCCCGCGCCGGATCGGTCGGCTTCGGCGCCGCCACCGTGCGCAGATAGGCGAGAATCTTCCACACGTCGTCGGGGGTCATCCGCGGCGACGCGAACGCCGGCATCTCGCTCCCTGGCACGCCGCGCCTCACGGTGCCGTACAGCCCGGCGTCGGTGCGGCCCGACGCCCATACCTGCGTGAGGTCGGGCGCGCGCACGCCGCGGGCATCCATGCCATGGCAGTCGGCGCACCGGCTGCGGAACATGCCCATCCCGTTTCGGATGGCCTCGGCATTCCCTTCGAGCGGGTTCTTTTCAGGAACGTTCTTTTCAGCGACGTCCTGCTCAGCGACGCTCTGCTGAGGAACGTTCTGCTGCGCGCCGGCAGCTGCTCCGGCGCCGAATACCGCGATCGTCAGCCACGCACATGCCCACTTCATCGCTTCACTCGCTTGATTGACAGGTTAGCGCGATCCTTTTCGCGCCGCGTCGGCCGCCGCCTCGATCTTTCGCGACCCCGCGAGGATGCCGACGATGCCGTAGTTGCCCTCGTGACAGGCATACTCGAACACCTGGCCGTCGCTTTTCTTCATCGGGTTCAGCGCCGTCCACGGTTTCGAATACACCGAAGGATGATCGACCGTGAACTCGTAGTTGAGAGTGCCGTCGTCGACGCGGGTGAACCGCTCGACCAGACGCATGCCGGCAGAGGACATCCGCGGCTCGAACGGCAGTTCCTGCTGCGGGCTGAAGTTCTTGGTCTCGACCACCAGCGTATCGCCTTCCCAGCGGCCGCGCCCGACGCCGAACCACTGCGTGACCGATGCCGGCGGATGCGGTGAATTGTCGAGGGGAATGACCCGGACGTCGTGAATCATCTCGTGGAGGACGACCACCTGATCCTTGGTCTGGAAGATCTGGAAGTTGTTGTTGTAGGGGCCGGACATCATCGGCAGACCGCGCGTCAGACAACGGTCCCAGAGATCGGTGTCGGTGTACGACGCCGCCGGGAAGTCTCCGCGCCTGGTTTGCTGCACGAGCTTCGCCTCGGGCGAGTCGGCGTACTTCTTCGCCTCCGGGGTCAGCGGCGGCATTCTGCCGTCCTGCGGATCGACGATGAGGGACGTCCGTCCCGAAGACCGCGTGCCGCGATCCCACCAGAAGTCGTTGTAGGCGCCGGCGACATCGCGCGCCTTGTCCTCGCCCCGGGCCTCGTCGGTCGCGGCCGCAATCGCTCGTTTCTCGATGTCGGCGATTTCCGCAGCGCTCAGGACCGACTTGTCGACAGTCGCTGGCCGCTCGAGGGGAGTGACCGTGGCGGTGGACCAGACGCCCTGCAGGTCCGGGGAACCCCATGCCGTTCGCGGCACCGCCTTACCCGCCGTGCCGACCTGACCGGCGGCGTCGACCGACACCAACGAAACACCCGCCAGCGCGAATGCCGCGAACCCTGCCAACGCAAGATGTGGATGGCGCATAAATCACAGCCCCGAAAGGAAACAGAAACAGAGAACAGCCCGGATGCCGTTCTGGCATCCAGGCTCAATCGAGAGAGAGATGTGCCGCTACTTGCGCTCCTGGGTATCGACTCCCGGACGCGCCAGCTCGTAAGGAGCGCCAGTACCTGACGACCCCATGAACATTTTCTTACCGTCCGCGAACGTCAGGTCGCGGCCGTTCGCGCGACGCGTGCCGTCCTTGGCCTGGTAGCCGTCCACCTTGATTTCGGTGCCGGGCAGCAGCGACTGCTTGGTGAAGCCGCGCCGGAACAGCACGTTCGGGGTCCCGGCC
>WHSN01000210.1 GCA_009380045.1 Luteitalea sp.
AACCGAGATGGTTGTAGTCGGCAGCGCGGGCGAGGTAATCGAAGGCCACCAGATTCCCCTGAGCGTCCAGGCCTCCGCGCAGCGTGCACGCGAACGCCGGCGCCTTGGTGTCCCACGCCGTCTCCTCGTTCCTCATCCACTGCACGCGAACCGGCCGGCCAATCTCCTTCGCGACGTACGCCGCCTCGAACCCGGCATCGTCGGCAGCGGTGCGGCCGTATCCTTGTGGGCCTTCCATCCAGACGACGCGGACACGATCGCGCGGGATCCCGAGAAAGCTGGCGACGCCTGCCCGCATGCCGTAGGACTTCATGTCGTTGGAGTAGATCGTCATCTGCCCGTTCGACGGGTCCGCCGTGGCATGAGCCGGACCGAAGGCGGTGTGCCCTTGGAACGGGATGTCGTACTCCGCCTCGACGACCTTGGCCGCGCCTGCAAACGCCGTGTCTGGAGCGCCGACGATCGTCGGGTTGGCACTGGACGTCGGCGTCGCGCTCCGCATGTACGTGTGGAGATCCTCTGACGAAGGAAAGGGCGCGGTCGCAGGCTTTTCCCACTTCAATTTGAGTTGCCTGGCCGCGTCGATCGCCTGCTCTTCCCGCTCGCAGACGACGGCGACGTAGTTGCCCTTGCTGACGACCTTGATGAATCCCGGCAGGTTTCGCACCGATGACTCGTCGACGCCCACGAGCCTGGCGCCCGCCACCGGCGGCTTCACGTTGCGCGCGTGCACCATCCCGGACGGCTTGACGTCCACCGCCCATTTGAGTGACCCATCCACCTTGGCGGGAATGTCGTAGCGCTGCAGGGACTGTCCGACGATCTTCAGCTCCTGCACCGGCTTGACTTTGGCCACGCCGGTCGTGGCGTTGATGTTCTCGCCCGTCAACGCGACGTGAAACTTCCTTCCGCCGATCAGCTCTCCGTAGGAGACTCGCCTGGACGGATCGGCCTTCACCGAGATCACCGCCGCACTGACGGCAAGCGCGTCGACAGGCACGCCGAACCGCGTCGATGCCATCTCCATCAACACCCGTCTGGCCTCCGCAGCGACGCGCCGCATCGGCCAGCCGTCGGTCTGGATCGCGTCGGAGCCACCGGAACCGCCCTGATCCACCGTGACGTCGGTGCTGCCCATGATGCAGGTCGTCTTGTCGTAGGCGATGTCGAGCTCATCCGACATCATCTGCCGGAAGGCAGTGCCCGTCCCCTGGCCGCAGTCCGTCTTTCCGACGCTGAAGGTCGCGGTATTGTCTTCGTGAATGGCGATCCACGAATCCAGCTGTCTGAAATCAGGGTCGGGATAGGGGCCGGCGCCGGCGGTCTGGGCCACCGCCTCGAGCGGTGCCGCGATCCGCGCCGCGCTGAAGCTCACGACGAGGGTGCCGGAGATCTTGAGGAATTCCCTGCGGGAGCTCATGCGACCTCCTTCGCCGCGCGCCTGATGGCGGCCTGGATTCGATAGTAGGTCATACAGCGGCACAGTGTTCGCGCCATCCCCTCGCGGATCTGCGCGTCCGTAGGGTTGGGATTCCGGTCGAGCAGCGCCTTGGCGGTCATGATCTGCCCGCTCTGGCAGAAGCCGCACTGCGGGACCTGCTCGTCAATCCATGCCTGCTGCAACGGGTGGAGCGTGCCGCCCGTCGCCAGACCTTCGAGCGTGGTGATCTCGCCCTTGACCGCCGACGTCGGCGTGACGCACGAGCGCGTCGCCACGCCGTTGACGATCACCGTGCACGCCCCGCACTGTCCGAGGCCACAACCAAACTTCGGCCCCTGCAAGCCGAGATCGTTGCGCAGGATGTACAGCAGTGGCGTCGACGGTTCGACCTCCACGGCGTGCGTGGCGCCGTTGACCTTCAGGGTGATCGTGCTCATGATCGCTGCTCCTTACGAACCGTATCCGCCTCATCCGAAGACCTGCTGCCTGGAGAGGCCGGTCAATCGGATTTCGCCGGTGGATGGGATTCCATGGACAGTCGGCTCTTCGTACACCTGCCAGTTTAGTCTAACGCTCCTTGCCGTCTAGCGCTCCCTTGCCGTCGAGGAGGCGGGCGGCGGTCTGCGGATCAGTTGTCGGCAGATTGCAGACATAATTCTCGCAGATATAGGCGGTCGCCTTCCCGTCCCGGCGATCGATGTTCGCGACAAACGGAAGCCACTCCGCGATCTGCTGCTGCGCCGCGCCGCCGTCCAGCAGCAGCAGAATCTTGTTCGGGATGAAGCGATCGTGGACCAGCCGCAGCATCGCGCGCGTGTCCGCGGCGGCGGGGTCGCCGGCGATCACAATCTGCTTGGGCTTCGAGAGCGCGAAGTTGAGCGCGACGGCGAGCTGGGGCAGCAAGGCGCCCGGGCGCGAGAGCTGAACGGCCTGCGCGGCAAGGATCGCTTCCGCCTTGACCCGCCAGGCCTTGCGATCGGTCACCTGCCAGAGACGCAGCAGATTCATCGCCGCCACCGAGTTGGCCGACGGCTCGGCGCCATCGTAGTCGTCCTTCATCCGCGCGATGATGTGCGCGGCGTCTTCGCGGGTCGAAAAATAGCCACCGCCCGCGGCGTCCCAGAACAGCTGATCCTGCCGGCCCTGAAGAGCAATCGCCCACGAGAGCCACTTCACCTCGAATGATGCTTCGTAGAGATCGAGCAACCCCTGAATGAGGAAGGCATAGTCTTCGAGCATGCCGTCGATGTCCACGTCGTCGTCGCGATACCGCCGCTTCAGCAGATTCGACGTCGGGTCGTACATGCGCGTTTCGATGAATCTCGCCGCGGCGCGCGCGCCGTCGAGATACCGCGGTTCGTCAAAGACCTGTGCGGCGCGGGCGAATGCGGAGAGCACGAGACCGTTCCACGCGACGATCACCTTGTCGTCGCGAGGGGGTCTCGGCCGTGCGGCGCGGACGTCGGCCAGCTTCTCGCGCGCCCGATCCAACAGCGCCCGTACATCGCCTTCCGACCTCTTGAACTTCGCCGCGGTCTCCGCTGGGGTGTGCCGGACGACGAGCACGTTGCGGCCTTTGAGCTCGCCCTCGAGATCGAGCTTGGCCGGCACGTTTCCCGACGGCAGGACGCCGTAGTGATGGCTGAAGATCTCGGCAACGGCATCGCCCAGGGTGGCGCGTAGCTCCGCATGGGTCCAGACGTAGAATGCGCCCTCGGCGGCGCGGGCCGCGCCTGCCGCCGGCAGGCTGTCGGCGTCCTCGGCCGAGAGAAATCCGCCTTCAGCACCGCGCAGGTCGCGGTGCACGTAGTCGAGCGTCGCGCGCGCGACGCCGGCCAAGGCGGGATCTTTGGTTAGCTGATAGGCCTCGATGAACGAAACCGCGACTTGCGCCTGGTCGTAGACCATTTTCTCGAAATGTGGCACCTGCCAGTTGCGGTCGGTGGTGTAGCGATGGAACCCGCCGCCCAGGTGATCGTGGATGCCGCCGCGGGACATCGCCCGGAGCGTCCCCAGGGTCATGTCGAGCGCCGGCCGGTCGCCGGTACGCGCGAAGTGGCGCAGGAGGAAGTTCAGCAGCACCGGCCGCGGGAACTTCGGTCCGGCGCCGAACCCTCCTTCGGAGGAATCGTACGAAGACTTGATGTCCTCGTAGATCTTCTGCAGCACGCGCACGTCCAACGGCCGGCCCGAGCCACGGGCGCCGGGATTGGCCTGTGTCTCGATGATCCGGGTCGCGCGGTTCGCGTTCTCCAAGACCTTGTCACGGTCCTTGGCCCACCGCTCGGCGATTCGTTGGATCAGGGTGCGAAAACCCGCGATTCCGCCGCGATCGTCGGGCGGAATGTAGGTGTCGCCGAAGAACGGCTTCAAATCCGGCGTGAGGAACACCGACATCGGCCAGCCGCCACCGCCCGTCGACGCCAGGACGTAGGCCATGTACACGCGATCGATGTCGGGACGCTCCTCGCGGTCGACCTTGATCGACACGAAGAAGCGGTTCATCACCTCGGCAATCGCCGGATCGGCGAACGATTCCGCTTCCATCACGTGACACCAATGACAGGTGGAATAACCGACCGACAGGAAGATCGGCTTGTTCTCGCGCCGCGCCTTCGCGATCGCCTCGTCGCCCCAGGTGAACCAATCGACCGGGTTGTGCGCATGAAGCCGGAGGTACGGGCTCTTTTCGTGGATCAGCCGGTTGCTGGACCTGGGCGCCGGCGCCTGGCCGGCCAGCGTCACGCTGGTGGCGGCCGCGGCGGCGGCGAGACAACCGGCGAGCAGATTTCGACCGAGCCGCTCCACCACCATCAGACCGCCCTCTCGACCCGGGCAGCGAGCGCTTCACCCGGACGCTTCTGTCCCCCCGGGGATGCGAGCCACCGACGTCGGCAGAATAGCATGTCGCTCCGGGACCGATCGAAATCGCACCGCCCCGGAGATGGGGGCGCGCACGCCCGGCAACATCGAGCCGCGCCATTGCCAGCGAGCCGATCGGTCGCTGGTGAAGGCTTGAAGCCTTGAAGCACAGAGACGAGCGGTGACGACCGGGCAACGTCTCCCTGCTCTGCTACCGGCCTGGCTGCCGATCCGGTTGACCCTGCGAGCTCGAAATCGGGCTCGCCGGCGTCTGATGACCGCGCCCGCCCAGTGACAGCGAATACGTGGCGATGGCGACATATTCCGGGAACGTCGTGTCACCGGGTGTGCCCGTATAGGGATCGGGGAAACGGTTGTAGTAGTAGCCTATCGGCACATTGAAGGACAGCGTGTGCCGGCCGACACCGACAGTGACCCCCGGCTCCCAGTACATCTCGACGCCCGGGCGGCGGAAGCCGTCGGCGCGGCCCACCAGGTCGTAACGCGGCGAGCCTTCAGCGCGCCACGCAAGGGAGGCTGACAGCCAGGGAGTAATGGATGCCGTCGTGCCGATTCGGGCCAGGAACTGGTCCGGCACCGAATTGATGGAGCGCGCCACGTTGGCCGGCGTCACGGCGAGACCGAGGCCCTGCAGAATCGACGGCGCCTCGTTGGTGTTGCGAGGATTGGCCAGATACGTCAATGAGCCGAAGGGCATGAACCGGCCGATCGTCATGAACGCCTGACCGTCCATCACGACCCCCCAGCCGCCGTCACCAGGCTGCGCCGAGATGTCAACGACCCTCTCCTGCACGTTGTTCCCCGTGATATCCGGAAAGACGTCCGTGCCCTTGTAGGCGCCTGTGGGAATCTTCACGCCTCCGCCAAGAAAGGCGTTCCACGTGTGATGCGTCTCGGGATTGAATACCGCCACGCGGGCGAGCGTGGTGATATCGCCCAGACCCTGCCCGCTCTGGTTCGCGCGCGCGAGGGGGCCGGCGGCCAGCGGCGACGGAATGCCCCACGAAGCGTTGATGTACGGCACCCCGACGTTGAAACTGATCCGCGGCGAGAACTGATAGGCGATGGTTGCGGTTACCGAATGCTGCCGGTTGAGCACGTAGGTGCCGAGCGTCTCACGTTGCAACTGGCGCTCCTTGCCGTTGTAATGGGTGTCGGCCTGCGAGCTGCGGGCGGTCATCGTGACCGTCCACGTGCCGGTCGTTTCTTCGACCGATCCGGTGGTACCGAACATCGGCGACGTCTGGCGAATCAGGATACAGCCCTGCGCCGACGTGTCCCGCGCGGCGCCCACGACCAGCATGGCGACGGCCGCGCATGAAAGAACCTGACGGATAATCCTGCGCGCTGAAACGCTCGTATGGCTCATCGTGAAAATCCTTGGCAAGATGGCGGCGGGAGAAGCGGCGGGCCGGATCGCGGCGACCTGTGTCCGGGGCGTGGCAGCTGACCGATTCCCGCGTCTTGACGTGCAAGATTCTGCGTGAACGGATTCACGAACGGCAATAGTAGGAACCTACTATTACCGGCGGCTGCCCACGGCGATATGATGACCGCCTTTGCAGGATGCGAATCCAGATGGTGCAAACACGCACCAGATGATGCAAACACTCAAAGGCATGATGCAGACACACAAAGGCCGCCGACCTGCCCGCATTCTTCTTGCCGCGCTCCTGGTGGCGGTGGTGCGATTGCCAGACTCCGCTCATGCGGCGGAAAGATTCAAGGCGTTCAAGCTCAAGTCGGCGGATGGCAGGGAGACGAAACTGGCCGATGTCCTCGACCGGGCGACGGTCGTCGTTTTCTTTTTTCCGACCTGCGGCTTCTGCAAAGCCTCTCTTCCCTCGGTCCAGAAGTTGCACGACGCCTACAAGGATCAAGGATTGTCGATGGTGTGGATCAACGTCGTGCCGAACGAAGACCGGCTCATTGCCGACTGGCGCGCGAAGAACGGGTTCAGCGTGCCGGTGCTGCTCGGCGGCCGGTCCGCCCAGAACGACTACAAGTTGACCATGACGCCGACCAATTACCTGCTCGATGTCAATGGCACGGTGGTGTTCAAACAGACCGGATTCACGGACGGCGACGAGAAGGAGCTCGAGCGGCAGATCCGACAGGCCCTCGCGCTGACTCCCTGAAGCGGCCTTCTCCGCGTGAAGGACGCGCGTCTTGTCAGGTGCTGTTGCTGTTCGACCCCACCGCGAACATGTTGACCGCGAGGATCACCGCGATGAGCGTGGTCATCCAGATCATCCCCCAGGTGATGAACCACGGCACCAGGGTGCCGATCGTCGCGGCCGTCGTCCTCGGCGGCATCAGCGTCCGACCCAGCCACAGGGTGA
>WHSN01000231.1 GCA_009380045.1 Luteitalea sp.
GGATCGGTGGCGCGACTACACCGCGCTGACGATCGAGCGCGGCGACGCGGCAGGGAACTCACATCGTGCGAACCGGTTCGAGTTTCACCGGCAGGTGAGCAAGATCGGCAAACCGCTCGACAAGACCGAGTGGAGCATGACGCCGCCGACCGTGAATGCGTACTACAACCCGCTCGAGAACAACATCAACTTTCCCGCCGGCATCCTGCAGCCGCCGTTCTACAGCGCCTCGGCCGACCGCGGGGTGAACTTCGGCGGCGCCGGCGCCGTGATCGGGCACGAGCTGACCCACGGGTTCGACGATCAGGGACGCCAGTTCGACGCCCGGGGCAACCTCAACGACTGGTGGACGGCCGCCGACGCGAAGGCCTTCACCGAACGAACGAGCTGCATCGTCGATCAGTATGCGGGCTATACCGCGATCGACGATGTGAAGTTGAATGGCCAGCTCACCCTCGGTGAGAACACCGCCGACAACGGTGGTCTGCGGGTGGCGCTGATGGCGTATGTCGCCTCGCTGGCGGGCGGGGAGCCGCGCGTCCTGGACGGCTTCACCTCTGAACAACGGGTGTTCATGGGCTGGGCGCAGGTCTGGTGCGAGAACCGCCGGCCCGAGTACGAGCGGTTGCAGGCGCAGACCAACCCGCACGCGCCCGGCCGGTACCGCGTGAATGGTGTCGTCTCGAACATGCCGGAGTTCCAGAAGGCATTCTCGTGCAAGCCGGATGCGCCGATGGTACGCCCGCGGACGTGCCGGGTCTGGTAAGGGGCGCCACGAGATTGGTCTACTGGTCATTGGTCATTGGTCATTGGTCATTTGGTCATTTGGTCATTGATCGGGCCATTGATTGGTCATCGAGTCACTCGACGTCATCCAATCACCAGAGCGACGTCATCCAATCACCAGATCAATGATCAAATTACCAGATGACGAGATGACCACATTCTCTCTGCCGCGCGTGAGCGAGGCGATCATCGCCTGCAACCGGTGTCCGCGCCTGCGCGAATATTGCCAGCGGATCGGGCGCGACAAGCGCCGTGCGTATCGGGACCAGGCGTATTGGGCGCGGCCGGTGCCCGGGTTCGGCGATCCGCTGGCGCGACTGCTGATCGTCGGCCTGGCGCCCGCGGCTCACGGCGCCAATCGAACCGGCCGGGTGTTCACTGGCGACGGCGTCGGCGGCTCGGGCGATTTCCTCATGGGGTCGCTGAACCGCGCCGGCTTCGCCAACATCGCGACGTCTCATCATCCAGACGATGGCCTGCGCCTGCGCGATGCGTTCATCGCCGCCGCCGTGCGATGCGCCCCACCGGACAACCGACCGACGCCGCATGAAATCGCGAACTGCCTTCCCCACCTGGACGCGGAAATGGCCGCACTCCCACGCCTTGCCGTGGTCGTCGCCCTCGGGCGGATCGGTTTCGATGCCTACCTGCTGCTGATGAAGATGCGTGGCGTTGCTGTGCACCCGCGTCCGCGGTTCGGTCACGGATCGGTCCATCGGCTACCGAACCACCACATGCTGATCGGCTGCTACCATCCGAGCCGGCAGAACACGAACACCGGCAAGCTGACGTCCGTGATGATGGATAACGTCTTTCAGACCGCGCGCCGGCTGCTCGAGAACCCGCGTGATTGAATCGCGCGGACGTGCGGCCGGGTAGCTCTCGGGCCGTCCGCCGGCTGATCGACAGGAGCGCGATGCCACTCATCGAGATTGGATGTTGCCGCCGTCAATCGTGGCCGTCAGCTCGGCCACGACGCCGCCGGCCTTGTTCCAAACGGTGATGGCAAAGAGGTCGCGGCCACGTCCAGGCTCGCCTGCATCGAGCGCCTGAGCCGCGAAGGTGTAACCGGCGCGGCCATTCCACACTCCGACGCCGCCCAACACCGCTTGATCGTGTCCTCGGCCACCTCGACCCGGACGTGACCCGGGCGCGTCGGAGAACGACACCCAGGTCACCTCGCTCGATCGGAATCGGTCTTCGTTGCGCCGGCCGCGCCTGATGGTCCGCACGGCGTATTGACGAGATCCGGCGGCGCCACCCACGGCTCGTTCCCGGACGGCGAACGCGAACTCGTGGCCTCGCCCGGGCGCGCCGGCGAACCCCACCCCGGTCATCCGTCCAGCCGGTCTGGCCGCTCTGACCCTCACCGCGCCGTCCCGGACGAAGGCAGCAGCGTGTCGGTGCCCTCGAACGTCACGCGGAGGGTGAACGAACCGGGCGACCCGAATGTCACCGCCGTCGTCGCCACGCCGTCGAGACCGGTCGTGCCAGGGTGCGTTTCGCCGTTCATGTCGAACGCGACCGGGGCGCCGGCAACCGGTTCGCCGGTGCGTGCGTTGGTGAGCGTGGCGGTCAAGGTCGTGGGCCGCGCGGCGGCGGTGGTGGTGAGAGCAGGCACGGCCATCACCGTCGCCTGCTTCAACGAGGCCTTGAAGTAGGCGACCGACATGTCGTGATCCGAGATGCGCTCGGGCCGATTCGGGTCGCTGCGGTAACTCTCGGGGAAGTCGGCGTTGGCGCGGCCATACTCGAGCCGGTCGAACGCCGACGCGGCGACGGTGTTGACGATCACGTGATCGAGCTCCTGCGCATTGCCGTCGAACACGTACGAATACTGCTGATGGCGGGGCGCCGTCGCCACGACATTCCACAGGTTCGGTTCAACGAGATCGTCGCTCGCCAGCACGACCTGGTCCGCCGGCGCCGGACTCCCGAGAATCGTGCCGATCACATCGACGTAGCCGTCGTTCACATGGAACGCGTTGAAGTCGCCGACGAGGACGATCGCCCGGTCGGCGTCGGCCTGCTGAAGGTTCTGGACGAGGCTGGCGACGAACTCCGCCTGCGCCCGACGCTTCACGCGGATACGGCTGCCGTCGGCCGGGTCCTCGATGCCGGACAGCGACCGCAGATGGTTCACGATCACCGTGATCGGTGAAGGCACGGCGGCAGGAAGGCGGACGGTTGCACGGAGCAGGAGCGGAGGCCGGTCGTTCAGCAGATCCAGCTCGCCGGTGTTCGGATCCATGTACTGCGTGTCCTTGCCCGGTTGCTGATAGTCGTGAATCGTCACCCGATCGCTCCGCACCAGGAACCCGACGTCGATGCCGCCGATGTCGTTGCCTTCTTCGAGAATCGCGTGATATGCCGGGTCGGCCTGACCGGCTGCAACCGCATCCGCGCTCACCTTCGAGGCGAGCGCCTGAAGTGTCGCGAGGTTCTCCATCTCTTCGACGCCAATCACGTCCGGCAGCCGCATGATCCCGCGAATGGCCAGTGAAGCTTTGTTCAAACGGTTGGCGAACGCGGCTGGTGTCAACACGGCATCGGAGGTTTCCGCGTCGTTCACCGTGTCGAAGAACCGTTGCAGGTTGAAGGAAGCGATCGTGAACTCATCACTCGCCGGGATCGACACCGGAGCGGCGACCATGCCGCCGGCGATCGCCGGCGGCGTCGCGACGTCTGGCAACAGGGTATATGTTCGAAACCCGTAGTCGAGCGGCCCGATGAGCCCGGTCACAACCGTCCCGGTGGTGACGTCGATCGGCGTCGCCCCAGGCTGTCCATCGGTATCGACCCGGAGCCGCTCCGGGTTGCCGTCGAAGCGCGGGATCGTGACGGGGGCGCCGGGTGGCAGCCGGCTCGAGACATCGACGCCCGGCTCGCGCCGCGGACGTTCGAGTCCGGTGATCACCCCGTAGAACACGCCGTTGGTCGTCCCGGTTGCGGCCGCTTCGATGGTCGTTCCAGAAGTCGGCGCGATCACGGTGAGCGAGTCGATCGAGACCCGCATGCCTTCGTACTTTTCGAGCTGGCTGCCTCCTCCCGCCGGCTGCGTGTCGGACGCTGTGACCACGATCGGCGCGGGCAGGGGGGCGCCCGAGGACACCAGTGCGACGGTTGGCGAGACGATCTCGGTCAACGGCGGCGCCGCGGGATCGCTCGCCGGCACGAACTCCTGCACGATGCCGGTGACCTCGACGGACTCTCGGGCGAGGCGCCCCGGAGGTACGCTCGTGAAGACGAACAGGCCTTCGGAGGTGGCCGGATCCGCGTCGGCGCCGGCGTCAGGAGTCTGGATGAAAAATCCGTTGGTCTTCAGCCCGGTCACCACCCCGGAGGTTCGCACGCGTCGATTCACGACCGGCGAGGTGACGCCGGCGCCCTGAATCTCGCTGATCGAAAGGGTCAAGGTCTCCGTCGAGCCGCAGGTGTAGAGCACCTGCCCATTCCGGGGCTGCGGCGAGCCGGCGAAGAAATCGGCGCCCTTGTCGTCGGTATCGATACAGCCAGACTGTGCGCAGATCAAGGCACTGGTGTTGCTCGCCGCCGGCGCCGCGGCAGCGCCCTCGCGGCAAACCGCGCCGCCAAAGCCGACGAAGTCGACCACCCCGGACAGACCCTCGCACGTGCCGGCTGGAAGCGCCGACTGGCTATCGACGAGCGCGACATGCCCGGCGGTTCCGCTGATGGCGATTGTGCCGATCGCATCTGGAGCGGGAAGGCTCGCCGTGCCGCCACCGCCCTGCGCCTGCTGCACCAGGTAGTACTGCCCCGGTCCGATGGCGCCGCGGAGCGCCGTCGTCTGCCACGTGCCGTTCCCGCTCGCGGGGAGGTACTGAACACTCCAGCCGCTGACGCTCACCGCTTCCGGGCCCCGGTTGTACAGCTCGACGTAGTCGTTCCTCAGCGTCGCGCCGCTGTTGCCGCCGCCGCCGTACACCTGGAGCTCGATCAACCCCGACCAGGTGAGCCGTTCGACGGAGAGGGGGACGGTCGCGCCGATGGCGAGCAGCGCATCGGTAGCCGCCAGCGCGTCGGCCGCGGGAAGATGCGCGAGGTCGTCGGCGCGCACCCGTGCCAGCGCCACGCCAGCGCGCCGCCATTGAGCCATCCATTCGCGCTCGCGCCCTGCAGAAGCTGACACGAGTTCTATTATCATCCGGCCGGGTGTATCGAAGCACCGCAGCAGCTACGTTTTTGGTCGTCCCAGAAGTACGAATGATTCGCGTCGAATGCGTCCATTACCGCTCCGCGCCCCCTGCGAGTGCAGACCCAAATGGCCAGCCCGAGCGGATCAGTAAACCTGACTGGGTGCGCTATCGTACCTCGTCGCCGCCATCCCACCCCAACAGATTCGTGTCTCGGATCAGACCCAGCGGATCGAGCGTGTCCTCGTACATCAGGGAGGGTCATCTGTCCAACGGCGTCGGTCACGGCGATCACTCGCGCTTTCCATCTCCCTCAACTGCCACGATTCAGCCTAACTGCCCGCATCACTTTCTGAATCAGCTCAGGGTTATCCACAACGTAAAACTGCGTTCCGTATGTGCGAACTCAATAATTTCCCGATCACCCTTGACCGACAGAACTTCATAAATTGGATGAATATCAACCATTACATTGCCTGTTCGGAGGCCTCCAAGCTCAGTATGGTCGATCTTGCCTTCCACTCTGGCACTCTGTTCATCTAACATGGATCCGTTGGAACCGTAGGCTCTCACCCGATAGACTCCAGGCCGATACATACTCAGTCGAACCGATACATCGCGCCTTGAGATCGTTTCCGGGAGGTTGACCCACCGTGGCAAGCGCGAGTCGGGAGCGAGATCGAATTCAGACTCGGCGCAGGCGATCATTCCCACCTGTGCGCAAACCAGCATCGCCAAGAGCAGCCGTGAGACAACCCTCACGCCGAGTCGATTTTCGAGGTCTATCCTTCCGCAGACAGCAGCAGATCATCGATCACCTCACGCGAAGCCTGGCAGAAACGGCTGCTCAGGCCATGGCCGTCAC
>WHSN01000135.1 GCA_009380045.1 Luteitalea sp.
GAACGAGGCATGAGCAAACAGACCGATATCTGGCAAGGCACGCTCACGTTGATGGTGCTCAAGACGCTCGAGACGATGGGGCCGTTGCACGGGTACGGCATCGCCCGTCGCATCGAGCAGACGAGCGGACAGCAGCTGCTCGTCAACTACGGGACGCTGTATCCCGCATTGCTGAAGCTCGAGCAGGAGGGCTACGTCACCTCCGATTGGGATACGTCAGAGAACAACCGCCGCGCCAAATACTACAAGCTGACTCGCGCCGGGAAGAAGCGCATCGAGAAGGCGACGCGGGAGTGGGAGCAGGCCACCGAGATCCTGGCTCGGTTTCTGGAGCCGGGCGAGGCGATGTAGCGTGAGACGCCTTCGTGTGGCGTGGCGGCGTCTGCTTGGGACGTTCGCTCCCGCGCGTCGGGATGCCGATCTGGCGGCGGAGCTCGAGACCCACATCAACCTGCACCTTGATGACCAGGTCCAGGCCGGAATGTCGCGCGAAGAGGCGCGCCGACAGGCGGTGCTGACGCTTGGAGGCATCGAGTCGACGAGAGATCAGATTCGGGATCGACGCGGAATGCCGATGATCGACACGGTGTGGCTCGATCTCAAGTACGCGTTCACGGGCATGCGGAGAATGCCAGGCTTGACGGCAGTCGTAGTGATGACGCTCGCACTCGGGATCGGCGCGAACACCGCGATTCTCTCGATCCTCAACAGCGTGCTGCTGCGGCCGCTCGCCTATCCGCGCCCCGCGCAGCTGATGTCCTTGAACACGTCTCCGCAGCTTCCAGTCTCGGTGCCAGAGTACTTCGAGTTCCAGCAGTTCAACCGCTCCTTCGCCGACGTGGGCGCCTTCCGTACCGGCGAGGTCAATCTCATGGCCGGGGATCGCGCGCTCCGTGTCCACTCGGCCATCGTCGATGCGCATCTGCTGAAGGCGCTCGGCGTGCGGCCCGTTGAGGGGCGTCTCTTTTCCGGCGACGACAGCGTCGTGAGCGCTCCAGAGCTCCCAGGCGGAAGCGCGGTGACTGCGGCGGTGGTCGTGATCTCTTACGAGCTGTGGCAGTCAGCCTTCGGCGCGCGCCCGATCATCGGCGGTAGCGTCAACGTCGACGGACGGCGGCTGGAGGTCGTCGGCATCATGGCGCGCAGCGCCGATCTCATGGACACCCAAACGGAGATCTGGCTGCCCCTCGGCTTCACAAACGAAGAACGCCTGGCGCGCAACAACCACAACCTCGCGCTCATCGGACGTCTGAAGGAAGGGGTGACGGTGACATCGGCGCAGGCCGAATTGAACGCGCTCATCGAGACCTGGGCGGCACGAGCCGGCATCACGCCGGGGGGCGGTCAAGCCGGCCACGTCTTCCTTCCGCTCGCGAACGACAAGGGCCATATCCTGCAGATGACGCCGCTCGCGGACCAGATCCTCGGCCGCGCCGGCCAATCGCTCTGGGTGCTGCAGGCCGCCGTTGGACTCGTACTGCTCATCGCCTGCGCCAACGTGGTGAACCTGCTGCTCGCACGCGCCGAGACACGTCGGCGTGAATTCGCGGTGCTGACGGCGCTTGGTGCAGGCCGGAGCCGGCTCCTTCGCAAGGTACTGACCGAGAGCGTGCTCCTCTCGGTCGCGGGGGGCGCGCTCGGTGTGTTGGTGGCGCGAGCCGGCGTCGAAGCACTGGTCCGCGCCTATCCCGCTGGTCTCCCGAGAATCGGCGAGGCGACCGTCGACCTTCGGGTGATGGTCGTGTCGTTGGCGATCGCCGTCGTGTGCGGCCTGCTCTTCGGGCTCGCCTCCATGATGCCTGGCCGCTCCGCCGGCATCGCGGAAACCCTCAAGTCGGGTCCACGCGGATCGAGCGGCGCGACGCGCCACCACGTTCGCCGCGCGCTCGTCACCGCCGAAACCGCGCTCGCCGTCATCGTCGTCGTCGGCGCCGGCCTCCTGCTGCGGACGGTGCACAACCTGACCGCCGTCGACGCAGGATTCGACCGGTCGCGCCTGGTGACGTTCTCGATCACGCTGCCTCGGACCAGTTTCGACCTCCTGGGTCGCGTCCGCGCCTATCAGAGGCTCCTCAACGAGTTGGGCGCGGTGCCGGGCGTCCATGGGGCATCGGCGATGACCAGCCTGCCCCTCGACCGGTCGTTCGCCCCCAACCAGACGGAGATCACGAACAATGCGGCAGCGTCGGGGCTGTCGATCCCGATCGATTACCAGCGCGTGATGTCCGGCTACTTTGACACGATGGGCATCCCGATCCTGCAGGGCCGCGGCTTTCAACCTACCGATGCCGTTTCGGAAGGCGGGGTCGCGGTCGTCAACGAAACGATGGCGAACACGTACTGGAGAGGGCGAAACCCGATCGGGCAGCAGCTGCGCCCTGCATCGACGAATCCGTGGTTCACGGTGATCGGCGTCGCCAAAGACGTCAAGCAGGATGGAGTCGATCAGTCGGTGGGCGCAGAGGCCTACGTACTCCTCGACCAGATCGCGACCGACTCTCCCACCACCTGGGTGGCCATCTCGCCGACGACGATGCACATGGTGGCGAGAACGACGCTGCCACTCGCGACGCTGGCGCCGATGATCGCGCAGGTGGTCCGTAATATCGATCCGGCGGTGCCCGTCGCGCGCGTGCGCGAGATGGAGGAGGTCTTCGCCGAATCGATTCGGCGGCCACGCTTATTGGCGCAGCTCGTAGGGGCCTTCGGTGGCCTCGCATTACTGCTCGCCGCGATTGGCACCTACGGCGTGCTCTCGTACATGGTGGCGGAGCGCCGCCGTGAGATCGGCATCCGTATGGCGCTCGGCGCCAGTCGCTCCCGCGTGCTCGCACAGGTCATGGCGCAGGGCGTTCTTCTCACCACGATGGGCATTACCGTGGGACTCGCAGGCGCACTCGCCCTGAACCGTTTGATTGCGTCATTGCTCTTCGGTGTGGAGGCGACAGACATCACCACACTGGCCGGCGTCACTGCGACCATGACGCTGGTCGCTGCCGCTGCATGCTGGCTGCCGGCGCGACGCGCCTCGCTCATCGATCCGGCACAGGTTCTGCGATCCGAGTGAGGGTTGTCAGCACGACAGCTGGTGTTTGGATGACGCGACCCTCCGGCCGGCTTCGCGTTCCTTGACGATCGCCAAAATCTCCTTGTCGGTGAACGTGCGCCTTAGGCGCGATAGCCGACGGGGTCAATAGACGGGTCCACCGGGTTCTTCGCCGTGTCGCGTGCGACGAACTTGCGATATCTGGCCCACACTCTTGCATGGGAGGCCACCCAGATGTCGGCCGGTAGGCTCCGCAGCACGCGGAAGCTGCGCTCGAGGTCGGCCCTTGTTCTGGATACCGCATCCCTCCGGGAGAAGCCGCTATTGCACGAATTGTCGCGCGTTTCGGTGTCGCCGATCGGCAATACGAACGAAGCTGCCGATGGTCCTGTGTAGTCCTTAGCGTTCATCGGAGGTGACCCGGCTCGTGAGGCTGGACTGGTACCCCGATGCGGATGCCGAGTCACCTCCGACAACCCTGCCGTAAGCCGTTCGTCGCTACGCACTTGCCGCCCAGGTGACTGAGGAAGGCGAAATTGAGGATGGACCCTCATCGGCTGACGGCGTTGTCTGCGGGAGTTCCCGGTGGCGATCCGGCCGGTCCGGTGCGCGACTGCGCATTCCCGGACCGGGCGGACGTCTATCTGGACAGCCGCCTACTGCGACGTGCCGGCACCGGTCCCTGTCAAGATCTTGTGTTTGGTCAGGAAGGCCCGAATCGCCGCGTAGTTCTTCAGTTGCTCGGCGTCGGTAAAGCCACCATGTTTGCCGCCCGGCACCGTGACGAGCTCATGAGCCGCGCCCGTTCCGTCAAGCGCCTGGTGAAAGCGCTGCTTTTGGCTGTACGGCACGGTCGGATCGGCATCGCCGTGCACGCTGATAATCGGCGGAATGCCGGCGCGCACATACGTCATCGGTGACACCTGCTTGGCGATTTCCTCGCGATTCATCATCGCGCCGAGCCACGCCACGGCGTACGATCGCCGGTTCGGACCGCCGAGCAACTCGTTGACATCCGTGATGCCGAACCAGTCGACGACGGCGGCGACCTTCAATTCGTCGGTGTTGCTCGGGCCGGGGGCATTGGAGCCACCTGAGCGGTCGCCCGCACAGGTATTATCCAAGCCGGCCGAGGCTGGGAGCATGCCAACGACGAGCGCCAGGTGGCCGCCGGCTGAGTTGCCTGTCGTCACGATCTTGTTGACGTCGAAGTTGTACTGTTTGGCGTTCTTGTAAACCCATCGCAACGCGCAACGGCTATCCTCGACCGCGGCAGGCGCCAGAGCCACGTCACTCAGCCGATATTCCACGTTGACGACGCTCCAGCCCATTTGCAGGTAGGGCAGCAACGAAATCGTGGCGCTTTCCTTGGTGCCCGCCGTCCAGCCGCCGCCATGGTAGTGAATGAGGGTCGGATTTGGCGCCGTCAATCCGCGCGGCTGAATAATATCGAGCTTGGCCTCCCAGTTGCTGACAGTGCGATACGTGATGTTCGGAACCAGCGTGTACGCGTTGGCGATGTGGTTGATGGTCGTCGCCGCATCGTTCTGGGCGCGCGCGGAACCCGGCGCACCGACCAGCACGAGCGAGAGAACCGCGATCGCCGAAGCCGAGTATTTCCTCATAGCCCGCTCCCTTTCTTCGCTCACGTAGAACTTCGTTGGTCGCCCGGCATTTTAACCGAGTTTCGCGCTCGGCTGCCAGGCGCGAGAGCATCTTGAAGTTGCCGGGCTGCAACCGCCGGTTCGCAGACGGCCTGTGCCGAACGGCGTCACAGCCACGCAGCCAGTGGATAGCGCGGATACCTCGCGCCAAGCGGTCAAGACGCCCGACACCGGCGTCAGGCTTGTCGGGCCTGACGACCCCTCCGAGTGGTGGCCGTCTGCCAGTCGCGATCGGGCGGCGCGGTGCTGGATAAGGGGATAAGCTGGATAAGAAAGAGGTTCTATGACAACAGCCGTCGCAACGACCATCGACGAACGGCCCGGGCAGCCGGCTCAGCCGACTGAAGCGCCCCGCACCTTCCGACTCCGGCCCATCATGCGACAAGGAACGGCGTCGAGCATTCCAGAAACCTGGGCTCGTTACGCGACGCTCGAGGAGGCCCGACAGGCTATCAAACCGATGTATCACAACGATCGCGTGCTGCGGGTCTTCGTCGTGACCGATGAGGTGCCGCCCCGATTCGTCGAGTGGGTCGAGCGCTAGAACGTCGCGGCAAATGCCTTCTCGCTGCGTCGAGGCGGTAAGTCCAAATGCCTGTTCGAGCCTTCGGCTGTCGAAGCGGCAGTCATGCTCGAATTGGTAGAGCATGTCGATGTTCTCGCGAAGGATGGGAACATCTTGCCTACGGCGTGCTCTGCGCGACCGGCTCGAACTCGTAGATCCCGCCGTCTGCCATCAGCGAGAGAAAGAGGTGACCGTCCTTGACCACGTACGAGCGAATGTAGCCCCACTGCTTCACAAACCTGCGAGTCCGGGGGAGGTCGGCTGCACGGCCGCCTGAGCGCCGGCCGTAAATGCCGCCACCCGCTTGCCCGTCCCATCGAACAGTTCCAGACGATCGCCGACAACCGTCAGTCGCGTGGCACTCTTCAGCGCGTCCCGAAACGCGCCTTCGATGTCCCCCGTATTGATGCACGCCATCTGGGTCCCGACCATCTGGCCGAACATGACGACATCTCCTGTTCGTTCGTAGCTGCCTGTCATCCGGTTGCAGCCGTCTGAGCCGGACACGCGGCCTCCCGCCTGAAACACCAAGTGGGCCTCACGATTCGACTCCGGCGTGGGTGTCGGCTTCCCCGTGAGTTCGATCGCTCTCCAATAGGTGCCCTCGAGAGGCCTGGTTCCTGCAGGACTGGGTGGTGGGGCCTGGCCCGCGCCGACTTTGCGCAGCATGATAGAGACCGTGGGCGGGCTTCCGCGGGCGATCAGGAGCTTTTCGTCAACGAGGATCCCGGTACGAACGACGTACCGCTGGCCGGGGAGTATCCTGGGCGGATCATACGTGATGGTGAACGCGATCGGCGGATTGCCCGGTGACATGATGCGCGTGCGCGCGATCGTTTCCGCCGGCGCGTCAGCGCGAGACACGTCCTCGACAGCGGCTTCGAATACCGCAGCGGGCGGCAGCGCGATGCGTTCTCGATACGCCGCGGTCCCTTGGACAGATTGGGCCATCGCGGCGTCCACGCCCAGCCCGAGGCACGACGCCAAAGCGGCCCGACCGAGAGTTCTCGTCACGATGTCGATCGTGAATGACATACGCGAGCCTCCAAAGGCCGACGCAAACCAAGGCATCAGAAGGTCGAGACAACGCCCGATCTCCTGATGTCCTGCACCTGCAGACCCGTTACCACCATACACGAGTCGGCCACGAAGGTGTGTCAGTCGAGGCACGTTCACCTCACCTGCGCCGACGTGACTTCGAACCAAGTCCAATGTTTCATCGGACAGCGCGTTCCTGAGTTCCGTTACAATCTGCACCCGGATGAGCCATGGCGAAAACTCGGTCGTTGGACGTTGAACGCGAGCTCTTGGAAGCGTTCAAGCACTGTGGCTTACGAGTTCCGCCCCGAGGACACGATGCGCATCTGGGGATGGAAGGCGTTCCCGCCAGCATCGGCCGCCGCTCGTGACGGCCGCGGGCCCTGACCTCGGAGCGCCACCCCCTGCCTGACGAAGGGCGATCGAGGCGCTGGTGAAGATCCCGGCACCGAACATTTCCACTTCGCCAGCCACGGCACAACCTGGGCGTGCCTGCTGGTCCGTGGACGAATCACCTCGACGCTCCGCCTTCTGAGATGTGCGGTTCTGGCGGCGCCTAAGCTGACGCCTGGGAAGAGATGAGGACGTGTGGATGATCGAAGACTATGCGCTGATCGGTGATTGCGAGACCGCGGCCCTGGTGAGTCGTGACGGCTCGGTCGACTGGTTGTGCTTCCCGCGCTTCGACTCGCCCGCCTGCTTCGCCGCCCTGGTCGGTACGCCGGATCACGGGCGGTGGCTCCTGGCGCCGGCGGTCCCGGTGACCGCGGTGCGCCGCTGGTATCGCGGCGACACCGCCGTCCTCGAGACCGAGCTCACGACTGCCGAGGGGGTCGTGGCGTTGATCGACTTCATGCCAATCCGATCCGGCCTGCCCGACCTTGTGCGCATCGTCGTCGGGCGCCGCGGGCGTGTCCCGATGCGGATGGAGCTCGTGATCCGCTTCGATTACGGCAGCGTCGTCCCGTGGGTGCGGCGCGTCCCAGCCGGCATCTCCGCCGTCGCCGGCCCGGACGGTCTGTTGCTGCGCACCACCGTGCCACTCCGGCCCGACGACTTCAGGACCCTCGCCGACTTCGACGTCGCCGAAGGGCAGGAATTCGGGTTCGACCTCACCTGGTTTCCGTCGCATGAGGACATGCGTCGGGAACTGGACCCGCACGAGGCATTGCGGAACACGGAGACGTGGTGGACGGAGTGGGCCGCCCACTGCACTCTCATCGGGCCATGGCGCGACGAGGTCGTGCGTTCGCTCATCACGCTCAAGGCGCTGACCTACCGTCCCACCGGAGCAATCGTCGCCGCGCCGACGACCTCGTTGCCGGAGCGGTTCGGCGGTTCGCGCAACTGGGACTACCGCTACTGCTGGCTCCGCGACGCCACGTTCACGCTGCTCGCGCTGATGAGCGCAGGCTACACCCGTGAGGCCGCGGCCTGGCGCGAGTGGCTGATCCGCGCGGTGGCCGGCCGCCCTGAACAAATCCACATCATGTACGGCGTCGGCGGCGAGCGGCGTCTGACTGAGCTCGAGCTCCCCTGGCTCCCCGGGTTCGAGGGGTCGTCGCCGGTGCGCGTCGGCAACGCCGCTCACGCGCAGTTCCAGCTCGACGTGTTTGGCGAGGTGCTCGACGCGACGCTCCAGGGCTGGAAGATGGGCGTGCCCCACGACGAAAACGCCTGGCGGATCGACACCGCGCTCGTGAACTACCTGGAGTCGGCATGGAAGGAACCGGACGAAGGCATCTGGGAGGTCCGGGGGCCCCGGCGCCACTTCACCCACTCGAAGATGATGGCGTGGGTCGCGATGGATCGCGCCATCAAGGGGATTGAGCAGTTCGGATTGGAGGGTCCTGTCGATCGATGGCGCGCCATTCGCGACGCCATCCATCAGGAAGTCTGCGCTCGCGGCTACGACGCAGAGGTCGGGGCGTTCGTGCAGTTCTATGGATCGCCGCTCCTCGATGCCAGCCTGTTGATGATGCCGCTCGTCGGCTTCCTGCCCGCGTCCGATCCCCGCGTCCGCGGGACCATCGAGGCGATCGAGCACCACTTGACCCGGGACGGCTTCGTGTCGCGCTACCAGACCACGCCTGACGTGGACGGCCTCCCCCCGGGTGAAGCGAGCTTCCTGCTCTGCAGCTTCTGGCTCGTAGACTGCCTCGAGCTGATCGGCCGCCACGACGACGCGACGCGGCTGTTCGAGCGCCTGTTGTCCATCCGCAACGATGTCGGCCTCCTCGCTGAGGGGTACGACACGGAACAACAGCGGCTTGCCGGCAACTTCCCGCAGGCGTTCTCGCACGTGGGGCTGATCAACACCGCGCTGAACCTCTCGCGCCACCGGGCGCCTGCCGTCGAGCGGAGCGCGAAGTAGGGCCGCTTCCTCGTATACTCCCTTTGGGATCCGGCGATTGGCTGCTGTTGACCATGAGATCCCGTTTTGAGCGGCTCGTTTTGACCTGCGCGCCTTCATCTCATAGACTCATCGTTGTGCACCGCGTCCCGGCGTTGCTGCTCATACCGGCGCTGATTGCGACGTCTGGGGTCGTGTCCTCGCTGCACACCCACGCCTATCTCGATCACGACCATCCTGAGCACCACCATGGGCTCTCTGCCCATGAGCACCACCCCGCGCCGGCGCGCCACGACGACGGAGTGGCGCATGTGGCGGGCTGCGATCCGGGGCAGCACACCATTTCGTTCGCGTTCCTCTGTGCAGCGCCGCCACAGGTCCACGCCGGTGACGTGGAGGTGGCGCTGCCTTCCTCACCGATTGGTGAGCTGCAGATCCAGTCGACGATCGAATACTCGGACGTTCGCGTCCACGGTCCTCCCCCTCGCACGCAAGCCTCGCCTCGCTCCCCACCACTGATCGCCCACACCTGATCACCTGACTGCGCCTGAGCCGCACGCGCGAAGGCAGGTCTCCGTCAATTCGAACAATCGAGGACCGTGTCATGCCAACCCGAGCCCAGGTGTGTGCCTGGATCGCCGGGTGCGGCCTGGTGGTGCCATCGCTGGCCTTCTCCCAGGACCGAACCGAGCGCGACGTTGTTGACCTGATCGTGCGCGATGGGCCGCGGGCGACAGCCATTCGCGCGGGGACCGACGTGGTCCGCCGCGAGCAGCTCGCGCGGCTCGCGTACCCGAATCCGGGCGTGACCTACAGCCGCGAAGGGGCGGGATTTGCAGAATTTCTTCAGGTCGAGCAGTCGCTGCCGGTATTCGGCGCGCGCGCCGCGCTGTCGCGCGCGGGAGTGGCGGCCACAGCTGCCGCGGAAGCGGAGCGCGACGCTCGACTGTGGACGGTGCGAGCGGACGCCGCGACCGCCGTCGCCCGACTGTCCGCGGCGCAGGTGCGCCTGGACGCTACGCAAGCGCACACGCGGGACGTTGAACGGCTGATTGGCATCCTCCGGACCCGCGAGCGCGAAGGCGAGGGTTCGCGCTTCGACCGCCTTCGGGCGGAACAGGAACTGCGGGAAACCCGGCTGCTCGCGACGTCTGCAGCGGTCGACGCGGCCGAAGCCCGAGCATCGCTTGACGCGATGCTGCCGCGCGACGTGACGGTGGCTCGGATCATGCCGGTCGGCGATCCGCAGCCATCGCCCGCTTCAGTGGACGTGCTGATGACACGCGCGGTGTCGATGCGAGCCGAACTGCGCGCTCTGCAGCGGGCGATCGAGCGGGCAGATCTGGAATCTGCGGCCGCGCGACGCGCTCGACTGCCCGCACCCACGCTCTTCGGCGGGCTCAAACGAGCCGACGAGGAATTTGGCCGTGAGCAGGGCGGCGTCTTTGGCCTAAGCGTGTCGGTGCCGCTCTTCGATGCGGGCGCGCGCGAGGCGGCGCGGTGGACGGCCGAACGCTCGCTTGTGGAGGCCGAGCGGACGTCCTTCGAGCGCCAGATCCGCAGCGAGATCGCAAGCGCCTTCGAAGCACTAGCACTGCGCCAGGCGGCGTTGTCGGAGTACGGGGAAGCGGCTGGAGACGAACTGACGCAAATCGCCGAAGTGGCGTACCGCGAAGGCGAAGTGGGCATACTCGAACTGCTCGATGCGGTTCGCACGGCCTCGCGCGCACGCGTCCGGAGTATCGAGCTGCGGCTCGACGCGCGCCTGGCGCAGATCGCGCTTGAACGCGCAGTGGGAGACGTCCTGTGGCCCTGAAGCATCTCTGCGGCATCGCGCTTGTGAGTCTCATCGCGGCTTCAGGTTGCAACAGGTCTGCACCTCTGCCGCTAGCCGAGGAGGAGCCGGAACCCCTGAGCGTCACGCGCTGGACGGATAAAACGGAGCTCTTCGCGGAGTACCCGCCGCTGGCCCTCGGTGAAACGTCGCGGTTCGCGATTCACCTGACGCGGCTCGACTCGTTCAAAGCGCTCACAGACGGGCGTGTCGAAGTGCACCTGCGTGGCGGCGCCGGACCCGCCGAAGTCTTCCACGTCGACGAACCATCCCGCCCAGGTATTTTCGGGGTGGACGTAAAGCCTGGACGCGCCGGAACCCGCGAACTGCTGATCGTGCTCCAAGCCGCGGGGCTGAGCGACGAACATCGCGTCGGCCAGGTCGATGTTCACGCCAATGCCGAGGCTGCGCGCGCCGCCGCCTCCCAGGGCGGCGAGGAAGCCACGGGGATCAGCTTTCTCAAAGAGCAACAGTGGAGCTTGGATTTTGGCACTGGCGTTGTCCGCGAGGAATCGGTCCGCGAGTCTATTCGCGTCCCAGCACGGCTCGAGGCCAGGCCCGGCGGCGCCGCCGACGTCGTCGCGCCCATCGACGGGCGTCTCGCGCGCGTGTTGGACCTGCCGCTCGGCGCCACAGTCACGCGGGGACAAGAACTGGCGCGGTTGCTACCGCCGCCGACAGTGCCTGGCGACCTCCCACAACTCCAGGGTACGCGTGCCGAGGCGCAGACTGCACTCGCACTCGCCACGCGCGATCGCGAGCGCGCCCACCGGTTGACGGCCGCGGGCGCGGCGCCGGAGAAGCGGCTTGACGAGGCGCGTTCGGCCGAGGAGCAGGCCAAGACGCGCCTGACCGCGGCGGACGCGAGTCTCGCGCAATACAACGCCGCCCGCACCGGCGGCACTGGCGACGCCGAAGGCATGTTCGTCGTTCGCGCACCCGTGAGTGGAGTCATCGCGCAGCGGGAGGCGGCGACCGGCGCCAACGTCGCGGCCGGAACGATCTTGTTTCGAGTCGTGGATGCCGCACAGGTCCATGTCGTGGGCCAGGTTCC
>WHSN01000184.1 GCA_009380045.1 Luteitalea sp.
CAGGACTATGTGCCTGGATGCACCGCCGTGTACGGACAGAGCATCACCGATGCGTGCCTGTCGCTGTCGCAGACCGAGCCGCTGCTCGAGCAACTGGCGACGGCGCAGCAGACGCGGGGAACACGGCGAGGCTAAGGCGAATCACCATCCGGCGCCGTACGGCGCGACTCGCGCGCCTCTTGCCTTGGCCTGACGCGCAGCGCGCGTCGAAGAGTTACGCGGGCCTCCTCGTCCTGACCGCACCTGTTCGCGTGAGGCTGGTCTCGACTCAGCCGCCGAACGCGTTCAGAAGAATCGGGAGCAGCCCCGCCATCGATGTCAGACGCGGTCGCTGCGGGGTGAGGCCACGCCGGAAGCCCCTCAGCTCCAGACGATCGATCAGATTCGCGCGGCTCGACACGACGTGCACCGGAACGTCCCACGGATCGCCTTCGCCGCTCACCGCGGCCGCCGGTTGATGGTCCCCGATCAGGATCATCACCAGATCGCGCGCCGAGTGCCGCCGCAGATACCCGCCGAGGGACGCGAAGTCGTACGACAGCGCGCGCGCGTAGCCAGGCCCGAAGTCGGTCCAGTCCGGCTGCTCCGAGTACGCGCTGACCAGGTCGGGAACGTCGAAGGGCTCGGCGCTGTCGAGCCGGCGCCAGTCAGGCTGATAGGGAGGGGTGGGGCTGAACGGGAAATGCGTGCTGATGGTCGGAAAGAACACGAAGAGGGGCGCGCGTGAGGTCTGGCGCACTTCCAGTCGATCGAGCCGCTCGAGCGTGAATTGATCCGGCACCGCGAACCATCCGAACTCCGGGCCGCGATAGTCGAGACGCGTCGCCCCGTAGATCTCCTCGAAATCGTAGAACGCCCCCTCCGGCCAGATGTGTCTCAGACCGGGCATCAGGGCCAGCGTGCGGTAGCCATGATTTCTGAAGACGTGGACGAGCGTGTGACGGCTCTCGGCCATCAGCCGACTCTTGGTGTCCTGATTGCGCACCTCGACCCCGCTCATCAGGCTCAAATGTGCCAGCCATGACGAGCCGCCGAACGTCGGGGACTCGACGAAGGCGGAAACCACCTCGCGGCCCGTATCGTGGATGTCCGCGATGAGCCGAGATCGACTGGCGACCAGACGCTCGGCGAACGCGGGACGATCGAAGCTGACCGCGCCGTACGCCTCGATGAACACGAGGAACACGTCGGCCTCCTTCACCGCGGCGAGGCTCGTCTCCATCGCCGGGCTGTCGGCGATCGCTTCAACGGGGCGGAGCGCCTCGGCAACGAGCCCGAATTGGCGCGCGTAGGTCTGGGTGACCGGCGACGCGATGACGTCGGGCACGCGGTCGCTCCAGCTCTGCGCACCGAACGCCAGAACGACCGCGCCGGAAACCGACACGAGAACCGGGCGTGCTCGCCGGCACGCGGCGGCCCAAGCAACCTGCCGAATCGCCCAGAGGGCTACGGCAAGGACGAGCGCGATCGAGATGCCTCCGGCGGCCGCGGCCAGCACCACCAACCAGACCGGGGCGACGCGAACGCCCATGCCAATCACGTCCGGGACATACCGGAGATCCCAATACAGATTGACCTCCTGGCCGTACAGCGCGGGTACGGTGACCTGCGCGTACCGTCCGACGACGAGCAGAAACCAGATACCGGCCAAGGCTCGGGAAGCGTTCGGAGATACCTGACCGATTCGCCAGGCGACGCCGCAGACGATCAGGAGGAGCGCCGCGAGCTCGACCGATATCGAGCTGCCGAGGCGCACCCATGGAGTGGGCCAGAGATTCTCGAAGGTCAAGGACGCGTTCAGGACCACCAGGGCAAGGATGAGCGTCGGCACCCGGCGCGACCCGGTCAGCGTCGCCAAAGCCATGCCGTGTCGACCGCGAACGAATAGCAGAGCGCGCCCAGAGCGACCGCGGCAACCAGGTTGCTCACGGGCGGCGCCACTGCGGGCGCCACTGCCAGGATGAGTCCGGCGATCTGCACCACGCAGATCGCCTGCCGCCTCAGGCTCGCGAACAACGGTCTGCCAAGCCGCGGCCACCGCCACCCTGCGGCCACGAACGCGTAGCGCAGGAGACCGGAGGCGATCACCCACACGCCCGCCTTGCCATACTGCCAGGCGAGCAGAGCCAGAACCTGGATGAGCAGCGCGTCGATCTCCATGTCGAATCGTGCCCCGAACCTCGTCGTCATGTTCGTGCGGCGGGCCAGCCAACCATCCACCCCGTCCAGGGCGATGGCCACCAGCGCGGCGATGACGGCATAGCCGGCCGCCGATGAGGCCGCAGCCTCGCCAACGAGACCCGCCATCAGCGCGACAAGCGCGGAGCGAAGCGTGGTGACCTGGTTGGCGGGACCGAACGAGCCGTGGGGATGGTGGCCGTGCAAGCGAAGCAGGGCGATCCCCATGATCCCCGCGAACACGGCAGCCGCCTTGAGCGGATACCAGGCGGACACGGGAAGCCCCGAGTCGCGAACCAGGGTGCCGAGAGCAACCACAGCGATCATCGCGGTTCCCTGGGTCGCGATGGCGCTCAGGCGAAGCGGATCGGCTGGCAGCTGCCAGCGAACGGAAATCATGGATACCGTCTCTGGATTGTATCGCGCGCATGAAAAGCACCAGAATTGACGGGATGGCTGCCGACCAACCGCGCACCGGTGCGCGCGCATTCTGGATTGTCGAGCCCGGAAGAGGCGAGATTCGCCCGGAGCCTCTGCCGTTGTTGTCTGGACAGAACGTGATCGTGCGAGCGCTGTATAGCGGCATCAGCCGGGGGACCGAAGCGCTGGTGTTCAAAGGCCGAGTGCCTCCGAGCGAGCTCGAGCGGATGCGCGCGCCATTTCAGAGCGGCGCACTGCCGGCCCCCGTCAAGTACGGCTACTCGAGCGTCGGCATCGTCGAGGAAGGAGGGGGCGATCTCAACGGCCGGTGCGTGTTCGTCCTCTATCCGCACCAGACGCGGTATGTGGTTCCACGCGAAGCCGTGCATGTCATTCCCGAGGATGTGCCGCCGGAGCGGGCAATCCTGGCGGCGAACCTCGAGACCGCGATCAACGGGTTGTGGGATGCCCGACCGCTCGTCGGCGACCGGGTCGCCGTGATCGGGGCCGGCACGGTCGGATGCCTCGTGGCGTGGCTCGCGGCGGCGATTCCCGGATGCGAGGTCGAGCTCGTCGACCTCAACCCTGGACGTGCGGCGATCGCGTCTTCCCTTGGCGTGAGATTCAGGACGCCGGATGCCGTGCAAGGCGAGGCTGACCTGGTGGTGCACGCGAGCGGTTCACCCGAAGGGCTGAACCTGGCGCTCAGGATCGCCGGTTTCGAGGCGACGATCGTCGAAATGAGCTGGTATGGCGACACGCTGGTGACCGTTCCACTCGGCGAGGCCTTCCATGCGCGGCGGCTCGCGCTGCGATCGTCGCAGGTCGGCGCTGTCGCCCCGTCGCAGCGCGCTCGCTGGGATACCCGCCGGCGGATGCAGCTGGCGCTCGGCCTCCTCGCCTCACCCGCCCTCGATGCATTGATTACCGGCGACACGCCGTTCGAGACGCTGCCCACGGTGATGGCCGATCTCGCCGATGCCCCTGGTGGCGCGCTGTGCCACCGGATCACGTACTCGTGAACGAATATTCGTCGCTTGGAGCGTGTCCGGGGCTTCACGGTCGCCGGGTCCTTCCATCCCGGGAACGCGCGCGCCTCGCTCGTCGCCGGTCACCAGCCGCACAGGGCGGAAGCCCCGTGACCAGGAGCCACGTGCGGGCGGCGTTTTTTGGAGATCTTCGATGTACAGCGTGACAGTTCGCGGCCACATGATGATCGCGCACAGCTTCAGGGGCGGTGTGTTCGGTCCCGCTCAGCGTCTGCACGGCGCCACCTACGTTGTCGACGCGGAGTTCAGGCGGGCCGAGCTCGACGTTGACGGCATCGTGATCGACATCGGCCGCGCGACCGAAGCATTGAACGCCGTTCTTGCGCGCATGAACTACAGGAACCTCGACGACGAGCCTTCGTTCAGCGGCAGCAACACGACGACGGAGTATCTGGCGCGCGTGGTGTTCGATCGATTGCTCGAAGCGATCCGGCGGGGAGATGTCGGACCGGCCGCCGCGGCTGTCGAGAGCATGCGCGTCTCCCTGCACGAATCCCACCTCGCCTCAGCATCATTCGAGGGTCCTACAGCCACGGTGGCATCAGGCTGATGCCACTGGTGACGCTGGTCGTGCCAGGCCGGCTCGAGACCCATACCGGCGGCTACATCTACGACAAGCGGATCGTCTCCGGCCTGCGGGCGCGCGGTTGGCCGGTGGAGGTCCGCGAGCTCGATCCGGGCTTTCCGAGTCCGACCGCATCTGCCCTGGCGGAGGCCGGCCAGGTGTTGTCGGCCATTCCAGACCGGTCGATCGCGCTGGTCGACGGCCTGGCGCTCGGAGCGATGCCCGACCATGCGGAGCGCGAGCGCTCGCGGCTGCGGCTCGTCGCCTTGATACATCTTCCGCTGGCCGCCGACGCGGGCCTGGCGCCTGAGGTCGCCACGAAGCTGCGGACCAGCGAGCAGCGGGCGCTTGCCTGCGCGTCACTGATCGTCGTTACCGGCGCGTGCACGCGATCGGCGCTCGCCGGCTACGGCGTCGATCCCGAGCGCATCGCGCTGGTGCAGCCGGGAACCGATCGGGCGCCGCGATCGCGCGGCTCCGGTGGCGCGACGCTGCAGTTGCTCACGGTGGCGACATTGACCCGCCGGAAGGGGCACGACGTGCTGTTCCGCGCCCTGGCCGCCCTTCCCAGACACGGATGGCATCTCACGTGTGTGGGGAGTCTCGAGCGCGAACCGGATACCGTCGCCGCCCTGCGCGGCTGCCTCCGCGACGAAGGGCTCGAGTCTTCCATCTCCCTTGCAGGGGATGTCGACGATGCGCGGCTGGAGGACTACTACCTGGATGCCGACCTGTTCGTGCTCGCCACTCTTCATGAAACGTACGGCATGGCCGTGGCCGAGGCGCTCGCGCACGGGCTGCCGGTGGTGAGCACGACCGACCCGGCGATCGGCGAGCTCGTCGGCGAGGATGCCGGCCTGCTGGTCCCGCCGGGAGACGCCGCTGCGCTGTCCGACGCCCTGGGTCGGATGATCGGCGATGCGGGCCTGCGCGCGCGTCTCTCGGCCGGCGCCCGCCGCGTGCGTGAGCAGCTCCCGAGCTGGGACGCGGCGAGCGATCGAATGGCGGCGGCGCTGCGACGGGTGGCGACGGGTGGATGAGACGTTTTCGCGCTGGCTGGCGATTCGCGAGCCGCTCGATGCGGCGGCGCGCTCTGCCGGGCTGACGCGCGCGGTTGCGACGCAGTTCCCGCACGACAGGCTGTTGCGGATTCTGGATCTCGGCTCCGGCACCGGATCGAACGCTCGCTATCTGATTGGGCGCCTGCCGCCGCGGCAGCGGTGGGTGCTTGTCGACCACGACGCCGATCTCCTGGCTGAAGTACCGGTCCGCATGGCGGGCTGGGGCGCCGCACATGGTTACCAATCGCACGCCACGGATGAAGGGGTCTCGTTGAGGGGGGAGCGGCTCGATTGCCACGTCACGACGCGGCGGGTCGATTTGAACGTGCTCGATCCGGAGCTCTTCGCCGGCCAGGATCTCGTCACTGGATCGGCGCTGCTCGATCTCGTCTCGGACCGTTGGCTGCAGGCGCTCGCGTCCGCGTCGGCGACCAGCAAGGCCTCGGTGTTGTTCGCGCTCACCTACAACGGTGGCTCACACTGCGCACCCCCGGAACCGGAGGACGCACGTGTGCTGGAGCTGATGAACAGCCATCAGCATGGCGACAAGGGGTTCGGCCCCGCGGCCGGACCGGAAGCGGCCGACCGCGCCGTCGAGGCCTTCGAGCGGGTGGGCTACGCTGTTCGCCGCGCCCGAAGCGACTGGGTGCTCACGCCGCAGGCGACTGAACTGCAGGTGCGTCTGCTCAGCGGATGGCGGGAAGCCGCCGCAGCCATGGCGCCGGATGAGGCGTCGAGGACGTCCGGTTGGCTGGCGCGACGACTGGCGCACGTCGCCGCCGGACGATCGCGGGTGGTCGTGGGCCATGAGGATGTGGCTGCGTGGCCGGCCGTGGTCGGGTGCGACGCCGTTTCCGGTGGCCACGGTTGACCGCTGATCGTTCGCGCTGATCTTTGGTCAGGACCTTCGTGGCTCGCCGTGTTCCGTGACCGGCGGTGGTGAAAGCGGTTCAGATGACGCGCGTCACCGAAGGCGGCGCCGTTGTCTCGGCCGTCCCAGTGGTGGTGTCGCCGCCCAGCTCGCAGTCGAACAGGACGTCGCCTCCCATCCGGAACACGCGGTAGCGCGGACGGACGCAGTCGCCGAGGGCAGCCGGGGGCCGGAGACGGATGGCGGGGCGGCCGTCGCCGATGAGCAGCGGCGCGATGGCCATGTGCAGCCGATCGAGAAGGTTGGCTTCGAGGAACATGGAGACCGTGACGCCGCCGCCTTCCACGAAGATGCGGGTGCAGCCGCGATCCCGCAGCAACTGCATCACCGCGTGCACATCGAGGCCATCGGCCGAGCCGTCCACGCCGACCACTTTCGCCAGTCCCACCCGAGGCGGTCCCGCATCGACCATCGACTGGGCGCAGATGTACAGCGTTTCGGCGGACGGGTCGTTGAACACCCGGTACTGATCGCCGAGCCTCCGGCCGGGATCGAGCACGACGCGCAGCGGGTTCGGTCCCTCGACCAGACGCGTCGTGAGCTGCGGATCGTCCAGCGCCACGGTGGCCGCACCGACGACCACTGCGTCGGTCAGCGCTCGAAGGCGGTGCATGTGGAGCAGGTTTTCCTGCCCGGTGACCCACCTCGACTCGCCCGCGTGCGTGGCAATGAACCCATCCAGGCTCTGGCCGAGATGCCCGACCGTCATCGGCCGCTCCGTGGTCGCACTGCAGATCGGCAGGTACAGGTCCATCAGCGGCAGCCGCGGGTCTGGGTCCGACCAGTGAGACTCCCACCCTGAACCGGGCCGCCACGTCAGGACTGCCCGATCGTCGTCACGAGGAACCGGCTGAAGGCCCCCTTCGCGGGTGAGGCCGAAAGCCGCGAGCTGCCCGGCGTGCGCGACGCGCTCGGCATGCCCCGAGGCGGCGAGCAGGATGGTCCAGGCGAGCTCGTCCTCGGCGCCTGCGAGATCGCCTTCGCGCGGGACGGTTTCGGACGGTTGCTGTGCCACCGCTCGGATTATAAGTCGTGGAGGCGGCTGTCCAGGCCGGGTGATAATCGCTCGATGGTTCAGTAGCATCCTGCGAGTGCGGCAGCTCGTCACAGGTTTCACATGAGCGACCTCCACGGCTGTGGCGCCGATCCCGGATGCGAGCGGGCCGCGTCAGGCTCCGCGCACGAGCGACGCGGTCTTCCTGAACCGCCGATCAACGATGACGATCAACGTCAGCGACGCGTTCAAGACGCTCGAACAGATCTCGGCCGTCGATGCAGCTGAGGCCGGCGGCAAGGCGTTCAACTGTGGCCGTCTGACGCAGGCGGGGTTCGCCGTTCCTCCCGGCCTCGTCGTGCTGGCGAGCGCCACGCCGGACGACATCGATCGTACGGTCGATCCCGACGAGATTCACGTCGACAAGATCAGTGGTGCGATCGTGCTCTCGCGTCCTGGAACGGGCGAGGAGGAAGTCCGCCTTCCCGCCAGCGATCTGGCGGGGCGGGCCGGTGGCCGTCCCGTGCTCGACGAAATGGCGATCGCCGAGCTCTCCCAACTGGCGTTGCGGATCGAGCGCTTCTTCGGCGCGCCACAGGACATCGAATGGTGTCACGACGGCCGCCAGTTCTGGGTGCTCCAGTCACGTCCGGTGACGGCCGCGCCGGCATCCGGCGCGAACGACATCGAATGGACGCGCGCCAACCTGATCGAGGTGTTCCCCGATCAGACATCTCCGCAGGCGCTTGCCGTCTACGAGGACATGCTCAACCGAGCCGAGGTCCGTTTCATGGGCCGCCTGATCGACCCGGCGCTGGGGCCGATGCTGAAGAGCTTCCATGGCCGGCTGTATTTCAACCTCTTGCAACTGCGCAATATCTGTCGACTGGGTGGCGCCGCTCCGGCCGGAGCGTTGCGGTCGTTCGGTCACAGCGACGCGATCCGGCCGGCGGACGAAGTGGCGACGCGGCCAGCGTTGCGCGACGTGCTGCCGCGGCTCCCCGATTTCATCCGGCTGGCTCGCAACGATCGACGCCTGCCGCGCCTGATGCGGCGTCAGGAGCGCGCGCTCGAGGCGATCATCAGGCGATTCGCGTCGGTTCGA
>WHSN01000171.1 GCA_009380045.1 Luteitalea sp.
CCGGTCGCGGGCGCGGAAGGCGCGACACCGGCGCGCGCAGGCTCCGGATCGCCGGGCGCCGGACCGTTTGGTTTCGTGTCCTCAGCCATGTCTCCCCTAAAAGCGGACCCCGCCGTTGGTCCGCGCTGTCGTCCCGTCGGGCACCCCTCTACGCTATCCCATCACCTTCAAGACTTCGAGGGCCGCCTGCCGCACCTTCATGCTGCGATCCTGCTGGCTCAGTTCTTCGACCGGCGCCCGCAGCGTCGTCTCCTTCAGGGCCGCGATCGCGCGCAGCCCGCTGATCATCACGTCCGCAACCGGATCCTGGTCCGCGTCAGGACGCGCGTTGCGCGTGACCGTCTCCTCGACATAGCGACGATCGAGCATCTGCTGCAGGACCGGCACCGCGTCACGATTGCCGTGCCGCGCGAGCCCGACCGCGGCGTTCCATCGGACGTCGGGGGCCTCATCCTGGAGAGCAGTCCGCAGGGTGTCGAGTTGCGCCTCCCCGGGCAACGCACCGAGCGCGTACACGACCATCTTCCGGATGCCGGCGTCAGGCGAGGTGTACAGCGGCTCCAGCTCGGCGACCACCGATTGGTCACCCGACGAGCCAAGCGCCCAGATCGCCATGATCCGCGCTTCGCTGTCCGGATCGTGCAGCGCCACCTTGAGATCGGCTATCGCACGGTCCGGCAGCGGCGGATCGAGCCGGCCGAGCGCGAGCGCAAGGTATTGCCGCACCCGCGGGTCGTCGTCCTTCGCGCTCTCGAACGCTTTGACCAGCGCCGGTCCGAGCGTGCGATCGGCCCGAACCGCCGGGTCGGCCATCAGACGCGACAGCTCGTAGGCGGCGGGCCAGCGCCGGGTCGTTCCTCCCGTCTGGATCTCCGTCAAATAGTCTTGGGGCGAGCGCTGGTCGGTGAGCAGCGAACGGAAGCCCAGATACACCAGTATCGTCACACCAATGACCGCCAACGGGATCAAAAAGAATTGAACAGCGAGGGCGGGGGCGGCGACCAAAGGGCTTCGAGGCGCGGGGTCGCGCTCGACAAGTTTATCCATGGAAACGGGATGCGGCGACAAACCCCGGAAATAGCGAGGTGCGCGCAAGTTTTACTACGTTGTTCCCTGATGGGTCAAGGGAAGGGGTGCGCAATCGGCGATCGGGCGAAGGCGATCGGCGGCGCGAGTCGGCGATGACGTGATTGGCGATCGGCACCGGGGTCATAGTTTCGGAAGCGTCACGCCTCGCTGGGCCTGGTACTTCCCTTTCTTGTCCTTGTACGACACGGCGCAAGGCTCGTCGGCCTGGAAGAACAGCACCTGGGCAATGCCCTCATTGGCGTAGATCTTGGCCGGCAGCGGCGTCGTGTTGGAGATCTCGATGGTAACGTGCCCTTCCCACTCGGGCTCGAATGGCGTGACGTTCACGATGATGCCGCACCTCGCGTAGGTGGACTTGCCCAGGCACACCGTGAGCACATCCCGCGGGATCCTGAAGTACTCGATGGTGCTGGCCAGGGCGAACGAGTTCGGCGGGATGATGCAGACATCGGCCTGGATGTCGACGAACGACTTCGGGTCGAAGTTCTTCGGATCCACCACGGTGTTGTAGACGTTGGTGAACACTTTGAACTCGTCGCCGACGCGGACGTCGTACCCGTAGGAGGACACGCCAAACGAAATGACGCCGCCGCGCACCTGATTGTCGACAAACGGCTCGATCATACGCTGCTCGAGCGCCATCTGCGTGATCCACGTGTCGGGCTTGATGGACATCGGGGTCGGCGTCTCAGCGCCGGAACAGCGCGAACAGGAGCGTCAGCAGAATGCTGACGACGATGGAGGTGGCAAGCGGGAAATGGAACGAGACGTTGCCGCGCCGCACCGCGAAGTCACCAGGGAGCCGACCAAGCGGCAGGCCGAGCATCATCAGCACTCCGAGACCCGCGACGACCAACCCGATGACGACCAGACTTCTGCCCATGGCTCCTCAATCAACTCTGCGCTGTTGTGGTCGAGCTGAGCCCTGTAAGGTCATGTGAAAGCCCTGGGTGAGCGGGGGACATCCCCACTCCTACGCCAAGTCCACCCCGGCGAAGAAATACCCGATCTCATACGCGGCCGTCTCAGGCGCATCGGAACCATGCGTTGCATTCCGCTCGATCGACTGCGCAAACTCCTTGCGCAGGGTCCCCGCCTCGGCCTCGGCCGGGTCGGTGGCACCCATCAACGCGCGCCATTTCGTGATCGCCTGATCGGCCTCCAGGACCAGCACGACGGCCGGTCCCGACGACATGAACTGGGTCAAGCTCCCAAAGAAGGGACGCGAGCGATGCACTTCGTAAAAGCCTTCAGCTTCCCCCTTCGAGAGGTGCACGCGGCGCATGGCACGAATTTGGAACCCAGCTGCTTCGATACGCTCGATAATGCGGCCCGTCAGTCGTCGTTCGACCGCGTCCGGTTTGATGATCGCCAGGGTCCGCTGAATCATCAGGTAATTATAGCAGCAGCTATCTGAGCCACTCTCGTCTACACTCGTACAGGGAGGCGACTCATGACCGACATGGCGACCAAGCAGGAGAACGATCCCGCCGCACACAGGGGTGCCGTCGAAGGCAACCGGCCCGAAGACACGCAAACGGGCAATCCGCATGGCGGCGGCATCGACAGTCAGGGCATGCCCAACGATCCCGTGGCCACCGCCGAAGACGCGATCGGCGCAAGAGAGGACGGGACCGAGGGGGGATGAATTTGCGATCTGGGGTTCGGGCGATCGGCGATTTGCGACGCATTATCCCAATCGCCGCTCGGCATGGCTGGTGCTCCCAACCATGGACGAACCCGCGGGATCTGCCGAGATCGGTCAAGGTGTTTCGCCGGTCGCGCCGTCTGCTTCGAGCGAACCTTGCCGGTCAGAATCGGCGATCGTCAGATCGCCGATTCTCGACGGTTAGCGAAGCCCTTCCATAATCTCTTCGAGCGCTTCCCGGCTTGGACGAACCCGGCTGAGCGGAAGGGTGGCCAGCGGCTCATTGACGATGTTCAGCTGCGTAAGGAAATCGTCGCGGTCCGGCTCGATGTAGATGAGGCCGGTGGCGAACTCGCCGCGACGAGCGGTTTCGTGGAGCCGCTTGAGCGCGCTGATCTTGTCGGTGGGGTCGTAGGTTTCTTCGAGTTTCTTCAGGAACAGCCGCGAGCCGTCGTGCAGCGTCACCTCCTGGGTCGAACCAGGCGCGTAGTCGACGCTGATGTCCTCGAAGAACGGCACGAAGCTCACCTCTTCGAGCACGTCGGCGTGGTCCTTGACGTAGGCGTAGCTCTTGGTCGAGCCTTCGTGGTCGTTGAAGGTCACGCACGGGGAGATCACGTCGAGCATCACCGTGCCGCGATGCGCCAGGGCCGCTTTGAGCAGCGACAGCAGCTGCTTCTTGTCGCCTGAGAACGATCGGGCGACGAAGGTGGCGCCAAGCTCGACGGCGAGGGCGCAGGTGTCGATCGGCGGCAGCTCGTTGACGACGCCGGTCTTGAGCTTCGAGCCGAGATCGGCGGTCGGCGAGAATTGTCCCTTGGTCAGGCCGTAGCAGCCGTTGTCTTCGATGATGTAAATAATCGGCAGATTGCGACGCATCAAGTGGACGAACTGGCCGATGCCGATCGCGCCGGTGTCGCCGTCGCCGCTCACCCCGATCGCGATCAGCTTCTTGTTCGCCAGCATCGCGCCGGTGCCGACCGACGGCATGCGCCCGTGCACGGCGTTGAAGCCATGCGATCCGCCGAGGAAATAAGCCGGGCTCTTGCTCGAGCAGCCGATGCCGGAGAGCTTCACCACCTGTACCGGGTCGATGCCCATCTCGTAGAACGCGTCGATGATGCGTTCCGAGATGGCGTTGTGGCCACATCCGGCGCACAACGTCGTCTTCCCGCCCTTGTAGACTTGCGGCTCCAGCCCGATACGATTCACTTTCAACGTCGCCATATGAAGGGTCCTGTCCGAACGCGATCGGTCAGTCAGCCGATCGCCAAATCCTCGATCCCCAAATCCTCGATCCCCAAATCCTCGATCCCCAAATCCTCGATCCCCAAATCCTCGATCCCCGAATCCTCGATCCCCGGCTCGTCGATGCCTTACTCGCCGCCCATCATGCTGGTGCTCGCCGGCCGGACCGCCGTCTTGTTGGCCACCTCGAAGCCCTCCTGCGCCAGCACGTCGTCGGTGACGCTGCGGGCGTCGATCGGCATGCCGTTGTAATGCAGCACGCTGCGCAGCTTGGCGATCCGCTCGGGCGAGAGCTCGAGACGCATCAGCTGCAGCAGTTGGGCGTCGCGATTCTGCTCGATCACGTAGATGCGCTCGTGCGCATCGATGAACGCCGTCAGGTCGGCGTTGAACGGGTAGGCGCGCAGCCGGAAGTACGACGTGCTGACGTCGGTGTCCTCGCGGAGCTGGTCGCGGCTCTCGGTGATCGCCCAGTGGGTCGTGCCGTAGCCGATGAACCCGATCTTGGCGTCGGCGACGGTCTCGATTTCGGGCGCCGGCACGTGCGTCCGGGCGGTGTTGAACTTCCGCGCCAGCCGATCCATGTTCTCGACGTAGTCGTCCGGCCGTTCGCTGTACTGCCCCTTGGCGTTGTGACCCGAGCCGCGCGTGAAGTAGACCGGCAGTCCGTCGCCGGGAATCGTGCGGTAGGCGATGCCGTCGCCGTCCACATCCCTGTAACGGCCCCACTCGCCGAGCTTCTGCAGCATCTCCTTGGTGAGGAGCTTCCCGCGATCGGGCGGCTGGTCGGGATAGGTGAACGGCTTCGACGCCCAGTTGTTCATGCCCAGGTCGAGGTCGAGCATCACGAAGATCGGCGTCTGGAAGTACTCGGCCAGGTCGAAAGCCTGCTGCGCCATCGTGTAGCACTCCTCCACCGACGAAGGAATGAGCATGATGTGCTTGGTGTCGCCGTGCGACAGGAACGCCGTGGACAGCAGATCCCCTTGCGCGGTGCGCGTCGGCAGGCCGGTCGACGGGCCGACACGCTGCACGTCGAAGATCACCGCGGGAGTCTCCGCATAGTAGGCCAGGCCGGTGAACTCCGACATCAGCGAGATGCCGGGGCCGGCGGTGGCGGTCATGGCGCGCGCACCCGCCCAACTCGCACCAATCACCATCCCGAGCGACGCGATCTCGTCTTCGGCCTGGACAATGGCGAACGTCGCCTTGCCGTCCTTGTCGATGCGGTATTTCTTCATGTACCCGATCAGCGACTCGCACAACGACGACGATGGCGTGATCGGATACCAGGCGACGACCGTGACGCCGGCCATCATGCAGCCGATGGCGGCGGCCGCATTGCCCTCGATCAGGATCTTGCCGGCCATTTCGTTCATCGGCTCGAGGTAGAACGGATCCTGCTTGGTGAAGTGCGCCTCGGCATAGTCCAGACCGGCCTTCAACGCGCCCAGGTTGAGGGCCACGGCCTTGGCCTTTTTCCCCATCTGCTTGGTGAGCGCCTTCTCCATGTGGGCGAGATCGATATTCAGGAGCTTGGCGAGGATGCCGTCGTAAATCATGTTGCGCACCAGGCGCCGCAACTTCGCGTCCGGGCATACCGGGCCCACCAGCTTGTCGAACGGCACCGGATAGAACACGACATCGTCGCGAAGGGCGTTGAGCTTGAGGGGCTCGTCGTAGACCACGGCCGCTCCCGGATCCAGGGTCAGCACGTCCTCTTTGGCGGTCTCGGGGTTCATCGCGACGAGAAAGTCAACTTCTTTCTTGCGGCCGATATACCCGCGTTTGCTCGCACGAATCGTGTACCAGGTCGGCAGGCCGGCAATGTTCGACGGAAACATGTTCTTCCCGGAGGCCGGGATGCCCATGATCAGCAGTGAACGGAGCAGCACCAGGTTCGCCGTCTGGCTGCCGGAGCCATTGACCGTCGCGATTTGAAGGCTGAAGTCGTTCACCACGCGCGTCTTGTCAGACGTGGCCTGTTGATCCTGCGCCTGCTGGTCGTGTGCCTGCCGATCGTGTACTGCGAGGTCTGTCGATGCCATTCGCTCGTCCTTACCGCCTTTGGAAGTGAGGGGTACCCGGCGTCGCGCCGGTGAAAGATCCTACGAAGTATAGCATGGGCTCGGGCAACCGCGCGGCGGGCAAGCCCTGTGTCTTCAGCGTTTACGCTCGAGAAGCCGGTTGATCGCCGTGCCCATGTCGGCAGGGCTCTTCACCACCGTCACTCCCGCGGCGGTGAGCGCGGCCATCTTCTCGGCAGCCGTGCCCTTGCCGCCGGCGATGATTGCCCCGGCGTGCCCCATGCGGCGTCCGGGAGGCGCGGTCTGGCCGGCGATGAACGCCACCACCGGCTTCTTGAAGTTGGTCCGGATCCAGGCGGCCGCTTCCTCCTCGGCGCTGCCGCCGATTTCGCCAATCATGATGACGGCTTCAGTGTCGGGATCGGAGGCGAACAGCTTCAGCGCGTCGATGTGAGTGGTTCCGATCAGCGGGTCGCCGCCGATGCCGATGCAGGTCGTCTGTCCGAGACCGACGCGGGTGAGCTGGTGAATCGCCTCATAGGTGAGAGTGCCGCTCTTCGAGACGATTCCGATGCGCCCTTCCTTGCAGATGTGGCCTGGGATGATTCCGGCTTTCGCCTGGCCGGCCGAGATGATCCCCGGGCAATTGGGCCCGATCAGCCGGGTTGCCGGGTGGGTCTTGAGAAACGTCATGGCGCGCATCATGTCGAGCACCGGAATGCCCTCGGTGATGCACACGACCAGCGCCACGTCGGCATCCGCCGCTTCCATCACGGCATCGGCCGCAAACGGCGGCGGCACGAAGATCACCGTCGCGTTGGCCCCGGTCTTCTCGACCGCCTCGCGCATCGTGTCGAAAATCGGCCAGCCCTCGTGGGTGGTGCCGCCCTTGCCCGGCGTCACGCCGCCGACGACGGTCGTTCCGTAGGCCGCGGCCTGCTTGGCGTGGAACGTACCCTCGCGGCCGGTCAGCCCCTGAACGAGCAAACGCGTGTTCCTGTCGATGAGAACGGACATATGTGGGACCCGAGTTCAGCCCCGAGAGCAGCCAGACACGAAACACACCGGTTGTGGCGCTTCGGGTTTTCCTGTTTTCGTAGCGATGTCGTCTACCCTGCGAGTTGAACGACTCGTTGCGCCGCTTCGCCCATCGAGTCTGCGGTCGTGAAGTTCATGCCGCTCTCCGTGAGCAGCCGCTTGCCTTCGTCGACGTTCGTGCCTTCCATGCGGATCACGATCGGCACCGGGACGCCGAGCTCCTTCACCGCCGCGATCACCCCCTGCGCCAGAACGTCGCACCGCAGGATGCCGCCGAAGATGTTGATGAGCACCGCCGTCACGTTCGTGTCCGACATCAGGATCTTGAACGCATTGCGAATCTGCTCGGCGTTGGCGCCGCCGCCCACATCCAGGAAGTTCGCCGGCTCGCCGCCCGCGAGCTTGATGATGTCCATCGTCGCCATCGCCAGCCCGGCGCCGTTCACCATGCAGCCGATATTGCCGTCCAGGTGGATGTAGTTGAGCGACGATTGCGAGGCTTCGATCTCGAGCGGATCCTCTTCACTCAGATCCCGCAGGTCGCGGATGTCGGGGTGCCGATAGAGCGCGTTGTCGTCGAAGTTCATTTTCGCGTCGAGCGCCAGCAGCTCCCCCGACGCCGTGACGACCAGCGGATTGATTTCGATCATCGAGGCATCGGTGGCCGTGAACGCTTCGTAGAGCGCCGCGATCAACTTGACGGCCTTGTTCACCTGCGCCGGCTCGAGCCCAATCGCGAACCCGAGCTGGCGGGCCGCGAACGGCACCAGACCGACGCCCGGCTCGATGTAGACCCGGTGGATCTTCTCGGGAGTCGCCGCCGCGACTTCTTCGATGTCCATGCCGCCGGCGGCGCTGGCCATCATCACCGGCTTGCCTGAGGCGCGGTCGAGGACGACGCTCAGATACAGCTCGCGCGTCATTTGCAGGCCTTCCTCGACCAGCACGCGCCCGACCACGCGACCCTCGGGACCGGTCTGATGGGTGACGAGCGTCATCCCGATCATCGCCCGGGCCATGGCTTCCGCTTCGTCCGGCGATGTCGCGAGCTTGACGCCGCCGCCCTTGCCGCGCCCGCCGGCGTGGATCTGCGCCTTGACGACCGCGACGCTGCCGCCAAGCCGCCGAGCGATGTCGCCGGCCTCGACTGAGTTGAAGGCGACCTCGCCGCGCGGCACCGGCACGCCGTACCGGGCGAGGATGGCTTTGGCCTGATATTCGTGGATTTTCATCGTGGAGAAAACTCCTGATCGTAATCGGCCGCCGCCGACCGCGTCAAGAGAGCACGGGCGGCCGTGCACGCGGCAGCGCATCGCGTCACCTTGCCGCACGCGGCCGCATGCGCCCGCATGCGCGACGTCGTTCTCTCGGCGGCGCTCTTTTGTTCTCGTGTTCTCGCGCCAGTGCTCTCTGTTGTTGTTCTCCCGCCGGTGCTCTTTTCCAGAAGGCTTCAGCGTGCGCGTCAGCGTCACGCCGCCGCCCGCTGGCCCGCGCGCGCCGCTCGGCGTGTTGCACCTTTTCTTGACCGGACGGTAAACTTCTCGAAACGATGTCTCCACGCACCCGCATTTTCAGCTCCTCGGTGGGGATGAAGCTCCTCATCGGGATCACGGGCCTGGCGCTTTTCCTCTACCTGATCATCCACGTCGTCGGCAACCTGATGGTCTTCGGCGGCCCGGCGTTTTTCAACAGATACGCCCATGTGCTCGAGAGCAACCCGCTGCTGCCGGCGATCGAGATTCTCCTGCTGCTGCTGTTCGTGATCCACATCTACAAGACGATCACGATGTTCGTGCACAATCAGCGGGCCCGCCCCATCGGTTACGCGCAGAAGCGCGCCGCCGGGCCGCCGAGCCGGAAAAGCTTCGCCTCCTCGACGATGATTGTCTCGGGATTGTGGCTGCTCGTGTTCCTGGTGGTGCACGTCCAGGCGTTCCGCTTCGGCCACGAATACGAATGGGCGGCAGGCGGACGCGACCTCTACCGGCTGGAGATGGAGAACCTGAGTAATCC
>WHSN01000018.1 GCA_009380045.1 Luteitalea sp.
CGGACGTCACCGTGATCCACGGCACGCCGCTGGCGGCGGTCCAGGTGCAGCCAGCCGCGGCGGCGACCGCCACCGGCGTTCCCGCTCCTCCGCCCGCGGCAAGCGACTGACCAGCCGGCATGATCGTGTAGGTGCATGCCGCCGGCGCCGCCGCCTGCGTGACGGTGAACGTCCGGCCGGCAATCGTGAGCGTGCCGGTCCGTGCCGCGCCCGGATTCGCCGCGACGCTGAAACCGACCGTCCCGTTGCCGCTGCCGGTAGCCCCGGACGTCACCGTGATCCACGGCTCGCCACTGGTGGTGGTCCAGGTGCACCCTCCCGCGGCGGCGACAGCGACCGGCGCGCCCGCCCCTCCGGAGGCGCCAATCGACTGGCCGGTCGGCGTGATCGTGTACCCGCAGTCGTCCCCCTGCGCGACGGTGAACGTCTGGCCCGCTATCGTCAGCGTGCCGGTCCGCGCATCGCCCGCGTTCGCCGCCACGGCAAAGCCCACGGTCCCATTGCCGCTGCCGGATGCACCACTGGTCACCGTGATCCACGGGGCGTTGCTGCCGGCAGTCCACGCGCAGCCGGCCGCGGCCGCGACGGCGACCGTGCCTGAGCCTCCATCCGCGCCGATCGATTCACGCGTCGGGGTCAGCGTGAATGCGCACGGCGCAGCTTCCTGGGTCACTGACACGCGACTGCCGTTGACGTCGATTTCACCTCGGCGGGCAACCGGAAGCGGATTGGCCGGGATCTGAAAGGTCACTTGACCGGTGCCTTGCCCCGATGTCGGCGACGGCTCCGACATCCAACTTGTCTGCACCGACGCGGTCCATGCGCACTCGGGCTGGGTGGACACCGAGACCGTGCCCGTGCCGCCGCCGGCCACGAACGACGTGGGGACCGCTTCGAGCGACACCTGGCATTTCGCGGGCGAGGGGCCGGTCGATGTACTGGACGAAGTGCAGCCGCCCATCAGAATCGGCCCAACCAGCGCCAGCGCCTGCAGCAGCCGTGGCCAGCATCGAAGGCTCGACGGAGCCGTCGCTCGCGTGCGGGTCGGCGTGGCACGGAGACGGGACACCGCCGTCAACAGCGGTCGTGCAGGTGCACGATCTATTGAAGGACTACTGCACATTTTTGCGCCGGCCTCCGAGCACTGTACTTCAAACCCTCCGCTTCATCCCGGCGGCTGCGGCTGAGCGGAGTGGCCGGCTATCCGCTCCCCTATCGAAAAACGCTCAGCCTTCTCACCAAAATTTGAACCCGATCGGCGGCTGCAAGACACTCCGGGCGCCGCTCAGATAGACCCGGGTTCGTGCGCATTGTTGCTGACGCGCTGGACATCTGGTCGGGCGAGCAGATGCCAGACGGCGTGCCAGGCTCTCGGCCGGATCCCGCCGACGTGGCCATTCGCGCCTGGCGCTTCCGCCAGCCAAAATAGCCGTGCATTCACCGGACCCGAGGCTCGCGTAGAATCATGCTGGGTCGGATGATTGCGCGCTGATATTATCTGGTGCGCGGCGCGTTGGCGCAACGCGAAGGAGCCTGGCAGGGCCAGATTGGCCTGGATCAGCACGCGGACCAGACCGCGGATCGGATAGCGATATGAGGAAAATGATGAGGAAACGCATGTCGTTGGCGCTGGCCGTGACGATGCTCCTTGGCGTCGGTTTCGCCGCCCAGGCGCCCGATCGTCTCGGGCGGATCGACCATCTGTTCCAGCAGTTCGTGGACGACGACCGGATTGCCGGTGCGGTTGTCCTCGTCCTTCGCGATGGGAAGCCGGTGTACGACAAGGCGTTCGGGTGGGCCGACAAGGAAGCGGGCCGCAAGATGACGACCGACACGATCTTCCGGATCGCGTCGCAGTCGAAAGCGATTACCAGCGCCGCCATCATGTCGCTGGTCGAAGAAGGAAAGGTCGCGATCAACGATCCGGCGAGCCGTTACATCCCCGGGTTCGCGAAGACGACGGTCGCGCTGCCCGGCGAAGGTGACGTCAAGGTCGTTCCGGCGCGGCGTCAGATTACCGTGCGCGATCTCCTGACCCACACCGCAGGCATCTCATACGGCACCAACCTGTCGATCGCGTCGCAGTACGAGTCGAAAGGTCTCGGGCCCGCTGCGGGCTTCGGCTGGTATACCGCCGACAAGAACGAGCCGATCTGCAACACCATGGAAACGCTGGCGACGCTGCCCTTCGTCGCACAGCCGGGCGAATCGTGGGTCTACGGCTACAACACCGACATCCTCGGCTGCATCGTCGAGCGTGCGTCGGGTATGTCGCTCGACGAGTTCATCCGCGCGCGGATCACCGGTCCGCTCGGGATGAAGGACACGCAGTTCTACCTGCCCGCTGGAGAGCGGGATCGGCTTGCCGCCGTGTACTCGAGCGGCAGCAACGGGAAGATCACCCGTGCACCGGACGGCGCGCGTGGACAGGGACACTACGTCGACGGTCCGCATCGGAGCTTCGCCGGCGGCGCCGGGCTGCTGTCGACCGCCCGCGATTACGCGCAGTTCCTCGAGATGATCCGGCGAGGCGGCGAGGTCGATGGCGTGCGGGTGCTGTCTCCGCGCGCGGTGGCGTTGATGTCCACCAACCAGGTCGGCACGCTGCACTCGCCGAACGGCCTCGGATTCGGCTATGGCTTCCAGACCACCGACCGGTACGGCGCGAACGGGATGGAGTCGGTCGGATCGTTCGGGTGGGCCGGCGCCTACGGCACGACGTACCGCATCGATCCGAAGGCGAACATGGTCACGGTGATGATGATTCAGATGCTGCCGAACACGAGCGGCGTCGCCGAGCGCTTCAGCGCGACGGTCTATCAGTCGCTGCTCGATGTGCCGGTGAAATGAGCGCGATGCTGACGTAGAGTCACAGAGGGGCTCGAGACCACTTTCGGCGGAGTCCGCTTCACGCTTCGACCACGACGCTCCTTCATGAGCTCGCTCTCGCCGGCGCCGTGATCATCTGCTCAAGTGGCGGACGTCACGGCGCCTGGACCGTAGGCGGTGTTGCAGGCCTGGCAGCTGTGATCCCGTGTCTTGGACGGTAACCCGCAGCCAGTGCGGGGCCAGCCGGTCAGGCCGCTGATCCCTTCGTGCAGCCCGGGCATTCCAGAAAACCTCGCCGCGCAACCAGCACGAATCAGGCCCGATTCTCATCCTCAGCCATCACATCCTTGGGACAGCCGGGGATATTGGATTCCGCGTGGTGGGTCGATATCCCTTTGGATGGTGTCGGTTCTTCAACCGGCCTGGAGACTACCCGCCGGGCATGACTGCAAACAGCCTGCCGAGCACGACTTCTCTCGCAGCGCGCGATTCGTTGCGCGTACGCCTGCCGCTGCTGATTTCCGGCGCCATCCTCCTTGTCCTGATCGTTTTCCTGTGGTTCGCCTACCGCGAGGTCGACGCGACCCTGGTTCGCGCAGGTGGTGAACGTGCGCAAGCGGCGGCCGACCAGGTGGCAGGGCTGTTCGAGCGTTCCGGCCAACAGGGCGTCGAACAAATGGAGCGCGCGGCGCGCGATCCGACCGTCCGCGAGTGCGTCCGGCATGCGAGCGGCCAGGCCTGCGATCTCGCCCGGACCCGTCTTCGGACGGTGCTGACTGCCGGTCCCAGAGTCATTGAGCTCTGGACCGTCACCGGTACCCAGGTGGTGAATCTGTCCGTTCCAGGGGAAGGACAGGGCGACTCGCAACCGCCGTTGCCCAATGGTCCGTTTCCGAACGGCCCAGGGGTGAGTCCGCTGCAAACGCGCGACAACAGCCTGGTGTTCGCGGACAACATCGCAGATGTCGAGGAGGAACAGCCGCCGGACGACGCCGCTGCGGCGCCTCCGCTCGGGCGACTGGTCAGCCGCGCGACGTTTTCCATCAGCCCTCCGGGAGCTCTCTCGCAACTCGTCGGACCTGGCTCCCTCGTGGAAATCGGCAACGCGGCCGGCGGAGTCTGGACGGACCTGTCGCGCGTTGTCACGCCGCCACCGGTCAATGTCAGCAGGCGTGGTGTCGGCCAGTACCGCCTGCCGGACGGAGAGCGCCGGATCGGCGCGACCGCACTCATTCGGGGTACGCCGTGGGCGGTGTGGGTGGAGTTTCCCCACGCCCTGATCGTCGCTCCGGCCCAGAGCTTTCTCACCAGGATGCTCGTGCTCGCCTTCGGCGTGGCGGTCCTCGGCGCGGTACTGGTCTCGATCTTCACGAAGCGAATCACCACGCCGCTTCACGCCCTGTCTGAAGCCGCCTCGGAAATCGCCGCCGGCCACTATTCGCGACGGGTCTCCATACGGCGACGCGACGAGATCGGCCGTCTTGCCGCCGCGTTCAACACCATGACGGGCGAGATCCAATCGGTGTACGGCGCGCTCAAGGAGAACCACGATCAGACGCATTTTGCGCTGCGGGCGGCGCACATGGGCATCTGGCAGGTCGATCTCTCGACCGGCGCCCTCGTCTGGTCGGCGACGATGGCGCCGCTCTTCGGCCTCACCGCCGATCGGGCCCCTCGGACCGAGCGGGAGTCCTTCGAGCTCGTCCATCCCCAGGATCAGGCCTCGATCAGAGAGGCCGTTGACGAGGTGATTCGTCAGCGGGCCGAAGATCGATCCGTGAACTTCCGCGTCGTGTGGCCCGACGGCAGCGTCCATTGGGTCGACAGCCGGGTGCGGATCGTTGACGGGGAGGGCCACCGCCCCGCACGGCTGCTCGGCATCGCCATGGACGTCACCGGGCGGAGGGCGCTCGAGGAGCAGCTCCGACAGGCGAACAAGTTGGAAGCGATCGGCCGTCTGGCGGGAGGCGTCGCGCACGATTTCAACAATCTCCTCACCGTCATCCTGGGTTTCGCGAACTTGATGCTGGAGGATGTGCCTCCCGCGGACCGCGACCGCCACGATCTGCGTGAGATTCAGAAGGCCGGCGAGCGGGCGGCGAGCCTGACCGCGCAGTTGCTCGCGTTCAGCCGGCAGCAGATACTGCAGGCCGTCCGCGTCGATGTCAACGTCCTGCTGACCGGCACCAGCCACATGCTGCGGCGGCTGATCGGCGAGGACATCACGCTGACCACAAAGCTCGGCTCCAATCTCGCTCCGGTGCTGGCCGATCCCGGACAGCTCGAGCAGATCGTCATCAATCTGGCCGTGAATGCGCGCGACGCGATGCCACACGGCGGCACGCTGTCGATCGAGACCGCCAGCATGGAGCTCGACGAGTCATATGTCGCCGATCACGTCACCGTACGCCCCGGCTCGTACGTGATGCTCGCCGTCAGCGACACTGGCGTCGGCATTGATGAAGAGACGAAGCGGCGGATGTTCGAGCCGTTCTTCACGACGAAGGAGCGCGGCACGGGCACCGGCCTTGGTCTGGCCACCGTGTACGGCATCGTGAAGCAGAGCAACGGCTACATCTGGGTGTATTCGGAACCGGGTCATGGGGCCACCTTCAAAGTGTATTTACCCCAAGCCGACGGCAGCGCCGAACCGGCCCGGCAAGCGATCGCCTCAAGCCCTTCGGTCGGCACGGAAACGTTGATGGTCGTCGAAGACGAAGAGGCGGTGCGGTTCCTGACCCGCGTCGTCCTCGAACGCGCTGGGTATCGTGTGGCGGACGCGGCGAACGCGGACGAGGCTGACGCGAGGTTCGTGGAGGCGACCGACCTGCTCATCACCGACGTCGTGATGTCCGGCTCCAGCGGCCCGGCGTTGTTTCAGCGGCTCTCGAAGCGGAAGCCGACCCTGAAGGTGCTACACCGGCGAGGCGCTCGCCCACAAGGGGCATCTCGATGCGAACATCGCGTTCTTGCAGAAGCCGTTCAGCAGCGACGGTCTCCTGCGAAAGGTGCGAGAAGTACTCGACCAATGACGAACCACACACGCTACGCCCTGCCGTTGGTTGCTGTTCTGTCAGCCTTGCCGGCCCCGAACGCCGCCGCACAAAGCCTGGATGCGGCGATCGTGGGCAAAGTGACCGACGAAACCGGCGCAGTGCTGCCCGGCGTCAGGATGACCGCGATCGACGCGGCCACCCAGATCCACCGCTCGGTCACGACCGATCCCGACGGACGATACACGCTGCTCGCCCTTCCCGCGAGCACGTACGACATCCGCGCCGAGCTCAGCGGATTTGCCCCGAACACACGCCGCGCTCAGACGCTGCATGTCGGCACCACGCTGGCCATCGACGTCGTCCTCCGGCTCGCGTCGGTCGTCGAGCGCGTCGACGTCACCGGCAGTGCCACGGTTCTGGATACGACGAGCAGCACGCTCGCCCGCATCGTCGGGTCGCGCGAGATCGACGCGCTGCCGGTCTTCGACCGCAATTTCAACGATCTCGCGGCGCTGGCGCCAGGCGTGACCAGGACCGGCGTCTACGGCGGCGTTGACATCGGCGGGAACCGCGATTTTCAGAACAGCTATCAGCTCGACGGGATATCCGGCGAGCGTCAGCGGCTGGGCGATCAACGGATCGCCCTGGCGCAGGATTGGATTCAGGAGTTCCGGACGCTGACCGGCCAGTTCACGGCTGAATTCGGACAGGCAGCCGGCGGTGTGGTGAACGTCATCACGCGCTCCGGGGGCAACGACATGTCGGGGCGGGCGTACGGCTTTTTCCGGAACGATTCCTGGGATGCGACGCCGGCCTTCGTGACGCGGAAGCCACCGCTCGCGGAATACCGGTTCGGCGGCACGTTGGGCGGACCGGTCGTCAGGGAACGGGCATTCTTCTTCGCGGGCGTCGAGCATCTCGACAACGAGTCGAACAGCGTGGTGAATTCGACGTTTCCCGCGGCGAACGGCACGTTCCCGTCGACCGACACCCGTACGCTGGGCCTGGTCAAACTGGACGTCGTCGCGACACCGAGCCAGCGGATTCGCCTTCGGTTCAACGGGCAGCGCCAGTTGATGACCGGCTCGGCCATCGGCGGCACCAGCACGGAAGAGCACGGGCGCTTTTCCAGGATGCGGGGCGGCGATGTCGTCGCGAACTGGACCTGGATCGCCTCGCCAACGACGGTCAACGAGGTGCGGGCGGCGTGGAACACATCCGCCCCGGTCGGCGGCTGCAACTACGCGACCCGGAACCCGGCCGGCACCTGGTTCGAGCGCGCGTATCCGGGCGCCTCGTTTGGTTGTCCGGTGAATTTCGGCAGGATTCGCGAGGATCAGCTCCAGCTGGTCCAGAACCTGTCGTGGACTCATGGCAGCCATGACCTGAAGGCCGGCACGCAGGCGTTCTGGACCCGGTCGAGCGGCGATTTCCGGAACTTCCGTGACGGGCGGTATGCGTTCGAGCGCGACGTGCCGTTCAGCCCGGGCGATCCGGGCAGCTATCCATTTTCCTTCACGAGCATCGACGGCGCGACACGCTGGGACGTAACCGGCCCCTCCGTTGGCGCCTTCGCGCAGGACAGCTGGCGGCTGACCGACGTCTTGACGTTGAACCTCGGCGTTCGCTACGACCTGGACGGGTCGCTGACGGCGCTCAACCCTCTGGTGCGCACCGACCGGGGCCGCCGAACGCTCGAGAAGGATCTGAACAACGTGGCGCCGCGGGTTGGTGTCGCCTGGGTGCCGTTCCGCGACAATCGACGGACGCTCTTCAGAGGCGGCGTCGGTGTCTACTACGACCAGAACCACGACAACATCGCGACGACACTGCTCTTGAACAACATCCTCGTCAGCCGGATCGTGAGTCTCGATGCGAACAATTCACAGCTCAACCCGTTCTGGCCGGATATCGCGGCCGCCAAGCGGTTTCTCGCCGATGCGCTCTCACGAAATACCGTTCCCGATCTGTCGGTGCTCGGAAGCGTCGCCGGAGCGACGAACGACATCGACCACGATTTGCGGATTCCAGCGACGACACAGGCGAGTGGCGGCATGGCCCACGAGCTCAGACCGGGACTGAGCGCGTCGGCAGACGTCGTCTATGCCCGCGGGTTCGATCTGTACGTGATCCGCGACGTCAATCTCGATCCGATCGCGTTGCAGCGGATCAATCCGAGCTACAGCGCGATCGCCTCGTTCGGCAATGGCGGCGTCAGTCGCTACACGGCGCTCCAGGTCCAGGTGAACGCGGTGTCCTCGCGATACCTCCTCAAGGCCGCGTATACACTTGCCAGGAATCGCAGCAACACGAACTCGACGCTCAGCGCCGGCAGGGCGACGAACCCGTTCGACTACTCCGAAGATCAAGGGCCGACCGATAACGACGTGCGGCAGAGCGTCGCGGTCAACGGCATGGTCGGGTTGCCGCTGGGGCTGGAACTGTCCGGAATCGTCAGCGGCCGGAGCGCCCTGCCGTACAGCACGACCAGCAACGCGCCCAGACCCGACGGCAGGCCGTTTGGCTTCCGTCCCGAGCCGAGAAACAGCCGTCGCGGAGACAGCGCCGTGTCCCTCGATGTCCGGCTGGCAAAAACCGTGAGCCTGGGCGGACGCGGAGCGGTCAGCGCGTTCGTCGAGCTGTTCAACATCACGAATGCCCAGAACGACTCCGGCTATATCGGAGTCGTCACGTCGAGCCGCTTCGGTGAGGCCACGACCGCTGATCCGATGCGACGGGCTCAGATCGGGTTCCGGGTCGATTTCTGAGCGTTGGTAGAACCACCGGCCCGCCGCTGCTCAACTGTCGAAACCGTTGAGCCTCGCCTGCGCAAGCCCTTGTTGGGCCGACGACGATGTGGGATCGAGCGAGAGCGCTTGAGCGAAGAGCTCTCCGGCGGTGGCCCAGTTGCCGAGCGACAACTCCAGCAGTCCCAGGTTCGCGTACGTGGCGCTGTCCCGTGGATTGAGACGCAGCGCATCCTGGAAGGCATCACGGGCCGCTCCCGTCTGACCCAGATTGGCATGAATCGCGCCCGCGAGGTTATGGGTCGGCGCATGGCTCCGATCGAGCTCAATGGTTTGCTGCGCCAGCTCGAGCGCCTCGGGAAACCGACCATTGAGGAACTGCAAAGCGGCCGAATAGTAACGGGACACCCGCCGGTTGGGAAACAGGTTGTTCAAAGCCACGACAACGGGCTCGAGTTGCGGAGCATCACCGAGGTCCGAGTAGATCGACGCCAGCTGCTCGAGCGCTGCCAGCTCCGCCGGATGGCGAGTGACCGCTTCTCTGGCCGCCTGTACGGCCTCATCAAAGGCGCCGCTCGCGGCGTATAGCTTGGAGAGCGCCACCCAGAGTTGGAGGGTTTGCGGGTGTACTGACAGCATCGATCTCAATGAATCTAGCGCCTCGGGCTCTCGACCCGAGGCAGTGGCCGCCCGCACGAATCCATCGAGCGTGCCGGCATCGCTCGGCTCCAACCTCATTGATGTTGAATAGTCCTGGTACGCGACATGGTACGCCTCCGCCTGCCACATCATGGCCCCGCGGCTACGCCATCGGGCGGCGTTTGCCGAGGCCCAGGCGCGGGCAATTGGTGGCGGCGCGGTCTGGACATCCAGGAGCGCGCGTAGCGCGGCAGCATTTTCGCCGGAGCCACCGCCGTAGAGAGCCCGCGGTCCAGAGAACTCGAGCTTCATTCGACTGTCGGTCTGAAGTTCGCCAGTGCCGGCATAGCGTCCGGCCTGCGCGGGTCCTCCGACAAACAGCGACCACAGTCCGAACGGCTCCAGGACCCCCACATCGTTCAAGTCGGCGGCAACACCTGGTGTCTCCCATCGCCGTTCGATGTTGTCAAGGAGCGGCTCCACGGAAACAGCGGCTCCTATGAGGAGCAGGTCATCGCCGCCGACCAGCCACATCGTTCCGTGGGGAAACACCGAGGCAAACGTTGCCACAACCGATCGCAGATCGGCGTCGCTGATGTCGTACGTACTCACCCACTGACAGATGATGCCGCCAACCGTCAACCGGTCGCGCACTTCCATGAAGAACTCGCGGGTGAAGAGCGCCGCGACGCCTGCCATCCAGGGATTGGACGGCTCGGAAATGATGATGTCGTACTTCCGCGACGAGAGCGACAGATGTGAACGCCCGTCGCCCACAATCAAGCGCGTGCGCGGATCGTCGAGCGGGTTGCGGTTGCCGGCGGCGAACAGTCGCGAGGCTTCGACCACCTCCGGCGAAATCTCCACCACGTCGACCGCGGCCACTGGATGCACAAGTGCCGAAGCGAGCGTGACACCGCTCCCCAGGCCGACGATGCACACGTCGCGCGGATCCGGGTGGAGGAGCAGTGGCAGGTGGGCGAGCGTTTTCTGGGTAATCATGTCGCCGGTCGTCGAGGCATCGACCTTTCCATCGATGGCCAACGACATCCCGCCGGTCAGTTCCTTCACCGTGACTGTTCCTGCTGCGCCCTCGCGGTAGTAGCGCAATGTGCCAGCTTTCAGCGCTGTCTCGAGATCGACATTCCCAGGTACGTACCGAGCATATTTATACCCGCCGCTGGCGATGAGCTCGGTATCCCACCGAGGGGTCCAGATCAGCAGCGCGGTCGCCGTGGTGGCGAGTAGCACACTACCGACGCGCTGCCAGACTGACGGGACGCGCACACAAATCATCAGCACCACGACCAGAAGGAGGACCGTCGCGAAGCTCAGAGTCTGTTGCAGGCCAACCAGCGGTATCGCCACGAAGCCGGTGACCAACGCGCCTGTAACCGCGGCAATCGCGTTGATTCCGTACACGATTCCAAAGGACTGCACAACTGGCCGGCCGCCGCTCGCAGCCAACTTCAACGCGAGCGGGAACGCCATGCCCAATCCAAGAGCCGTTGGGACCATGAGCCCGGCAGCCAAGGTCAAATGACGAGCCAGGAGGTCGGGTGAGATCTGTGGCGAGTCTGCGAAATCGTGGAGGATCGTCCGGAGCAGTGCTCCTCCGGCGAGCCACGATGCCACGGTTGCAGCAATGGCGGTGCAGGCCAGGGTCACGCCAAGCGCGAACATCGTCTGTCGCGTTCGAGTCAGCCTGGAACCCAGGAACGAACCGGCGGCAAGTGCGCTGATGAAGGCGGTCAGCGTCGCCGCAAATGCGTAGGTGGAGGGTCCGACGATCATCGAGATCACTCGCGTCCATACGACCTCGTAGGTGAACGTCGCGCAGCCAGTTGCCGCGAGCACTCCGGCACCGACCCAATAGTAGTCGGGCTCGGTCGGTGCGGCTTTCCGCCTGCCCGTCCGTCTGGACGTCGGGGACGCAGGTCCATCGGAAAGTGGGGCCGGCGACGTGCGCCGGTTCTCCACGGCCTCGAGCAGATCACCCGTTGCACGCGCGAACGGGACAACGATCAGAACGCTGAGTCCGCTGGCGATGACCCCGACGAGCGTCGTGCCGGCGAGCCCGACCGCCGGAATGAGTAGAAATCCAGCTGCGAGCGCGCCCATAGCGGCGCCGCTGGTGTTCACTGCATACAGCAGCCCGCCAACACGAGCCGCCTGATCGGGATTGCTCACGAAACCGCGGACGGCCATTGGAAACGTGGCGCCAAGCGCCGTGGTGGGAATCAGCAGCACGACCAGGCAGCCGACCAACCTGACCAATGGGAACAGCGCTCCTCCCGTCCCGTCCTGATAGGACCACCTCAACATCGGTTTGAGCGCTTCGAGTGCAAGTGGCATCGCGATCGCCGAGACCGCGACAACAACCTCCAGCAGCGCGTACAGATACAAAGCTTTGCGACGCGTCAAGCGCGCCGCAAAACGGCCACCCACCACCGAGCCTATTGCCAGACCACCCATGAAAGCGGCAAGCACTGTACTCGCCGCTGCCGTCGTGTGACCCATGTGCAGGGTCAGCCGGCGCGTCCAGACCACTTCATAGATCAGGCCCGCAAGCCCGGAGGACGTATAGGCAGCGAGGAACCACCACCTGGCCATTGGAGGAGTCTATCAAGTTAACCCAGACGAGCTTCGCCGCGGTCGAGCTTTGCGCCCTTGACAACTCTGCCACACTGTGGCACCTTGCCGCTGGTTTTGAGGCACGACGTCCAGTACCGCGTGGTTTCATCCAATCGCAGCACGGCAATCAGCACCTGAGGCGCTCGGCTCTTACCGCCCCTGGATCACTGCTACTCTGATCGCTTGCACTTTTGACCTACGGCCTCGGGAAGCTCTGGTGACGATGTCCCGGAAGTGCAGGCAGGCCCCTGGAGAACATCGATGGTTAGAACGACGTCACCGTTGGCCGGCTTCGTGTTCCTTCTATTGTTTCGCGCTGCCGACGCCCTCGCCCAGGGATCGACCGCGAGCATTATCGGTCGCGTCACCGACGAGAGTGGCGCAGTGCTTCCGGGTGTCACGGTTACGGCAAGTAGCCCTGCGCTCCAGCTCCGCGATGTGGTCGCGCTCACCGACAGCACCGGCGAATATCGGTTGACGCAGTTACCAATCGGGACTTACCGCGTTCGCTATGAGCTGTCGGGCTTTCAAGCTGTTCAACTGGAGGACGTGCGGCTCACATTGGGGTTCGTCGCCTCGATCAGCCAGGTCCTGAAGGTGGGCGCGCTGGAAGAGTCGCTGACCGTGTCCGGGCGCTCGCCGGTCATAGACGTGACGTCTGCGACACCGCGGACGCAGTTCATTCGGGAAGTGCTCGAGGAGTTGCCCACCACTCGCAATGGGTTCCTCAGCCTCACCACCCAGGCGCCGGGAATTCGCACCTCGGCCACAGGATTCGATGTCGGCGGCAGCCATTTCACGAGCACACCTTCGTTCAATAATTTCGGGCGTGCGGGCGACAACTTCGAACTGCTCGAGGGGGTGATGACTTCATCACCGAGCGGCAGTACTCAGGGTGTTTACGTCGACTTCTCGACGTTCGAGGAGGCGAATATACAGACGGTCGGGAACAGCGCCGAGATGCCGTTGAGCGGCGTCTGGCTCAATTCCATTGTCAAGTCCGGAGGCAACGACTTCCACGGGAACCTCTACTACGCGTTGACTGGTCCATGGGCCGAGAGCAGCAATATCGACGATCAGTTGCGGGCCGCCGGCGTGACCGGTCAGAGCGGGCTGATCGACCGCCGGGATATCAGCGGTGATGTTGGAGGTCGCATTCTTCGCGACAAGCTATGGTTCTATGTGAGCGCACGTGCCCCGAAAGACGAGCGTGAGATCCTCAATGTCCTGAAACCGGATGGCACGCCTGGCACCCTTCCCAAGTATCAAGCGTTCTGGACGACAAAGCTGTCGTACCAGATGAGCCCCAATCACCGCCTTGTCGGATTGCACCAGTGGAACAAGAAGCGACTCCCCGACAACTATTCCAGCCAGTTCGTCCCATGGGCGTCACGTGCAGACCAGGATCAGCACGGGAACACCGACAAGGTTGAGTGGTCCGGCGCTTTCGGTGGATCAGTGGTTGCGTCTGCGCAGGTTGGGTATTGGGAGTGGATTTGCCCGTTGACCGGGTACTCCCATGGACAGGTCGGGACCTACGATATCGTCACGCAAATGTACAGCGGGGACCATTTCTCGAGTCACAACACCCCGGCGATCCCTGACGAGTTCCGGTATCACGCTCGTGGCAGCCTGACCTGGTTCAAAAAGGATTTTCTGTCAGGGGATCACGAGATCAAGACCGGCTTTGATTACATTCCGACGACCAAGGACTGGATGTTCCTCCCACGCGGAGCAAGCGGCGACTATTCCTTGCGCTTCCAGGCGGGTACGCCGTTTCAGCTCGTCACCTACAACAAGCCGGTTCATCCGTTCAACAAGGCGAGTTACACCGGCGCTTACGTCCAGGACAATTGGCGGATGGGCCGCCTGACGCTCTCTCTCGGCCTCAGGTTCGATCGCAATAACGCATGGATCCCTGAGCAAACGCGCGAGGCGGGTACATTCACCGTCACCGAGACGTTTCCCCGCATTCAGTTTCCGGTCTGGCACGCACTGGCCCCTCGGCTTCATTTCGCTTACGCGTTGACCAACGATGGAAAAACCGTTCTCAAAGGCGGATGGGGACGCTTCAATCAGGCTCGCTACACGAACGACGTCGAACCGGTGAATCCGAATTCGCTCAGGCAGACGATCTATACCTGGCGGGATTTGAACGGCAACAGGGATTACGATGCCGGTGAGGTGAACCTGGATCCGAACGGGACTGACTTCGTGGATGTCACAGCTGCCGCAGGTGCCCAGGTGGCCACGCGGGTGGTGAACCCGAACGAAGAGCAGCCGTGGGTCGACGAACTGTCGCTCAGCCTCGAGCGGGAGCTGATGGCGAACTTCGCGTTACGTGTGACCGGTGTCTACTCTCGCGAGGCCAATCTCCGTCGGCTCGTGGGGGTGGACCGTCCGTACGACAGTTACAACATCCCGATCACGAAAGCCGACCCAGGGCCAGACAACCTCGGGGGTACCGCTGACGATCCCGGAGCGCTCATCACCTACTACGAGTATCCGGCGACACTACAGGGGGCGGCGCTGGCATTCACCATGCCCGTCAACGATCCGAACTACGTGAATAGCTACAAGGGCTTCGAGATCGCTGCGAACAAGCGGTCGTCGAACAATTGGCAGCTGATGAGCTCCTTTACCTTCACATGGAAAGACATGCCATTTGCCGCAAGGGAAATGGTGCCATTGACGCCAAACGAAGAGATTTTCGCCGGCGCCCGCACCCGTGAATGGTTCGGCAAGGCAGGTGGCAGCTACCGGCTTCCCTGGGGTGGGCTGCTCACGTCGGCGAACCTGAATTTCGTCAACGGCAATCGCTATCAACGGACGGTGTTGTTCACAGGCGGCAGGACGATTCCGTCGATCGTGCTTCCGGTCGAGCCGCTTGACGGCTCGCGCAGCTTCGGCAGCGCCCAGTTGCTGGACGTCCGCCTCGAGAAGACCATCCGTCTTGGTGGTACGAAAAGGCTGATGCTGCGGGCGGACTTGTTCAACGCGCTGAATACCAACACCGTGACGAACTCCTCGAACCGATCGGGCGCGTCATTCGAGCGTCCGTCGGCGATTATGCCCGCACGCATTGCCGTGTTCGGCTTTCAGTATGATTTTTGACCTGGGCGTCCGGTTTCTCGGTCGCTTGAGCGGCTTGGCCGAAAGCGTCGAGCGCCGGAACAACAATCGGCGGCCACCACACGTGCGGTAGCAAGGGTCATCACGCCGGGGGTATCGGGCGTCAGCCGACCGACGCTCCCGGGCCGCATCCGTGACTCTCGGCCGCAACGCTTATCGCCGCCAGTTGATACATTCGGCCAGTTTGGTCTGACTGGCTCGTTCATGGGAAAGCGACGACGCGTCGATCAACCGGGTTCGGACGATACGGCGGCGTATCCGCGGCACATACCGCTCCTGTTCTTTTTTTCCGGGTCGAGCGCTCTCATCTATGAAGTGCTCTGGGCGCGGCAGTTGGGGCTCACCGTCGGAGCAACGACTACAGCTGCCAGTGTCGTGCTGGCTGCGTACATGCTTGGACTCGCACTCGGCGCGGCGCTTGGTGGGCGCTGGGCGGACAGGTCGGTCAATCCGCTGCGCCTGTTCGGCATCCTGGAGGCCGGCATTGCGTTGGCTGGTCTCCTCATAACGGCGGCAGCGTATCGTCTCCCGGCTCTCTACTTGCCTTTCGCCGGAAGCGAGGATGGGACTCAGGTTGCCGTCCTGCTTCTCCACTTCGGCTTTGGCTTCGGTCTCTTGCTGTTGCCCACGGTCCTGATGGGCGCGACATTCCCGGTTCTCGTCCGGGCGATGGGCACCGTCGGGACACGCCGGTTGGGGCACCTCTATGCTGCCAATACGCTCGGAGCAGTTGCGGGCACCCTGGCGGCTGGATACGTGCTGATCGCATGGCTTGGAGTGATTGGGACGTCGGTGTCCGCAGCGACGATTAACTTGGGAGTGGCGTTCGTAGCCCTGACGATCGCCAGCCGGAGAGAGGGTGACAACCTGGCTGTATCGGCAATCCCGCCGAAAGGCGGGCACCAGTCGGAGCAGCCACCAGGTCGCACGTCTGCATTTCCGAGCACGATGCTGTTGGCTCTCCTGGCGCTGTCTGGAGGCACGACGCTCGGCACCGAGGTCCTCTGGACGCGGATCCTGGTCTTTCCTCTCCTCAGTACCACATACGCGTTCGCGACCATTCTGGCGGCCTTCCTGGGCGGATTGGCGCTTGGTGGAGCCGTGGCGGCGCGCTGGTTGTGCGGGCCGCGGATGCGGTGGAAAGCGATCGCCTGTCTGACAGGCTTGCAAGGACTCGCCCTGCTCATCCCCGTCGCTGCCATCGAGCCCGGAAACGCGGTTTTCGCGATGATCCAGGAGTGGACGCTCGATCATCGTCTGCTGTCGCTCACGGGGCACAACGTCACGGCGTTTCTCCTGCTTCTGCCCCAAACCGTTTCGGCGGGCGCCTTGTACCCCCTGCTCCTCAGTGCCGCCGCCTCCGAAGGCGATCGCGCTGTTGTCACGATCGGACGCAGTGTCTTCGTCAATACACTCGGGGCCATGTGTGGGGTCATCGTCGTGACCCACTGGGGAATCCGCATGCTCGGGATCCTGCCCACGTTCGCGGTGCTGGGAGCCGTGTGGAACGGCGTGGCGGTCCTGGTCGGGCTCCGAATGTTGGGCCGCTCGTGGACCTTCGGGACGCTCTTCGGCACGATGGCAGCCCTTTTCGTGATTGTGTTCGCCTGGGGGCCACTCGCCGCGACTCGGCCCAGCCCGTTCGAAAACGTGACACGTCTGTACGGTCCCGGTTCCAGGATGCTTGCCTACCGCGAGGGTACGGAAACGACCTTGATGGTGGTCGAATTCGCCAACCAACTTCGCGCCCTTCGGATAAACGGGTTCGAGGCTGCGGGAATTCGCGGCGACTTGTACGGGTACATGCGACTGATGGCCCATCTGCCCATCCTGATCCATCCTCAACCGAAGGACGCGCTGGTCATCTCCTTCGGTACTGGGACGACGGTAGGCGCCGCCGCGCGGCACCCGTTGGCGCGTATCGACGTTGTGGACCTGGACCCAGGTGTCTTCGATCTGGCAAGGTATTTCGAGGCCGCCAACCATCGCGTCCTGAACGACCCTCGTGTGCGAACCGTGGTGAACGACGGCCGGAACTTTCTGCAGGTGACCGATCGCCGATACGACGTGATTACTCTCGAGCCGATGCCACCCACTTTTGCGGGCATGGTGAATCTCTACTCACGTGAATTCTACGCGCTGTCCCGCGCTCGCCTGCGACCAGGCGGCGTTCTGTGTCAATGGGTTCCGTTTCACCTCATGTCGCTGCACGAGTCACTGGCGGTGTTGCGGACGTTCGCGGATGTATTCCCACAGAGCAGCCTTTGGGTTCACCGTGGATCCGGGTTCGTGATTGGAACCAATCGCGAGAGGCTGACTGTCGACGGTGCGCGCTTGGCGGCCGGGCTCGATGACCCTGGTATTCGTGAGGATCTGGCATGGGTCGGCGTGGGCGGGCTCGTTCCGCTCCTCAATTTGCTGGCGTGGGGTCCGGAGACCATTCGCGTCGCGACGGCCTCGAGCCCAGTCGTGACCGACAACCATCCAATCCTCGATTTTCCAGAAGTTCCCTTCCGCCTGTCGCCGCGGTCTACCCTTGCGGCTACCCGAGTGTGGCGGGCCCAGGCGTTTGTCTACGGGAGAAGGAAGGCCGACCACCCGGCATTCGCCAACCTGACACCGGAGATCGTCAGCGCGCTCGTTCGGGCGCGAGAGGACTACGACTACGCGACCATCGGCGGTGCAGCCTTTGAGCTGGGCGATCTCGAAGTCGCGGAGGCGATGTTTCGCGCGCGTCTTGCTGCGTGCACGCTCGATCCGTGCCGCGCACAGGGCGCGTTCTGGATGGGCTTACTAGCAGAGCGACGGGGAGACGTGGCGGCTGCCCGGAGATATCTTGAGGATGCCGACCGCCTGGATCCGGGGCGGGTCGCGATACACGATGCCCTCCGACGCCTCAGCGCCGCTGCTGGAAGCAAGTAGAGTCATGTCCCGGTCGGCGCCCGGACGACGTATCAAGGCGTCGTAGCGCGCAATCAGATCCTTCATGTCCGATGCGCCGCACCCTTACTGGCGGACGACACGAAGTGCTCGGCGGGCTGCAGGACTGCGGCGTCGTGCCGATTGGCGAGATCGGCACCGCAATGGTGCTGTGCGGGCAGTCGAGGTTACGATGACCGGGCTCGCCCAGAGGCGCGGACAACACTTTGACTGACACCTACGACGTCTACGCGATTCGCTACGGGCATCACGACCGCCAGTCACCGGCGAACTTCATCGGCGGCGACCCGCACGACATCCTCCAGCCGCTCGCGTACTTCGTCTGGGCGATCGTCGGACCGCACGGCACCTTCATCGTGGACACCGGATTCGACGCCGCCATGGCGGCGCAGCGCGGCCGCCAGCTGCTGAAGCCGGTTGACGAAGGCCTTGCCGCGCTCGGCATCCAGCCCGACGCGGTCGAAAACATCATCGTCACGCACCTGCACTACGATCACTGCGGCAACCGCGACCTGTTTCCGCGCGCCCGCTACCATCTGCAGGACGCGGAGCTGGCTTACGCCTCGGGCCGCTGCATGTGCCACGCGCACATCCGCGTCCCGTTCGAGGCTGACGACGTGGTGGCGATGGTGCGCAAGGTGTTCGAGCAACGGGTCGTCTTCCACGACGGCACGGAGCAGCTGGCGCCGGGGCTCACCGTGCATCACATCGGTGGACACTCGAAGGGGCTGCAGTGCGTGCGCGTGAAGACCAAGCGCGGCCACGTCGTGCTCGCGGCCGATGCGAGTCATCTGTACGCACACATGGACGAAGGGCGCGTATTTCCGATCACCTACAGCGTTGCCGACACGCTGGAAGGGTACAAGACGCTGATGAAGCTCGCCGATTCGCCGGCGCACGTGATTCCGGGGCACGACCCGGAGGTGCTGAAGCGCTATCCCGCGGCGAGTGCTGAGGTCGAAGACTGGATCGTACGGCTCGATGTGGAGCCGGCCACGTAGTCGCGACGGTTGCCACGAGGGCATAGAGCGCGATTCGGGCCGACGCAAGGATCGGAGAAGGTCAGGACACTCGGATACCGTCGCACGGTGCGAAGGCGGACGCCGGGTTGCGCGAACGCGTCGACCGCGCTGGGCGCGGCTGTCTCTGCTTCCGGGTCAACGCTTTTGTCACGCCGCGTATCTCTGCTCCTGGGGTCAGCGCCGTTGTCACCGGGATTGGCGCCTGAGTACCGCCATCGACGGGACAGTGACTCAGGCGTCAGGTACCGTCAAGGAAACCAGCGCGCTCGCGTCCGGGAGAAGTTCGGCATCTTCGATGGTATCGACGAGTCGGTCGCGCTGCGCCGCCGACAACAGGTCTCGCGCGTTGTCATCGAACTTGGCGCGCAGCTGGGCATCGGTCATCGGATTCTGGGAGGAGCCCAGGTTGTGTTCCTGGACTTCAGAGATCGTGCGTCCATCGTGCAAGGTGATGTGGACCGCGCCTTTGAAGCGGCCCGGTCCGGGATAGTCGGGATCGACGTAATAGCTCACGCGGCGCGCGAGCGACTGCACCTGCGGGTTCATCCGGCGGGAGTCCTCGTACGCCGTCCTGCCGAGGTCGCCGAAGCACAGTGCTTCGGCGACCGTGTGCTGAAGGCTCACCCGGCAGTGCGCGTCGGTCGCGGGCGCGAGCTTTTCGTGCAGCGGCTCACACACGATCCCGACGATGAAGGCTGCCACCGGACACTCGATTCGCTCGATATCTTCGGCGCGCACGCCGTGCTCGCGGCGCAGACGCAGGATCGCGTCCACGTAGGGATGGATGACGTGGGCGGCCGGGTACGGCTTGAAGGATGAGTTGCGGCTCTCCCAGCGAGTGCCGAGATCGCCGGTGAGCCGATCGAAGTCGCGAGCGACGGACTCATCCTGCAGGTGGGAGGCGAATAGCCCGAATCGCCCTTCGAAGATGCGGGCGGGGCCGGTCATGCCTGACAGCGCGAGCAGTGCCGCCGAGATACCGCTCTGCGCCGCCCAGCCTGAGTGAAGGAACTTCGTCTGCGTGCCGTCCACCCAGCATTCGAGCAGACCGGCGGCAAAGCTCCCGCAGATTCCCGCCGCCGATGCGAGCACATCGCTCGACAGGCCCAGGAGCTTCCCGGCGCCATAGGTGACACCGAAGGGGGCAAAGAGTCCGGTAGGGTGCAGGCCGCGCTTGTGGAACTGTCCTGGTGAGACGCTGCCCACCCGACACGAGATCTCGTTCGCGAGCGCGACCGCAGTCAACAGATCGCCGCCGCTGATCGCCGCCGTGCCTTGGCGGCTCGACCGGACCGGCCCCAAGGCAGGTGTGCCCGGTCGTCCTCCACCCGCCTCCGTTAACGCCAGCGCCGCGGCGACTGAAGGACTGCTCATGTGGACGATCGACTCGTTGTGTGTGTCGTCGAACTCGAGTGCCTGCGGCAGCGCCGCGTTCACCATCGCCGCGGTCGCGACGCCCATCCGCTCCCCGGTACCGAGGACGCGGCACGGTCCGGGCGGCGAGATCACCACCGCTCCGGCGCGTGTCGAGCGACCGAACGCCGTGTCCGATCCGGCAAGCGCCAGTCCAATGACATCGAGGAGCCGGCGCTTCGTCGCCTGGACGACGTCGTCAGGGATGTCAGTGAAGGAAACCTGACATACCCACGTCGCAAGCTCGGCGGCGTATGGACGGCTCACTGTGGCGGACGAGTGGACTGGCGGGGTTCGCTATCCGGCACGCCATGCGGACCTGACGAATCAATCGTCATGCTGCGCGGAATGTAGCACTTTTCCATCGCCGCCGGGCGTCGGTAGACGCGCGGTTCCACCTCACGAACGACGACTCACGGCGGCACGGAGAACCAGTCCGCCAAGTCGTCACCTGTCTCGCCAGGTTTCGTCCCGCGAAGGCTCTCATACCTGCATCCCCCAGCGTCGTACGGTGCGGTTCTCGATGGTCTTGAAGACCACGTGCTCGACGAAGAGTCCGAACAGGATCACCGTCAACAGCCCCGCGAATACGTTGGGAATGAGGAGCTGGTTCTTGTGCTCGAAGATGTACCAGCCGATCCCGCCGGACCCTGAGCTGACGCCGAAGACGAGCTCGGCGGCGATGAGCGTGCGCCACGCGAACGCCCAGCCGACCTTGAGGCCGGTGAGAATGCTGGGGAACGCGCCGGGAATGAGAATGCGCGTCACGTAGCTGGCGGCGGACAGCCCGTAATTCTGCCCGACCATCTTCAGCGTCGGGCTGAGCGCGCGGAAACCGGAGTGCGTGTTGAGCGCGACCGCCCACAGCACCGCGTGAACGAGGACGAAGATCACGCTGGCATCCCCGAGCCCGAACCAGATGAGGGCGAGCGGCAGGAGCGCGATCGACGGCAGCGGGTTGAACATCGACGTGAGCGTCTCGAGCAGGTCGGCGCCGATGCGCGAGGCGCTCGCAACCGCGGTCAACAGCGCGGCCAGCGCCAATCCCACTACATAGCCTTTGAGCAGCAGGCTGAGGGTATACGCCATGGCGCGTGGCAGCTCGCCGGACACGATCGACGCCGCCAGCGCGGCGATGGTGGCCGAGAACGTCGGGAACACCAGGTCGTTGTCGAGCGAGCGTGCGTAGACTTCCCACGCGAGCGCGAGGATCGCGAGCAGGACACCCTTGCGGGAGGCCTCACGCATCCCGATGGTCCTTCGCGGCTGGGCCGTCTGAAAGGACGGGCCCGACGCTGGAGTCTGGCCGGTCCGGCGACGGCCCCCATGTCGTACCGCCGAAGAGCAGGTCGTGAATGCGCGCCGACAACAGCCGTCCGCCGGCGTCCATCTCGTCGCCGCCGTTGCTCGCGACTTCGGCCTTCACGCGGCCCGGATGAGGGCTGAGCAGCAGGATGCGGGTGCCGACGCGAATCGCCTCAGCAATCGAATGCGTGACGAAGAGGACGGTGAACCTGGTGTCGTCCCACAGCTGCAGCAGCTCTTCCTGCATGCCCCCGCGCGTCATCGCGTCCAGCGCGGCGAACGGCTCGTCCATCAGCAGAATCTGGGGCTCCATCGCCATGGCGCGCGCGATGGCCACTCGCTGCTTCATCCCGCCGGAGAGTGTGTGCGGGAAGCTGTTGGCGAAGTCGGTCAGCTTCACCTTTTCGAGCACGTGCATCGCGCGCCTGTGCGCGTCGCGGCGAGGCAGCTTGCCGGTGGCGGTCAAGGCAAAGACCACGTTCTGCTCGACCGTCTTCCACGGCAGCAGCTGGTCGAACTCCTGAAAGACGACGATGCGGTCGGGGCCGGGAGCGGTGACGGCGGTGCCGTCGAGCAGGATGCGTCCCTCGGTCGGCCGGAGAAAGCCGGCGACTGCCTTGAGGAGCGTGGACTTGCCGCAACCGGACGGACCGAGGATCACGAAGCGATCCGAACGCTCGACGGAGAAACTCACGCGCTCGGTCGCGGTGACCAGGCGCGGCCCCGACCGGTATTGCAGCGTGACGCCGTCGACCGTCAGGAGCGTCAATCAGCAGGCTCGATCCGGCGGAACGCCCGCCCGGTCAGCAGATGGATCATTCCGTCGAGTGCCTGCTGTGCGCTTTCAATCAGCATTCAACTTCCCGATGCCGAATGAATCTCCGGGAAGAACATGTCGGTCCAGGCCACCGGCCGGGTGCGGATGGAGCCGATCCGGTGCATGAAGTCGGCGTACGTCTTCACGTTCTGCGGCGTGGTGGTGAACGCGATCTGCGGGTCGGTGAGCAGCGCGACGAGATCGTCGGCGGAAAGGCCGCCGCCGGCGCCGGACGCCTGCAGCAGGTCGGCCGCCGCGCGCCTGTCCGCCACAATCGTCGCGTTGGCCTCCTCGAGCGCCTGGAGCACGGCGCGGTATATCGCCTGGTTGTCGTTCCTGAACTTCGTGGTGGTCGACAGCATCGTGAACGTGGTTGCACCGCCCATCACGTCGTCGGTCGTCATGATCGTGCGGACGAGGGGATCCTTGCGCTCGCGCTGATGAAATGGCGGCGACGTGAAATGCGCAGTGATCCCGGCTGCACCGGAGAGCAGCCCGATGACGCCGTCGGGATGCGTCATGGTGACCGTGTAGCGGTCGAACCGGGTCGCTTCAGCTGCTCCGTATCGCTCGGCCGCGTACATCTGCATGACCAGCGCCGGAATGGAGACCTTCGGGGCGGTCACCGCGATCCGATCGGTCTCGCGCACGTCATCAAGGGTGCGGAGATGCTCCGCGCGCGTATTCAGATACATCGGCAGCGACGTCATCGCCGCGACACCCTTGACCTCCAGCGAGCCGGTCGTGCGGTCCCAGAGCGTCAGGAATGCCGGAGGACCGGCGGCGGCGAAATCTGCGGCCCCAGAGAGCAGTGCGTCGTTCAGCACCGATGGTCCGCCCAGCTCGATCCACTCCACCCGCAGGTCTGGCACGCCCGCCGCGCGGGCGTGCTTCTCGACGAGGCCCCGCTTCTCCATGACAAGCAGCGGAAGAAACCCGACCCCCCCGGCGCCCTTGGGAATGCGGATCTCTCTGACACCTCCACTCGATCCGCCGCATCCCCCGATCACGGCGGCCACGACGACGACGAGGATGAAGGAGCGCGTCAGGGTCATACCGCGGAACCGATGACGTTGCCCGGCCGGCCCTGTGAACTTGTTGTTTCAGGGACGGCAGCAGCGGTCAGCTCCCGCATGTCGGCCAGATCCTGCATCCGCCAGCACAGCCGAAGGACTGCGTTGGCGCGATCGCCGGGAAGCGCCAGCGCCGCCTGATCGCGAAACTTCTCAACCAGCTGGTCGTCGGAGAGCGGCCGGTGGACGTTCCCGAGCGACTGCTCGATCATGTGCCCGACCGTCCGGCGATCGGCGAGCTCGACTTCGACGTGGGCCTGATCTTCCGTCAGCGATGGGTCGCCGACAGCCGACGTGCTTTCACGGACGCGCGCGATCTGAGGGTCGTTCACGGCGGCGTCGGTGTACTCTTCGAGCCGCGCCTTTCCCCGCAGCAGGCCGACCGCGGCGCCGTGATACACCGAGAACTTGCCCTGCAATCCACGAGTGATGCCCTGCTGGTTGCACAGATCGAGCACCAGCGGCGCGACGCGCAGCCGCACCGCGCGAATCGCGCCTGGTTTCAGACGATGCTCGCGGTGCAGGTGAATGGCAGCCTCGATCGCGGGATGGTTCACGATGCCACAGGGATACGGCTTGTAGGTGTTGCGGCGGAGGTTGAAGTCGACGCCCAGATCGGCGCCAATCTTCGACAGGTCCGCCTGCGACGCCTGGACGGCGGCGAACCCGCGCGGCCCTTCGATGCCCCGTTCGCCGGCGGTGAAGCCGGCTTCGGCGAGCAGCGCGGCCATGTAGCCGTTCTGCGCCGCGCGCCCGGGATGAAACGGCTTGCCCATCGAGCCGAACATCTCACGCAGCCCCGCCGCCTGGGTGGCTGCCAGGCCGATGGCCCACACCATCCTGTCCACCGGGAGCCCCAGGAGCCTGCCGATCGCTGTTGCCGAGCCGAAGGTGCCCGCTGTGCCAGTGATGTGCCAGCCGGCGTCGTAGTGCGCCGGATAGACGGCATTGGCGACGCGCGATTCCGCCTCGAAGCCGAGGATGAACGCATGGACGAAATCCAGTCCGCTCACCGGATGCGCGCTGGCGTACGCGAAGAGCGCCGATGCCACGGGCGAGCTCGGGTGAATGTAGTTCTGCGGCGTGGTGTCGTCGAAGTCGTGCACATGCGCGCTGATGCCGTTCATCAGCGAGGCGTGCAGGGGATCGAGGCGCTCAGCCCGTCCGAGTACCGCGGCGGTGGGCGGGCCCGAATAGGGGCCGAGCGCCCGCATCGCGATATCAACGGCCGGATCGGCGGCACCGCCGAGCGCGCAGCCCATGTAGTTGACAAGAGCCCGCAAGGCCTCATGGCGGACGTCGGGAGGAACCTGGTCGAACCGGCTCGTCGCGACGTATGACGCAAGCGTTCGTGTCTCTGACATGGCAACCCCGGCGGAATGGTATCTCAGGGTGAGAGCCGCGGGGCGCGCCCGTAGCGGTTGAGCCGGCCGGGCACGACCGCTCAGAATTCGTTGCGATCGCGGAGCCGCGGAGGGTTCAGACAGCCGGCCAGGCGGCGCCGTGCTCTCGACGCGTGCCGCTATGGAGCCTTCTTGTCGATTTCCGCGAACACCTCACGCGCCGACCGGAAGGAATCGACCCCCGCGGGCACGCCGCAGTAGATCGCGACCTGCATGAACACTTCGCGAATCTCGTCGCGGGTCACGCCGTTCCTGAGCGCGCCGGCGATGTGCAGCTTCAGCTCGTGCGGCCTGTTGAGGGCACTGATCATGGCGAGGTTGAGCAGGCTGCGCGTCTTGCGATCGAGCTGCTCGCGTCCCCACACGTACCCCCAGCAGTACTCGGTGACCATCTCCTGCATCGGCCGGTTGAAGTCGTCAGAAGTGGCCAGAGCGTTTTCGACGAACTCCCTGCCGAGCACGGCTTTCCTGATCTCGAGCCCGCGGTCGAATGTGTCTTTGTCCATGTGTGATCTCTGAAGTGTGTGCCGACCACTCAGGCACGGAGATTGTCGTGGTCTTCGTTCTGCAATAGCAGCACGGGTGCGGGCTACCCGCGCATCTCGACCTGGGCCCAGTCTTCCAGCACCTTCGCGATCGACGTGAAGTCGGAGTCCGGTCCGTACTTCGCCTGAGTCACCGCCAGCATCTGCCGCACGGCGGCGCCAACCACCATCGGGACGCCCAGCGACTCGGCTTCGTCCACGCAGAGCCTGACATCCTTGTACGACAGTCCCGTGGTGAATCCGAAGTCGAACGTCCCGGGGAGAATCGAGCGTGGGAACTTGTCCTGCGTGGCGCTGTTGCGACCGCTTCCCGAGTTGATGATGTCGATCAGCACTTTGGCGTCGAGCCCGGCCTTGACGCCCATGGCCACCGCCTCCGACGACACGACGAGCGCAGCAGCGGCGAGCAGGTTGTTGGCGAGCTTCGCAATCTGCGCCAGCCCCGGCTGGTCGCCGACATAGAACGTCCGGCCGAAGGTCTTGAGCAGCGGCTCCACACGCGGTAATACCTCCTGCGCACACGAGACCATGACCGCCAGTGTCCCTGCCCGCGCTCCCGCCACTCCGCCGCTGACCGGAGAGTCCACCCACGCGATGCCGCGCTCGCCCGCGGCGCCGGCGACCAGGCGGGCGACCGTCGGTCCGGTCGTGGACATGTCGATCAGCACCCTGGCCCGCGATCCGCGCACGATGCCGCGCTCACCAAGCGTCACCGCCTGCACGATGCCAGGCGTCGGCAGGCTGATGCACACGATGTCCGCGCTCGAGGCGAGCTCCTGTGCCGAGGCCGCCGCGCGGGCGCCGCGTGCGACGATCGCCTGCATCGCGTCGTCTCTGGCGTCGAACACCCAGAGGGAATGACCCGCATCGAGGAGCCGCAACGCCATGGGACCGCCCATGCGTCCGACACCGACAAAACCAATGGTCTGACTGGATGTCACGTGCGGATACCCCTTCATCATGAACTGGCCGCTCTCGCGGATGCCCGCGAGCTATCCACCCAGAAGACAGCTCCCCGCGCAGGAGGTCTTCACCCACAGGTCGCCGCCTGCAGCCGCTCGCCATGCTCAGGACCCGCCGGAGGTTGGTCTCTCTGCGCGCCCCCCGGCCAGAGCGTAACATGGCGCGCGCTCGACGTGACCTTCTCGGCCCATGCGTCAATCCCCGGCGTCCTGCGCCTGTCGAATCGCGTTTCCGCGGCACTTTTCCGTTGGGCAGATCACGATAATCAGACCACGCTTTGCACCAGTCGGCGCCTGGCTGCCATGTCCACTGCAGGCCGTCGATCCATTGTCGATGTGCGCGCGTCCAAGTACGCCCGCTGTCGTGCAGCCCCTCGACGCAGCAATAGCTTGCCCAATCGATGGCGACAACCGCGGCTGATCTTCCGCGACTCGAGACCTGCCGCCTCAGGACTTATCGAGGTCTATGGGGCGATTTTGGGCGGCAAGCCTGGGTAGCCCGGTTCCACCGAAGGGCTCTCGTGCTTCAGATCCACGCGCACGTCCTGGATCCCGCATCATGCCTTCGACCTCAGCGACGAGGGCCGCCCCCGCAATGCAGCCTGCGTATGCTTCGGGGTCAGCTCGAACCGCGTCCGGCAGCTCTCTGAGGGCGACGATGTCCGAGATCGCCAGCCGTCCGCCGGGAGCGAGCACGCGGAAGGCCTCGTGAAATACGGCTGGCTTGTCGGTCGAAAGATTGATCACGCAGCTTGACATGATCACGTCGACGCTCTCGGACGGAGCACGTCGCGAAAGGACGCAGGGTCGGGTGCGAGCCGAAAACCTTCCATTGACACCTGAGTGGTCGCCGTGCATCCTAAGGTCGTGGAACGGCTCCTCCGACGCATGGCGGCGCTCGTCGTCGTCCTCTCCCTCGGCGCCGCTGGATGGGCCGAGTGCGCGGGCTGGCAGGCCACGCCCGAAGCGCGCATGGATTGCTGCTCGGGCAGTGGCGCCTGTCCGATGCACGGATCCACCGAGCCAACCTCAGGCTCTGACAGAGTCGTCACGCAAACCCAGGCGGACAGCTGCTGCGCGGCGTCCGACGCCGACGACTCGACGCCGTCCGGTCGCGCCTTTTCCCCTTCGCTGTCAGCGGCGCTTGTGCCCAGCGCTCTATCGACCATGGCGCCCGTCACGCCGGCGCCGGCCTCATTCGACGCGTGGCGCACCCACGTGCCACTCCCTGTCGGTCAGGTCCCCAAGCACGTTCTGCTCTCCGTCTTCCTGATCTAGGTCGCGACAGTACCCGTGTGTCCCGGCGCCATGTTGGCGGCCTGGCCCGAGTTGCGCGCGCTGACGTGCGCGCGAGGTCTGTCGTCCATGATCAACCGTCTCATCGAGCTCTCGCTGCGGAATCGGTTCATCGTCATCGCCCTCTTCATCGCGCTGGCCGGATGGGGCTGGTGGGCGGTGAGGGCAACGCCAATCGACGCCATTCCGGATCTGTCCGACAACCAGGTGATCGTCTTCACCGACTGGCCTGGGCACAGCCCACAGGAGGTCGAGGATCAGATCACGTATCCAATGACCGTGAGCCTGCAGGGGTTGACAGGGGTGCGCGTCGTCCGGTCGCAGTCGGCATTCGGGTTCTCGATGATTTACGCCGTCTTCGAGGACAACGTCGACCTGTACTTCGCGCGGGCACGCGTGCTGGAGCGGATGAGCCTGGTGGCGAAGGCGTTGCCCGTTGGCGTCGTCCCGACCCTTGGGCCTGATGCCACGGGGGTTGGTCATGTCTTCTGGTACACGCTCGAAAGCCCGACCCTCTCGCTTCGGGATCTCCGCAGCTTGCAGGACTGGTTCGTCCGCTACCAGCTCAATGCCGTCCCAGGCGTGGCCGAAGTCGCATCCGTGGGCGGCCACGTTCAGCAGTACCAGATCGACGTGGACCCCAACCGCCTTCGTCAGTACGCGATCCCGCTGAGCGCGGTGGTGTCGGCGGTGCGCGAGAGCAATCTCAATGTGGGTGGCAACGTCCTGGAGTCCAATGGCGCGTGGCTGATCGTGCGCGGTGTCGGGCTCGTCGCCTCGGTGGAGGACATCAAGACAATCGTGATCGGCGCCTCGAACGGGACGCCGGTGTACGTAGAGCAGGTCGCGAACGTGCAGATCGGCAACGCGTTTCGGGTGGCGTCGCTGGTCAAAGGATCGCAGGAAGCGGTGGGCGGCGTCGTCGTCGCACGCACCGGCGTGAACAGCAAGGAGGTCATCGATGCGGTGAAGGCGCGCATCGCTCAGATTCAGCCAGGACTGCCCGAGGGCGTCGAGATCGTGCCGTTCTACGACCGATCCACGCTCATCGAGCAGGCGACTGGCACTCTACGGCGGGCGCTCATCGAAGAGATCGTCCTCGTCACGCTCGCGCACGTGGTGTTCCTGATGCACTTCCGGTCCATCCTCATCGTAACGATTCCGTTGCCATTGGCGGTGCTCATGTCCTTTCTCGGGATGTACTACGCCGGCATCTCGTCCAACATCATGAGCCTGGCGGGCATCGCGATCGCAATCGGTGTCCTGGTGGATGCGGGCATCGTCGTCACCGAGAATGCCTTTCGCTTCATGGAACAGCGCGCGGTCGATCCCCGCGACCGTCGGCTGGTGTGGGAGACCGTCCTGGAGTCGACACGCCTCGTGGGCCGGCCGGTGTTCTTCTCCATGGCCATCATTCTGCTGGCGTTCATCCCGGTGTTCGCACTCACCGGACAGGAAGGCAAGCTGTTCCACCCGCTTGCCTTTACCAAGACGTTCGCGGTCCTCGCCGCCACCGTGGTCGCGATCACGCTGGTGCCGGTCCTCTGCAGCCTGCTGCTGGGCGGCACGTTCCACAAGGAGGAAGACAACCCGGTCATGCGCCGGCTGCGGCGGCTGTACCGTCCGGTGCTCGAGGCCGCGCTCCGGCGTCGGTTCATCACCGTTGCGATCGCGGCGCTGCTGTTTGCGGGCGCGCTGCTTGTCGCACGAGGGATCGGCAGCGAGTTCATGCCGCCCCTCAACGAGGGCGACCTGATGTTCATGCCCATCGCGGATCCGAGCATTTCGCTCGAAGAGAACACGAAGAATGCGGCGAAGCAGAACGAGATCCTGGAGTCGTTTCCAGAGGTCGCCTTCGCCGTGGCGAAGGTGGCGCGGGCGGATACCTCGACGGACCCGGCGCCGTTGAACATGACGGAGACCGTGGTCCACCTGAAGCCGCGGGAGGAGTGGCGTCCGGGCATGACCGTGGATCGGCTCCGGGCCGAGATGAGTCGCGCCGCGCAACTGCCGGGCGTCTCGCCCATCTGGACGATGCCCATCATCAACCGCATCGACATGCTGACCACCGGCATTCGGTCCGAAGTGGGCGTCAAGATCTTCGGTGCCGACTTGATGCGGCTCGAAGCTCTCGCGCGGCAGGTGGCGGACGTGGTGCGGACGGTCCCGGGGTCGAGCAACGTCTACCCCGAGCAGGCGACGAGCGGCCAGTACTTGAACATCGTGGTGGATCGCGCGGCAGCCGCGCGGTACGGGATTGGCGTCGGCGAGGTGCAGCAGGTGATCGAAACCGCGGTCGGGGAGACGGTGCTGACGACAACCATTGAGGGCCGGTCACGATTTCCGGTGCGCGTGCGCTACCGGCCCGAGGATCGGGCAGACGCGCAGGCACTGGCGCAAGTGCTCGTCAGTGCGCCAGGTGGCGCGCAGATCCCGCTCGGGCAGCTCGCCCACATCGAGCATGCGCGTGGGCCCGCCATGATCTCGTCGGAGAACGGGCTGTTGCTCGCCACCGTGCTGCTCAACGTGCAGGGACGCGACGTCGGCGGGTTTGTGCAGGAGGCGCGCGCCACCGTCGCTCGCGAGGTCACCTTACCCGCGGGGTACTACATCGGCTGGAGCGGGCGCTGGGAGAACCAGGAGCGGGCCCGCGCGCGGCTGCAGATTGTGATCCCCATCGTGCTGGCGATCATCTTCATCCTGCTCTACTTCACGTATGGGTCGGCGGTGGAAGCCGCGCACGTGCTGCTCGCCGTTCCGTTTGCCCTGACTGGAGGCGTGTACCTGTTGTGGCTGCTTGGCTACAACTTCTCGGTTGCGGTGTGGGTCGGCTTCATCGCGCTCTTCGGGACAGCCGTGCAGACAGGTGTCGTGATGGTCATCTACCTGGAAGAGGCGGTCGACCGCAAGCGGCGCGAGCTTGGCGGCACGCTCACGCGTGCGGCGTTGCGCGACGCGGTCATGGAAGGCGCGCTACTCCGTCTACGACCCAAGGTCATGACGGTCTCCACCGTCGTCGCAGGGTTGCTGCCAATCATGTGGAGCACCAGTGTCGGTGCCGAAGTGATGAAACCGCTGGCCACGCCTGTCCTTGGCGGCATGATCTCGTCGCTCATCCACGTGTTGATCGTAACGCCGGTCATCTTTTTCTCGATCCGCGAGCGCCAGCTGGGGCTGCAGCACGAAGCGCTCCCCGTTCCCGTGCCACGTCCGCTCGGCGGCCGCCGGGTCCTGATCACAACGGTGCTCCTGATCGCGGTCGTGGGCGCGTTCTTTGTGGGCTCGCGACTCACCCGCCCAGCGACCAATGACGCCGGAGCGCCCGCGGCTGGGGGGCGAGTGGTCCAGACGGTGCGGTCCGGAGACATGGATCTCGTGGTCCTGTCTCCGACCGGCACTCTCAGAAGCGGCCGCAACACCTTCACGATCGAGTTTCGTTCCTCGTCCGGCGCGCTCGTTGATGTGGGCACAGTGCGCGTCAGCGCGAACATGACGATGCCGGGCATGGTCATGCCCGGGAATGTCCAAGTGCAGCCCTCAGGCGTGCCGGGGCGGTATACAGCGACCGCCGAGTTCGGCATGGCTGGCACGTGGCCGATCAGCGTCGAATGGAACGGCCCTGCCGGCAGCGGATCCGCTAATTTCCAGGGAAGTGTGCAATGAGAACCCGACGACGAATCATCACGTTCGTGATTGGGGCCGTGGCGCTTGCTGTTCCTGCTCGCGGCCAAGGAACAGCGCCGTCGGCGCTGGCGTCGCAGTACGTCGACGAGCGCGCGGGTCTGGGGCTCGACACCGCGATCACGCGCGCGCTCGAGCGCGAACCCTCGCTGCGTGCCGTGCGGTCGGACATCGAGGCTGCACGGGGACTGCGGCGGCAAGCCGCCCTGCGCCCGAATCCGACGCTCACACTCGAGCGCCGCGACGAGCCTGCCGGTACAGACAACCTGACCGGCGTCGGGATTCAATGGCCTTTGGATCTCTTCCGTCGTTCGGGACGCGTGAGGACAGCGGAGCGCGGGCTGCAGGCCACGCGATTCGCCGTCGCCGATCGCGAACGATTGCTGGCCGCGGACGTGCGGATGCAGTACGGCGTCGCCGCGGCGGCAGTCCGGGATGTATCTGTCGCAGACGAGCTCGTGGCCGCCGCCGAGCGACAGTGGGAGGTCCTGCGCGCTCGCGTCGAGGCAGGCGCGACGCCTCCACTCGAGCGCGATCTGTTGGACGTGGAGCTGCGCCGGCTCGAGACCGACCGACTCTTGGCCGCTGGTCGCGCCGACGTCGCCGTTGTGCAGCTGAAGCGGCTGCTGGGGATGTCCCCCGACGAACCCCTGCTGCTTCGTGAGACGCTCGAGACGCTCGTCGCCGCAGGCACGTCCGAATCGGCATCCGCGTCGCCGGTAGCGATCGCCACACGGCCAGACGTGCGCGAGGCCGAGGCGCGCGTGTCCCTTGCCGACGCGCGGGTCGATCAGGCACGTCGCGAGGGCCGCGTTGACGTCAGCCTGTTTGGGACCTACATGCGCATGGACGCCGGGTTTCCCCAGCAGGGCGTCGGCGCGACGGGCGTACTCGAGCGCGTTCGGGGCCAGTTCAACTACGTCGCCGGGGGCGCGATGGTCATGCTGCCCCTGTCCGATCGCAACCAGGGTCTAGTGGCCGCCGCGCAGGCCGAGCGGTCCGGCGCGGAGGCCCGTCGCGAAGCGGCGGAGCTCACCGTCCGCGCGGAGGTCGCTGCGGCACAGGCTCGTGATGCCCAGGCCCGGCGAGCCCTCAGTGTCTACGCCGGGGGTATGCGTACCCTCGCTCGACAGAACCTGAACGTCGTCCGGCAGACATTCGACCTGGGACGTGCGACGGTGTTCGACGTCCTGACCGAACAACGCCGGTATCTGGAGATCGAACAGGCCTACACAACCGCGCTGCGCGAGGCGTGGGAAGCACGCGCGGCTCTGAAGCGCGCGGTGGGAGAAACGAAATGAACTCGGAATCACGCGTGAGTGTGCGGTGGCCGGTCCTCGTCGTGGCCGCTGCCGTACTTCTTGCGCTCGGCGCCGGCGCTGCTTACGTTGGGTTGCGATCCAGGGCACCTGACCGGTCGCCTTCGAACGAACAGGCGGCGATCCCGGGTGCGCGTGTGCCTGCGGCGGGTCCGGGCACCGAGCAGCCTGCATCCAGTCCTGGGGCATCGGCGCCGCTGCCAGACGTCGTGGTGACGCTCGGTCAGGAGGCGGCTGAGCGCGCCGGCATTGCCGCTACTACGGTGTCGGCTGGAACGACGCCCGGGGGCGTTCGAGCACCGGGCGTCGTCGAAGCCAACGCGTACAAACAAGTCGTCGTGACGCCGGTGGTCAGCGGCCGGATTACACGCGTGACGGCCGACCTCGGCCAGCACGTCCAACGGGGGCAGACACTCGCCCAGATCTTCAGCCCTGAGCTGGCTGACGCGCAGACACGTTACATCTCGGCACGTGCGGAGCTCGAGGCGCACGAGCAGGAGCTCGCTCGAACCGAGAAACTGGTGGCGATTGGTGCCGCCAGCCGTCAGGAGCTCGAGCGCATTCACGCGGGGCATACGGCCCGCCGCGCAGATGTCGAAAGCGCAGCATCGCGCCTTCAGTTGCTCGGGTTGTCCGCCGATGCGATCGAATCCCTGGGTCCAGGGAAGAATCAGGGCGCCACAACGAACGTCCCTGCGCCGATCGGAGGGGTGGTGATCGACCGCCTGGCGAACGTCGGTCTCAACGTGGATCAGGCAACCAAGCTCTTCACCGTCGTCGATCTCTCCTCGGTCTGGGTAGTCGCAAGCCTGTACGAGAAGGACTTCGCCCTCGTCCGCGTTGGCAGTCCCGCCACGATCACGACCAATGCCTATCCCGACCTTGCGCTGCAGGGACGCGTGAGTTACATCGACCCGCAAGTCAGCCCCGAGACGCGAACCGCCAGAGTGCGCATCGAAGTGCCCAACGCTCGCAATGACCTCCGCCTCGGCATGTATGCCGAAGCGTTCCTCGGCGGCGAGGGTGGATCGCCGGCGCCGATGATCCCACGAGGCGCCGTACAGAACGTGGGCGACCGAACCGTGGTGTACCTCGTGAACCCGAAGGAGCCAGGGACCTTCGTCGAACGCGAAGTTCGACTTGGAATGGCGACCGGGAGCCGCGTCTCGGTCCTGGCGGGCGTCCGAACGGGCGATGTCGTGGTCGGGGAAGGTAGTTTTTCCGTGCGCGCCGAGCGTGAACGCCTCGGGTTACGAGCGGTCCCCACGAGCGCCCAGCGGACAACGGGGTCGACGTCGGACACGCAGTCAGGTCCAAAGCAGGGCCACCCGACGGTGCAGGACGCGCGCGTGAGGGTGACGGAGAGAAGCTTCGACCCCCAGCGGCTCATGTTGCGAGCGGGCGTGCCCGCGCGGCTGACGTTCACCCGGACGAGCGACAAGACGTGCGCCACGGCGGTTGTGTTCGAGTCGCTGAACATCCGGCGGGAACTGCCGCTCAATGTGCCTGTCACGATCGAGTTCACCCCTGACAAGGCGGGCGAGATTGCGTTCGCGTGCGGCATGAACATGCTGCGCGGGACGGTCGCCGTGCAATGAGGCTGAAAGGCGACGCGGTCGGCCGTCGATCCTCCCGTAGCGCCTTCTCACGGTGATTTGTCGCCCGATGACTGCTTCAGGACCGAAAACGGCAGCGGCGGCAGCTGAAGTTACGGCCCTCGTAATTCTGAAACCGTAACTATGCTGTCGTGGCGCGGCGTTTGCTTTAACCACGACGTCGGTAGCCACCCTGGCGGGCCGATCGCAACGTGTTCCCGACGGAGACGTGGCCTATGACCTACGTAGGGCAACAAACCCGATCACTTCTGAGGAGCAAACAGGCGACGGTCCCGACCAATTGATTGGTGCGGAGTTGGATCTCTCGGCCCGGGGAGCGCCCTATCCGTTACTCACTCTTTGCAATGCAGGAGACAAGATAATGAGAAACAGCAATTCCGTGGTGGGTGCGGCGCTGATCGCGGCAGCTCTGCTGAGTGGCGGCGCCTGTGCCAACACAGTGCGGGGCGTCAAACAGGACACCGAACGCGCCACCGAGGCGACTGCGGCGGCAGTGGAAACCGTGGACGTGAAGTCCGCCCTGATTGCTGATGGCCGGGTCGATGCCACCAACGTCAATGTCGATACCATCGCCAGCACCAAAACGGTCGTGCTCAAGGGGTCGGTGATTACGGCCGAGCAAAGGGTGATCGCCGAAAACATCGCCCGCGACCAGGCGAAAGGCTACACGATTACGAATCAGTTGACGGTGGTTCCAAAGTAAACCTAGAGGGGGTAAAGGAGTTCGCTTGAAGGTCTGGTCGCCGCCAGGTCCATCTGCTGCGGCGACTCTTTTTTCGATGTTCAAGTTGACCGCGGAAGCGTCGTCCTGTAGCGTGTAACGCTATGGCAAAACGTCAGACATCGACTATCGCTTCGGCCGAGCACAAAATCGAGGAGTTCGCAGATGACCTGGGTAAGCTGTTGGGTCATGCGAAGACCAAGGCCGAGGGCTGGATTGGCCAGCGCAAATCCATCGCCGAATACCTGACCGGGATTCGCGACACGGCCTCCGACCTCTTGACCCGGCTCGGAATCGGCGATGGTGCTGCGGCAGCCCCGAAACGGAAGCGCGGCCGGCGACGAAAAAAGGCAGCCGGTGCTGTCGCTTCGCTTGCACCAACTGCCGCAGCCGCCGGCCGAAAAATCCGGACGATGTCCGCCGAGGCTCGAGCGCGCATCAGTGCGGCTCAGAAAAAGCGCTGGGCCAGATTACGGAAGTCGCAGGGCGCATAAGGGAAAGCCGACGACCAATCTGGACAACCCAGCAACAGTTCAACTTCGGCTCGTCGCTGACCGTGCCGGACCATGAAAATCGTGTGGCTGTTGTCCGCGCGTCGAAGATGCGTGCGATGTTCTCGACGATGACTGTTAGGCGCCCTCGTTGAGATCAACCCTGCCGCACCTCGACACACCTTTCGAGCGGTTGAAGATCGCGCAGAATTCCGTACCAGACACTCCCATTGCGTAGAGAATGTCTCGATGCACGGCGATCGCTCGAAGAACGATCTGGATGACCTGGTCGATGAACTGGACGCGTTCGGCGCCGTCACGCCTGCCGCGAGACCAGGTTCCGGCAAAGTCGAGCAGTGGCTCCGTGCATTGACGGCGCGGCGAGGGAGCGACCTCCTGCTGGTGGCCGGGGAACCGCCCTCTGTCCGGGTGTGCGGCAAGGTTGTACGTCTCGATGATTCCACGTTGGATGGGCAGGACATCGAAGACGCCGTCCTCGCCGCAATCTCCCCTCACGCGCAGAGACAGTTTCGGGCGACGCAGATTGCCGATGCGTCCCTGGGCATTCCGCACGTCGGCCGGTTCCGGGTCAACCTGCATCGGGAGCGTGGACGCAGCGCCGCAGCTATTCGCGCTCTGCCGACCCATGTCCCCTCCATCGCCAGCCTGAACCTGCCGAAGGGGATCGACCGACTGACCCGCCTCTCGCATGGATTGGTGCTGATCGGCGGCGCAACGGGGTCTGGCAAGACCACGACACTGGCTGCGCTGATCGATGACATCAACCGGCGTGAGGCGCGTCACATCATCACGATTGAAGATCCGATCGAGTATGAGCACACGAACGTGCTCAGCATCATCGAACAGGTGGAAGTGGGCCTGGACGCGCCGGATTTTCCGACGGCGCTCCGTGCGGCCCTGCGGCAGGCGCCGGACATCATTGTCGTGGGCGAAATGCGTGACGCCGAGACGATGCGTATCGCCCTCGCGGCCGGAGAAACCGGTCATCTGGTCTTTTCGACGCTGCACACCACCGATATCGCGACGACCATCTCCCGGATTGCCGATTCATTTCCGTCAGAACGCCAACCCACCATTCGTCAAGAGCTTGCGATGGCTGTCACCGCTGTGTTCACCCAGACACTGCTGCCGACCATCAACGGCGAGCGAGTGCCAGCCGCTGAACTCTTGATGGTCAGCTACGGCGCGCGACAGCATATTCGCAAGAACGGTCTTCAGCATCTGCATCAAGAGATCACCATTACCCGAAAGAATGGATCGTTCAGCCTGGAGGATAGCCTGGCTCGACTGGTGAAGGAAGGTGTGGTGCACAAGGACGAGGCACTCCTCCGCGCCAATCACCCGGAGGACTTTCAGCAGGCGCTCGCAACGATGCCATGAACAGCGCGCGTCACGCTGTCGCCCCTGGTGGACCGACGCCCCAACTGCCCACATTCATCCTGAGACATTCCCCCCCTCGACCCCGCCCTCGGTGGCCGGCTTGAAACAGTAAAGCCCCAGGTGAATGGGACTTGACCATTTTGTAACTCCTGAACGCAAACGCGACAAACATGCACGGGAGAAGCCCGATCAAACTTCAATCGACCAAAGAGCGCGTTAGAGTTCGCTGGACGCCAGCGGTGGCCGTCACTTCGCGATAGACGCAAGGGCGGTTTCTGCATACCTGGCCGACATATTTGAAAGACCCTGCCACCTGTCTTGACAAATTTGTCTCGTCTCCAAAACCGACACCGATCCTTCCGCCGCGCTGGCTTCCTGTAAAACTCGCGACAATTCGAGAAACGTGCCTCTGATCGCCTGGCTGATCGATCGGAACGCGCCTTGCGGAACCGCGCTGGCGTCCGAAGAACACTCTCTTCGCGACACGATTGGTTTCTTCCATGACCCCTCTCAAAGGAAGGCGGATCCATGCACGTTGACTACTTCAGCCGTACGCGGAAACACGGCCGAGTGCTGCTGGTCTTACTCGGAGCTTGCATGTTAGTGATGCAGGCGGGAGAGCGCGACCCAGCAACCGCCAGCCAGCGGACACCAAGTCTCGAGGTCGAGCAACAGCGCCACTATAACCGCCGCAGGCCTCCTGTGGTGTTCCGGCTGGAGGAAGCGACGATCGCTGAGATCAGCGCGGCATTCGACGCTGGTGCTCTCACCTGTCGAGAGTTGGTGCAGCTGTATCTCAACCGCATTGCCGCCTACGA
>WHSN01000078.1 GCA_009380045.1 Luteitalea sp.
CGCCCCGAATGAGGCAGCCGAGGCAGATGACGGCGTCGAACTGCCCGGTCTCGGCCGCATGCCGGGCCGCCATCGGGATCTCGAACGCGCCCGGCACCCGCACCACCGTCACGTCGTCGGGCCGCGCGCCGGCCGCGTCGAGCGCCGCGAGCGCGCCTTTCTGCAGGCGATCGGTCACAAAGTCGTTGAACGTGGCGACGACCACCGCGAAGCGGAAACCGTCCGCCGATTTCGGGCCTTCAATCGTGCGCATATCATCGCTACCTGGACGCGCCGGCTGGCGGAACCGGTGCTACCTGCCGGTGAACTCGGGCTTCCGCTTCTCGAGGAAGGCGCGGGTACCTTCGCGCATGTCGGCGGTTGCGGCCGCCAGGCCGAAGAGGGTCGCCTCGTAGGCGCAGGCTTCGGCGAACGGCATTTCGAGACCCTCGTTGACCGCGGTGAGGATGTAGCGCATCGCCGTTGGCGACTGCCGGGCAAGCGCGCCGGCCAGCGTGCGCGCCTCGGTCATCAACTCGCTCGCGGGAACGACCCGGTTCACCAGGCCGATCCGCTCGGCCTCCGCCGCGCCGATCGCCGTACCGGTGAGGAGGATCTCGAGCGCCTTGCCTCTGCCGACCAGCCGCGGCAGGCGCTGGCTGCCGCCGTAGCCGGGCAGCATGCCGAGGCTGATTTCCGGCTGCCCGAGCCGGGCGGTGTCGGCCGCAAGCCGCAGCGCGCAGGCCATCGCGAGCTCGCAGCCTCCACCCAGGGCGAACCCGTTGATCGCCGCGATCACCGGCTTGCCGAGATTCTCGACCAGATCGAAGACGTGCTGGCCCGCCAGGGCGTGCTCGCGACCCGAGGTTGGAGACAGCACTGCCAGCTCGTTGATGTCGGCGCCGGCGACGAACGACCTGTCTCCCGCGCCGGTGATGATGACCACCCGGACGCTGTCATCGCGCTGCAGGTCGAGCACCGCACGGCGGAGCTCGTCGAGGGTCGGTCGGTTGAGCGCGTTGAGAACCTGTGGCCTGTTGATGGTGACAATCGCGACGCCGCCGTCGCGATCGAGGAGCAGGTTGTCAAAGGGCATGACGGGATTGAATTATACCCCACGCGTACAGACCGAAGGCGGCGGCGCCGGCGCCGAGCGTGTCGGCCAGAACATCGAGCGCGTCCACCTCTCGCAAAGGCACGAACGACTGGTGGAGCTCGTCGCTCACGCCGTAGAGCGCCGCGACCGCCGTGGCCAGCAGCGCCGTCCTCAGGCTCGCCCGTGCCGGGTCGCCCTGCGACATCGCGCGCGTCAGCAACACGCCCAGACCGAAGTAGACGAGCGCATGCAGGTTCTTGTCGGCGCCCTCCGGCAGCCTCGGGATGTCCGACACCGAGGACACCGCGAAGATGCACGCCATGTAGAGGAGAACGAAGCCCCAGCGAGCAGCGCGGCTGGCAGCCACCTACAGCGGGAACGGGTACATCAGCCACCCGAGGACGATCGCCGAGACGATGAATCCGCCGAACATCAGCCCGCCGAACCGGAGCTGCTCGCGCGGCTCGTCCTTGGAGATCATCGCGAAGACGAGCGAGACAAAAAAGGCGAACAGCGCCAGGAGCACGAGATGGCTGCTCATGGCTTGCGCCCGAGCGCGACGTCGTAGGCGTCGATCACGACCAGCAGATTGAGCAGGCCGGCGACGATGATGAACGCGTTGCCGTACTCGTAGGTGACGACCCGCACCTGGCCGGCGCCCAGACCGAGCGCGGTGGCGACAAAGTACGGGACGCCGATGCCCACATCAGCCACCGCCGCCAGTCCCACGAGCGGTTCCGAGAGATTGAACGGGAACAGCCGTCCGCCGATCGCCAGACCAATGGCGAACATCAGCGGCAGGGCGATCAGGAACGCCAGCCCCTTGGCTGTCCGCCCGAGCCACAAATGCGCGGCGCCCGGGATCGCCCAGGCCGCCAGGCACAGCAGCACCAACCCGCCCGATTGTGTCCGGTCCGCTGTCGCAGCACGCACAGCCGCTTAGTTTACCTCAGCCGCCTCGAGCGGCTGAGGCGAAAAGTCTGGTTGCTTGGTACACTCGGGCCCGATGCTCGGGAACCTGCCTTCGCCCACCCGCCGCGATCTCGTCGCCATCGGTTGCACCTCCGGCGCGCTGCTCATGACCGAGCTGGCCCTGACGCGGATCTTCTCGGTCATCATGTACTACCACTTCGCGTTCCTGGCCATCTCCATCGCGCTCTTCGGTCTGAGCGCCAGCGGCGTGTTCGCGTACCTGTTTCGCCGCCGGCTCGATCGATACGCCACCCACCATCTGCTGGCGCGGCAGTCGATCGTCTATGCGCTGTGCACGGTCGTGGCGCTGTTCGCGCTGGTCCGCGTGCGGGTCGGCCTCAACTACTCGCCGCAGAACCTGGCGCTGATGCTCGCGATCTACGCCCTCGCGGCCTTGCCCTTCTTCACTGGCGGGCTGGTGGTGACGCTCGCGATCTCGCGGCTCTCGGCGCGGATCAACGCGGTCTACGCCGCCGATCTGATCGGCGCGGCTGCCGGGTGTGTGCTGCTGATCCCGCTCCTGAACTGGCTCGGAGCTCCGGGCGTGGTGCTCACCGCCGCCCTGCTGGCGGTGGCGGCGGCGATCCTGTTTGTCGCCCCGGGCGAGCGCCTTCGGTACGGCGGCGCAGGCGCGCTGCTGATGGCGGTGCCGCTCGCAGGTCAACTCACTGGTGTGGCGACCTTCGACGTGACCGATACGAAGGGGCACCAGGGTGACCAGGTGCTCTTCAGCAAGTGGAACTCCTTCTCGCGCATCGGCGTGTACGAACGGCAACACGGAGACTGGTCGCTCAGCCCGGCGTATCAGGGCGCTCTGCCCGAGACGCGTTACATGGATATCGACTCGGCGGCCTCGACCCCCATTCTTCACGTCCGTCCCGACATGTCGGACGCCGAGTACCTTCGCTACGAGCTCACTGCGCTGGCCTACCATCTGAAGGCCGGGCCGGCGTCCGGGCCGGAGGGGCCCGATCGCCCGGGACACGCTTCCGCCCCCGGGTTCACGGCGCTCGTGATCGGCCCCGGAGGCGGGCGCGACCTGGTATCGGCCCTGGTGTTCGGCGCCTCACGGGTCGACGGCGTCGAGATCAACCCGATCATCGCCGACGATGTGATGCGGGATCGGTTCAGCGAGTACTCGGGCCGCATCTACGACCATCCCCGGGTGCACGTAACGGTCGATGATGGCCGCAGCTTCGTGAGGAGGACCCCTGAGCGATACGACGTGATCCAGGCGTCGCTGGTCGACACCTGGGCCGCGACCGCGGCTGGCGCCTACACCCTCACCGAGAACACCCTCTACACCGTCGAAGCGTTCAACGACTACCTCGATCACCTCACCGATGGCGGCGTGCTCACCATCACCCGCTGGGTATTCGACGGCCTCCGCCTGGTTTCGCTGGCGCAGGCGGCATGCGAAGCGCGGGGGTGGGACGCACGATCGCGGCTCGCCGTCGTCCAGCACGAACGGGTGGCGAGCTTCCTGCTGAAGAAGACGCCGTTCACCGGCGCCGAAATCGCCACGCTTCGCGAGACGGCCGATCGGCTCGGGTTCAAGGTGCTCTATGCGCCCGGCGACGAGCCGGCCGCCCGGTCGAGCGACGAGCCGACCGCCGAGAACGGCGGCGAACTAGCCGTGGCAGACGATTACGCGAAGTTGATCACCACGACCGATCGCGCGTCGTTCTACCAGGGCTATCCCCAGGACATCCGCCCCACCACCGACGACCGTCCATTTTTCTTCCATACCACGAAGCTCGGCGACCAGTTCGGGGTCGCGTTCGGTCGATCGATGCTGTTCGGCAACGGGCTGAGTGCGCTGTTGACGCTGATGGGGATTTCGGGGGCGCTTGTCGTGCTGTTCGTGCTGGGTCCGCTCGTCGCGGCGGGTGGGCGCGCCGCACGCGGATGGCTGGCCTGGCTTTTCTACTTCGGCGCCCTCGGCGCCGGGTTCATGCTGATCGAGGTCGCGATTCTCCAGCGGTTCGTTCTCCTGCTCGGCCATCCCGTCTACTCGCTGACCGTGACCCTGTTCTCGCTCCTTCTCGGAACCGGGCTCGGGGCGGCGCTCAGCCGGACGATCCCCGACGCCCGGGTGATACGCACCACCGCCCTGACGCTCGCGGCGATCGTCGCGCTGGGCGCACTCTGCCTGACCATGGTTAGCCCGCTCATTTCCTGGGCGATTCCCTTCTCCCGGGCGGCCAGGATCGCTCTCGCGATTGTGACGATCGTGCCGCTCGGCATGGTTCTGGGCATCCCGATGCCGGCGGGCATCAGGCTGCTCAGGCAACGAGCGCCTGAAATGGTGACCTGGGCCTGGGGCATGAACGGTGCCCTGTCGGTCGTGGGGGCCACTTTGGCGATCTTCATCGCGATGAACTGGGGCTTTCAGGTGACCCTGCTCGCGTCGGCTGCGGTCTATCTCGCCGGTCTCGCCTCGTTTCTCGTCGCCACCAGGTAAACCTCTCTCCTGCCGCCGTTTGGCTCCCTTGGAACCTCGAGATGTGTTTGAACGTCCAACAACGTTAGACATCCGAACACCGTTCAACCAATTCAACCAAGCTGTACATGGGAATACAAGCTGTACATGGGAATAAAAGAGCGACAGGAGCGAGACCGGGAGGCGGTCCGGCGAGCAATCCTCGATGCGGCCAAGGAGCTGTTCGTCCGGGAAGGCTATGAGAACGTCTCGATCCGGAAAATTGCCGAGCTGATCGAATACAGCCCCGCTGCCATCTACAGTTACTTCCCGTCCAAGGACGACATTTTCTTCTCGATTGCGGAGGAAGGCTTCCGGCTGCTTTACGGCGACCGGGCGCAGTTCTGCGAGCTCGACACGCTGCCGCCGCTCGAGCGCCTGCGCGCCATCTGCTGGGGGCTTTACCAGTTCAGCTGCAAGCACCCGCAGTACTTCGCCCTGATGTTCATCGACCGCTCGGTGCCTCGCGTCAGCCGTGAGTACGAGCGGTTCTCGTTCGCGCGCGAGATGAAAAAGCACCTGATCTGGCACGTCCAGCAGTGCCTCGAAGAAGGCATCTTCCCGCCGGACAGCAACCCGGCCGTGATGTTCCGCATTCTCACCACAGGACTGATGGGCGTTGCGGTGCTGCGCATGTCAGACCGTCTTGGGCCCGGCGAAGACGCCGACGACCTCGCCCGCGACGTTCTCGACGTCACCATCGCGGGGCTCAGATCCGGCGTGACGATCCGTTCACGGTCCGCCCCGTGCGCGAGCGACAACGCTCCCGGGATCGCCGATACGCAGGTTGCAAAACAGGAGTCGCACTCATGAATCGTCTCGCGTCAGGTACCCTCCTCGCCCTCCTCGCCGGCGTCATGCTCTGGCCGGCGTGCAGCGCCGCCGACGGCAAGACCCCGGACGCCGTCGCGCCCGTGACCGCCCCGATCGCCATCGCCGCCGCTCCCGCAACGGAGCGCGCCATCGCCCGGTTCATCCACGCCACCGGCAGTCTGATGGCTGAAGACCAGGCCGACGTGGCCGCGGAAACCGCCGGCCGGGTCGTCGCGACGCCAATCGAACGGGGCACCGCGGTCTCGCAGGGCACCGAGCTGATTCGCCTCTCGGCATCGGAGACAGAGGCGCAGGCCGAGGAAGCGGAGGCGAACGCGGCGCAGATCGCGGCGCGGCTCGGCCTGTCGTCCGGTTCGGAGTTCGACGCCAGCCTGATGCCGGAGGTGCAGAATGCGCGGGCGTCGTTCGAGCTCGCTCAGAACGAGTTCAACCGGATCAAGTCCCTCCTCGACGAGCGGGTCGTGTCGCAATCGGAGTTCGATCAACGCCGCACCCAGATGGAGGCGGCGCGCCAGCACTACGAGGCGGCGAAGAACGGCGCCGCGCAGCAGTACCAGGCGCTGCTCGGCGCGCGGGCGCGCGTCGTGCTCGCGCACAACGCGCTGGCCGACACCGTGGTCCGGGCTCCGTTCAACGGGCTGGTGGCGGAGCGACTGGTCTCGGTCGGCGACTACGTCACCAAGGGCATGAAAGTGGCGGTCGTCGTGCGGGTCAACCCGCTCCGGGTGCAGCTCACGGTGCCGGAACAGTTCGTGTCGGCGGTTTCGATCGGCGCGCCGGTGTCGTTCCAGGTCGATGCCTATCCTGGCCGCGAGTTCACCGGCAAGGTCCGCTATCTCTCGCCGACGCTCGAGGCGAATCAACGGGCGCTCATCGTCGAAGCGGTGGTCCTGAACCCGGGTAACGAGCTCAAGCCGGGTCTCTTCGCCACCGCCCGAATCGAGCAGCCGGCCCGGAGCCCGGGCGTGGTCGTTCCGGCGGCGGCCGTCCACACGACCGGCGGGACGAGCCGGGTGTATGTCGTCGCCGGCGATCACGTCGAGGAGCGGATCGTCACCGTCGGCGCGACCGTGGATGCGGTGGTCGAAGTGACCAATGGGCTCGAGTCCGGCGAGCAGGTTGCGACCGAGAACGTGTCGCAGCTGTTCGACGGCGCGAAGGTGTCGTAATGCAATGGCTTGCTGCGCTGTGTGTGCGCCGTCCGGTGTTCGCGACGGTGCTGATTCTGTCGCTGTCCGTGATCGGCGGCTTCTCGTTCCTGCAACTCGGCGTCGACCGGTTTCCCAAGATCGAGTTTCCGACCATTGTCGTCACGACGGTGCAGCCCGGCGCCGCGCCCGAGCAGATCGAGACGGAAGTCACCGACAAGATCGAGGAGGCGGTCAACACCATCAGCGGGATCGACGAGCTCCGCTCCACCTCGTCGGAAGGCGTCTCGATCGTCATCATCGGGTTCCTGCTGGAGAAAGACGCGGACGTGGCGGCTCAGGAGGTGCGCGACAAGGTCAACAGCGTGTTGCCGCGCCTGCCGAAGACCATCGATCAGCCGCGCGTCGACAAGTTCGATCCCGACGCCGCGCCGGTATTGAGCATCGCGCTCACCGCGAACAAGCCGGTCCGCGAGGTGACGGAGTACGCGGACAAGGTTCTCCGCCGGCAGCTCGAAAGCGTGTCGGGAGTCGGCCAGGTGCTGGTGCTCGGCGGACGGTCGCGCCAGATCAATGTCTGGCTCGACGCCGACCGGCTCCGCGCCTACAACCTCACGGTCACCGACGTCTCGCGGGCGCTCCAGGCGCAGAACATCGAGGTCCCAGGCGGGCGCGTCGACCAGGGCGCTCAGTCGCTCACGCTCCGCACGCGTGGCCGGGTGCAGTCGGTGGCGGCATTCAACGACATCGTCGTCCGCGAAAAGGACGGTCATCCGGTCCGGATCGGGGACGTCGCCAGGGTCGAGGACGGCGAGGCCGAATCCGAGACCGTCGCAAACGTCAACGGCACGCCGACCGTGCTGCTGGACGTGCGCCGGCAGTCCGGCACCAACACCGTGGAGGTGGTGAAGGCGGTACGCGAGCGGCTTGACGAAGCCAGGGCGACCCTGCCGCCAGGCTACGACGCGCGGATCGTGCGGGATCTGTCGGAGTTCATCGAAGCCTCGATCAACAGCGTCGAAGAGCACCTGATCGTCGGGTCGATTCTGGCGGCGCTCGTCGTCCTGCTGTTCCTCGGGAACGTGCGGTCGACGATCATCGCCGCGATCGCCATCCCGACCTCGATCATCGCCACTTTCGGGCTGATCTGGTACATGGGGTTCACGCTCAACGCGATGACCATGCTGGCGCTGACGCTCGCCGTCGGCATCGTGATTGACGATGCGATCGTGGTGCTGGAGAACATCTACCGCTTCATCGAGGAGAAGGGCCAGGACCCGTTCACGGCTGCGGTCAACGGGACCAACGAGATCGGCCTGGCGGTTCTCGCGACGACGCTGTCACTGGTGGCGATCTTCGTCCCGGTGGCGTTCATGGGCGGGATCGTCGGCCGCTTCATGAAGAGCTTCGGTTTGACGATGGCGTTCGCAATCATGGTGTCGCTGCTGGTCAGCTTCACGCTGACGCCGATGCTGTCGGCCCGATGGCTCAAGCTGAAGGGACCCGGCGACCGCAAGGGCTCGTCGAAGGATTCCTGGCTCTTCAACCGGATCGACCGCGTGTACACCCGGATGCTCGAGTGGTCGATGGCCCACCGCGCCATCGTCGCCGGCGTGGCGGTGCTGGTCCTCCTCTCGAGCGTGCCGTTGTTCATGCTCGCCAACAAGAACTTCCTGCCGCAGGACGATCAGGCCGAGTTCGAGATCAATCTGCGGGCGCCCGAAGGCACGAGCCTCGAATCGACGGAGGTGATCACCAACCGCGTCGCCGCCGCCGTCCGCCGGCGGTCCCCCGAGGTCGACTACACGCTGGTCACGATCGGCGGCGACCCGTCGCACACGCGGAATCTCGCGTCGGTCTACGTCCGGCTGGCGCCGATCGAGGCGCGGACGCTCGACCAGTTCGAGATCATGGCGATCGTGCGGAACGAGGTCCTGCCGCCGCTCACCGCCAACCTGCGGACAGCGGTCCAGCCGGTCGCCACGATTGGCGGCGGCGGCTCTCAGAATGCGGATGTGCAGTTCCTGATCAACGGGCCCGATTTGAAGAAGCTGGAAGAGATCGGGCAGCAGCTGGTGCAGAAGGCCCGCAGCATCGAAGGCATCGTCGACGTCGACAGCTCGCTGAACGTCGGCAAGCCGGAGCTGTCGATCGACATCGATCGACCGAAGGCGTCGGATCTCGGCGTGGCGATCGGCGACGCCGCCGAGGCGCTTCGCCTTCTGGTCGGCGGCGATCAGGTGACCACCTACAACGAGGCCGGCGAGCAGTACGAAGTGCACCTCCGGGCGCGTGCCGAGAACCGCTCCACCGAAGAAGCGATCGCCGCGCTCTCGGTTCCGTCCTCACGCCTGGGCAGCGTGCCGCTCGAGAACGTCGCGACGTTCGCCGCCGGCATGGCGCCGGCCGACATCAACCGGCTGGCTCGCCAGCGGCAGGTGACGGTCTACGGCAACCTGCTGCCGACCGGTTCGCAGGCCGAAGTGCAGAACCAGATCCAGGCCGAGTTCGACCGCCTGAGCCCGGGCGCCGGGTATCGCGGCGGATTCACCGGCCGCTCGAAGGAGCTGGGGCGCGCGGCGCAGAACTTCGTCCTCGCCTTCGCCCTGTCGCTGGTGTTCATGTACCTGATCCTGGCGGCGCAGTTCGAGTCGTGGCTGCACCCGATCACGATCCTGCTGTCGCTGCCGCTGACGCTGCCGTTTGCGCTGCTCTCGATCATCATCTTCCAGCAGTCGCTGAACATTTTTTCCGCCCTCGGGCTGCTGGTGCTGTTCGGGGTGGTGAAGAAGAACTCGATTCTGCAGATCGATCACGCCAACCAGCTCAAGGCGACCGGCCTGTCCACGAGCGACGCCATCGTCCGTGCCAGCCGGGATCGGCTGCGGCCGATCCTGATGACGACCTTCGCGTTCGTCGCCGGCATGATTCCGCTGATCGTCTCGAGCGGCGTCGGTTCGGGGACCAACCGGGCAATCGGCTTCGTGATCTTCGGCGGCCAGTCGCTGGCGCTGCTGCTGACGCTGCTGGTCACGCCGGTCGCGTACTCGCTCTTCGACGACGCGTCCCGGGTGCGGCTGTTCGGCCGTCTTGGCGCCGGCGCCAAGCGGCGTGCGGTCGAAGTCACGGCAACCGCGCTGTTGCTCGCGGCCGGCGCGGCGACGGTGTCGGCGCAGACGCCTCCAGCCGCGCTCCGGCTCACGGTTGACGAGGCGGTGAAGATGGCGCTCGACGACAACGTCGACCTGGCGGCCGACCGACTGGATCCGCAGATCGACGACACGCGCGTGGCGGCGGCGAACGGCGCCTTCAAGCCGACGATCAGCACCAGCGTGCAGCGGAACAACCAGCTGCAGCCGCCGGCGAGCTTCCTGGTCCCGACGGCGACCCGGACCGACGTCGTGACCTCGAACGTCGCGTTCAACCAGCGGCTCCCGTGGCTGGGAACGTCGTACAGCGTCGGATGGGACTCCTCCCACACCGACAGCAACAGCTTCCTGAACAGCTACAATCCTCTGCTCCAATCAGGATTGTCGCTGAACGTGTCACAACCGCTGCTCCGCGGCCTGTTCACGGATGTCCCGCGCGTGCAACTGGCTCTGGCGCAGAACAACCGGTCGATCGCCGACACACGTCTGAACGAAAGCGTGGTGCACACCACGGCGGCGGTGAAGGCGGCGTACTGGAACCTCGTCGCGGCGATGAACAACGTGGAGGCACGGCGCACCGCCCTGCAGCTGGCCGAAGAGCTCGCCCGGGTGAACAAGGCAAAAGTGGACGTCGGACAGTCGCCGCCGATCGACCTCGTCTCGGCCCAGGCCGAGGTCGCCGCGAACCGCGAGCAGTTGATCGTCGCGGAAACCGCCGTTCGCCAGACCGAGGATCGGCTGCGGCTGCTGATCTTCGACCCGACCGACCGGGATATCTGGAACGTCAGGATCGAGCCGGCAGACACACCGCCGGTCGGGACCATCGCGCTCGATGTGGACAGCGCCGTCACCCACGCGCTTCGCGACCGGGCCGACCTGATTCGCGCCCGGAAGGACATCGAGAACGCCGTCACCACGGCGAAGCTGGCAGGCAATCAGAAGTTGCCCGATGTGCGGCTGAACGCCCGCTATCAGGCGAATGGCCTCGGTGGCACCGAGGTGCTGCGATCCGGCGGCTTTCCCGGAGCCATCATCGGCCCGGGCGCCGGGACCAGCTTCGGCACGGTGCTCGATCAGCTGTTCCGGAGCGACTATCCGACGTGGACGTTCGGCGTCAGCGTGTCGTATCCGGTCGGCCAGAGCACCGACGAGGCCAATCACGCTCGCACCAGGCTGGAAGCGTCCCAGGCCGTGCAGCGCGTCAAGAGCGCCGAAGGGCGGGTGATTCAGCAGGTGCGGGATGCCGCATGGACGGTGGAGATGAACGCCAAGCGCGTGGACACGACGCGCGCCGTGCGGGAGTTCGCCGAGCAGCGGGTCGACGCCGAGCAGAAGCGCTACGAGGTCGGCATGTCGACGAGCTTCCTGGTGATCCAGGCACAGCGCGACCTTTCGCAAGCGAAGACGAACGAGCTGGCAGCGATCCTGGCGTACGACCTGGCGCTGGTCGATTTCGAAGCGGTGCAGCAGGCCGGGCCCGACGATCGGTCGGCCGCTGGACCCTCGAGCGCCACCGGGCGGGCCGTGATCCCCGCCCCCGCCGCGACGGGCGCCTCAACCGCCTCCGGCTCGGGAGCCGCGATCCCGCAGGGCGTGTTCTGAGCGGAATACCGTCTGCCCCGTGCGCGAGTCCGCGCCGCGGCTGAAATTGCACGGTCGCGGCCGGTCGTGGACGCTCAACCACAGCCCACGGGTCCGCGCCGCGGCTGAAAATCGTGCGATCGCGGACTTCGATCTGTGTGGGCTCGCCGGCGACAAATTCTGATCTCGCCAGTTCTCCCTCGGAAGCCGCCTATCTCGCGGACACGTTCAACGGCGCGAAATGCGCGTCGAAGCGTGCCATGAACTCCCGGAACGTGTAGGAATGGCTCTGGCCACCGAGGTGCTCGAGCGCGTACGCCGCCGCTACGCTTCCGAGCTGCGCGCTCACCTCGTACGACAAGCCGAGCGCGATTCCCTTCAGCAGCCCGCCGCGAAATGCATCGCCGACACCGGTCGGATCGACGATCCGTACCGGCGTCACCGCCGCGACATCGGCCCGTCCGTCCCGGGTGATCACCGACGATCCGTGCTCGCCGCGGGTGACGACCAGCGCGCCGCTCTGAGCCAGGATTTCGCGCTCGCTCAATCCGGTCTTCTGCTTCAGCAGCTCGTACTCGTAGTCGTTGCAGATCACGATCGCGGCGCCAGTGACCCCTTCCTTCAATTCCCCGCCAGACATCCGCGCGCACTGCTGGCCGGGATCGAAGATGAAGGGAATGGCGAGGGTCCGGCACTCGCCGGCGTACTGCACCATCGCTCCGGGATCGTTCGGCGAGATGATCGCGAAGCCGCAATCCTTCACCGTCCGGAACGACAATCCACCGGCGTCGGCCATGGCGCCGGTGTAGAACGACGCGATCTGATTGTTGTCCTGGTCGGTGCTGCAGAAGAACGAGGCGGTGAATTTTCCGGCCACCTGCTGCACCGGCGACGTGTCCACGCCGGCAGCGTCGAGCCAGGCGCGATACTCGCCGAAGTCTTCTCCAGCCGTCGCCAGCAGCAGCGGCCGCTCGCCCAGGAGAGCCAGCGTGTACGCGATGTTCGGGGCACACCCGCCGCGCCGTTTGTCCATCGTATCGACGAGAAAGCTCAGGCTGACCCGTTGCATGTGCTCGGCCAGGAAGTGCTCGGTGAACTTGCCGGGGAACGACATCAGGTAGTCGTAGGCGATCGATCCGGTGACGACGATGTTCATGGGGTGTATCTCTTCTCTGATGCCGCAGCGTCTTCGGCGACGCCGCGGCGCGCAGGACTACTTCATGTACTTGCCGATAATCGGTGCCAGCTCCTGCCTGATTTGCGCCGGCACGTGTTCCGGGCGGGTGATGATGGCGGTCGCAAGCGTATCACCGCAGGCGCAGCGGCGCAGGTCCGGCAGCCGGGACACGGCTTCGGCGATGGTCTTCTGAGCCGCCACCGCGTTCTGCAGCAGGGTGGAGATGATCAGGTCGACGGTCACCGAGTCGTGATCCGGGTGCCAGCAGTCGTAGTCGGTAATCAGCGCCAGCGTCGCGTAGCAGATCTCGGCTTCCCGCGCCAGCTTGGCTTCCTGCAGGTTGGTCATGCCGATGACGTCCATGCCCCAGGACCGGTAGACGCGCGACTCGGCCAGCGTCGAGAACTGCGGCCCTTCCATGTTCACGTAGGTGCCGCCGCGGTGCACGGTCACGTCAACCGCCTGCGCAGAGTCGGCGGCGATTGCCGACAGATCGGCGCACACCGGATGGGCAAAGCCGACGTGCGCGACGATGCCACGGCCGAAGAACGTGCTGATGCGGCCCGCCGTGCGATCGAAGAACTGATCGGGGACCAGAATGTCGAGCGGGCGATATTCCTGCTTCAGGCTGCCCACGGCGCTGGCCGACAGAATCCGCTCGACGCCGAGCAGCTTGAACCCGTAGATGTTCGCCCGGAAATTCAGCTCCGACGGCAGGAGCCGGTGCCCGGCGCCGTGTCGAGGCAGGAACGCCACCCGCTTGCCGCGCAGCGTGCCGACGACGTAGGGGCCCGAGGGATCGCCGAACGGCGTCTCGATCACCCGTTCTTCACGGTCGGTGAGCTCGGCCATCTCGTACAGTCCGCTGCCGCCGATGATTCCAATGTGAATCCGCCCCATCTCCATTGTGTCCTCTGGATTATCGCGTCGCCGGACCGATCCGTCGCTTCCCGTGCTCCTCGACGATGGTGCCCGCGGCGATGTCCGGATCGTGCGCGAACAGCACCAGCGTGTCGCGGGCGAGCGCTTCGCGCACGAACGCCTGTTTCGCGGCCAGCGTGTCCATCGGGTAGAGGTCGTAGCCCATGATCCACGCCTCCGGCAGATGCGCGGTCGTCGGCATCAAGTCGGCGACATACGCCGCCCGCTCGACCCCCGATTCGATCCACACCACCTGATGGTGCATGGTATGCCCGCCGGTGCGCTGCACTTTGACGCCGGGCATGATCGTCTGATCGTCGTCGACCAGCGCCAGCACGCCCGCTTCGGCCAGGGGCAGGAAATTGTCCGCGAGGTAGCTGGCGCGGTTGCGGTCGTGCGGGTGCGTCGCGTCCTCCCATTCTCCCCGGCGGACGACATAGCGCGCGCGGGGGAAGCGGGGGCGCACACGTCCCGAGCCGTCGCGCACCGTGAACCCGCCGGCATGATCGAAATGGAGGTGCGTCGCGAGCACGATGTCGATGTCCTCGGGCCTGATCCCGGCGTCGGCAAGGGCATGGTCGAGGTGACGCGACCGATCGACTCCGTAAATGTCGTGGAACCGATCGTTCTCCTTGTCGCCGATCCCGGCATCGATCAGCATCGTCCGCACGCCGCGAACCAGCAGCGGGCGCATCGCCAGCGCCATCCTGTTCCGGCTGTCCACCGGCACTTTCGCTCCCCACAGCGTCTTCGGCACGACCCCGAACATCGAGCCACCGTCGAGCCGGAAGAAGCCGTCGTAGAGCGAGATCAGCTCCAGATCACCGATGGTGAATCGTGAAATCGAGGATTGACGTATGCCGGCCGGGGATCGCGCCTGGGATTGTTTCAGCTCGACCAGCACGCCATGGACGCTCGACGGATGAACGAACGCGACGAGCGCGCCTTCGGCGCCGGGACGGGGCCGTTCGTCGATCAATCGGACGCCGCGGCCCTTCAGATATGTCAGCGCCGCGCCGATGTCGTCCACTCGAAGCGCAATGTGGTGGAGACCGGGGCCCCGTTTGTCCACGTAGCGGGCGATCGCGGAGTCGGAGGCGGTCGCCTCCAGCAGCTCGAGCTGGGCGTCGCCAGCCGGAAGGAAATGCGCGCGCACGCGCTGCGACAGGACTTCCTCTGACGTCTCGACCACGAGCCCCAGCGTGTCGCGGTAGAACGCGAGCGCGGCGGGCAGGTCGCTGACAGCGATGCCGATGTGATCCAGGATGGCTCTCATGTCAACTGCGGCGTCTGATGCACCCGTGCGAATTGTAGTATGTCGATGGCGCGGCCATCGCCGCCCGACCCTCTGGCTGCCGGCCGGACCGGCGGCGCGTCGTGGTCTTTCCGCGGTCGGCAACATCGATGCGGATCGGGGTTCTGCCGCTCCGGAACCTGGGCCGCCGAGATCTTCGCTTCCCGGAGCCTGCCTGCGAGGCGGCGACTGGCGGTTGGAACAGTCTCGCGCAAAGGTTGGACGCCCAACTACGGTGTTGCGAGGGCGCGCTCGAGCAGTTGGCGCGCCGCCGTGTAGGGATCGAGCTCGCGCGCCGCGATGCGATCGACGACCGACCCGATCTCTCCCTCCTGCAGCACGCGCTGTTCCAGATGGGCCATGAAGCGCGCGGCGACGAGCTCCCGCAGCCGATACTCGCTGCGGGCCCGGCGGCGTGCCGACTGGCCGCTCGCGGACCGGGTCCGGAACCGATCCACCGCCTGCATCACGTCCGCAACACCCTGTCCGCTGGTGGCAACCGTCTTCAGAACGGGCGGTCGCCATTCGTCGGCCGCGTACGCGTGCAGGGCGAGGTTCGCCTCCACTGCGGACACGAGTCCGTCCGCTCCCTCCCGGTCGGCCTTGTTGACGACGAAGATGTCGGCGATTTCCATGATTCCGGCTTTCAGTGCCTGCACATCGTCACCGGCTCCTGGCACGAGGGTGACGATCGACACGTCGGCGGTGCGGATGATGTCCACTTCGTCCTGACCGACACCCACGGTTTCGATGACGATCACGTCCCGGCCGGCGGCGTCGAGGATCAGGGCGGCATCGCCGGTCGCTCTCGACAGGCCGCCCAGATGTCCGCGGGTGGCCATGCTGCGGATGAACACGCCTTCGTCGGCCGAATGGCTCTGCATGCGGAGCCGATCCCCGAGAACCGCGCCGCCGGTGAATGGACTGGTCGGGTCAACGGCAATCACCCCGACCGTACGGCCGGAATGCCGCAATTCCGCTGTCAGCCGATCCACCAGCGTGCTCTTGCCGGCGCCTGGTGGACCGGTGACCCCGACCAAGTAGGCGCGGCCGGTCCGGCCGAAGATCGCCTGAAGGAGCTCGGCGCCGCCAGGGTCTTCGTCTTCGATCAACGAGATGGCGCGCGCGATGGCACAAGGGTCGGCCGCGAGCACGCGATCGGCGAGCGCGCCGGTCATCGTGACAACAGCTGCCGCGCGATCACCAGGCGCTGGATCTCGCTGGTGCCTTCGCCGATGGTCAGCAGCTTCACGTCGCGGAAATATTTCTCCGCCGGGTAGTCCTTCACGAACCCGTAGCCGCCGTGAATCTGCACGCAGTCGTCGGCCGCCTTGACGGCGATCTCGCTCGCATACAGCTTGGCCATCGCCGATTCGAGTGTCATCCGGACGCCGCGGTCCTTCAGGTACGCTGCGCGATAGGTCAGCAGTCTCGCCGCCTCGATGCGGGTGGCGTTGTCGGCAAGCTTCCACTGGATCGCCTGGAACGCGCTGATCGTCTTGCCGAACGCCTTGCGCTCCTGCGAGTACCGCAACGCCGCTTCATAGGCGCCCTGCGCCAGGCCGACCGACAGCGCCGCGATACCGATGCGTCCGGCGTCGAGCACCTGCATCGTGTTCACGAAGCCCTGCCCCTCGTCGCCGAGCAACTGGTCGGCGGGAATGCGGCAGTTGTCGAACAGCACCTCGCTCGTATCGCTCGCACGCATGCCTAGCTTGTCCTCCTTCTTGCCGGCCGACATCCCTGGCGTGCCCTGCTCGACGATGAAGGCGGAAATGCCCCTGCTGCCGGCTGCGCGATCGGTCACCGCCATCACGACCAGCACCTGCCCGACGCGGCCATGGGTCGTGAACTGCTTGGACCCGTTCAGGATCCAGCCGTCCCCGGCGCGGGTCGCCGTGGTGCGCATGGCGGCAGCGTCGGAGCCGGAGGTGGCTTCGGTCAGCGCCCATGCCCCGATCTTGTCGCCGCGCGCCAGGGGCACCAGGTACTTCTGCTTCTGCGCCTCGGCGCCGAAGGTGAAGATGTGGGAGGAGCAGAGGCCGTTGTGCGCGGCGACCGACAGCGCCAGGGCCGGATCGACACGGGCCAGCTCCTCGATGCAGATGCAGTAGTCGATCGCCGACATACCGGCGCCGCCGTACTCCTCCGGGATCTGGATGCCGAGCAGACCAAGGTCCGCCAGGGCGTGGATAATCTCGCTGGGAAAGTGCTGTGTCTCGTCCCATTCGCGGACGTGCGGACGGATCTCGGTCTCCGCGAACTCCCGGACGCTCCTGCGCAGGAGCTGCTGCTCTCCCGTCAACCGAAAGTCCATAGTCAGGGCACTTCTCGTACTATAAAGGTTCCGGAGGTTTGATGAGAAGAGGGCGCAGCTTGCTGATGGCGGTCACCCTGGTACTCGCAGGGGCTACGACGGCGGGGGCGGACGCGACGGTGTTCATCGGCGCGAGCACCACGCCAGACAGCCGGCGGGTCCAGGGGATATCGGCCGGCGCGGGGCTTCTCCTGTTCGCGTTCGAGCTCGAATATGCGAGCACGGCGCAATCCGACAACCCGGGGGACACGCCGGCGCCCGCGCTCAAGACCGGCATGGCGAACGTCGTGGTGCAGGCGCCGTTCGCAATCTTCGGATTTCAGCCCTACGCGACCGCGGGAGGAGGCGTGTTCAAGGAAACGCTCGGCCGCCGCGAGGAGACAGGCTTCGGAAGCAACGTCGGCGGCGGGGTAAAGATCTCCCTTGCCGGTCCGTTGCGCCTGCGGATCGACTACCGCGTCTTCCGGCTCGGAAGCGATGCGCTGTACTCGCCAGCGCACCGCTTCTATGCAGGATTGAACCTGAGGTTCTAGTGTCGCGACCTGACTACTTGAGATCGGCGACGAGCGTGAGGTTCACGAAGTTCTGCCCGCTCGCATACGCCTCTGCGTATTTCTTGTACAGCTCGTTGACCTCGGCCGGCTCGAACGCCTCCGCGAGAATGTTCGACACCGTATAGTCGGCCTCTTTCACGGCCGGGTCGATCACGAAGACGTAGAGCAGGTTTCCGCCCGCCGCCGGGTCCGGCGACTTGAACACCTTCCAGCTTTGAGCCTGCTGTTTGCGTTCAGGTTTCTCGCTCTTCTGCAGAGCTTCCTTCAGCTTCGCGATGACCGCTTCGAAATCGGGCCCTTTGTCCGGCTTGATGAAGTTCAGCACCATGCCGCCATCCGACGCGAACAGGCGCTGCGCCGGCGCCGCAGCCGCCGGCGCCGGCTGGCCCGCGGCAGGCTGGCCCGCGGGAGGCTGGCCCGTAGCGGGGGCCGCCTGCGCATATGCGGCACTGGCCGACAGTAGCCCAACGATCAATCCAAAAGCAGTCATTCCCGGCCGTCGGCCGGCCGCCGACGCATCAACTCCAACCATCTGTCGCCTCCTTCGGGCAAAGGGGTGTTACTTTAGCGTACTCGGGGTCACACGAATACAGCCATTACCTCATGAGCAAGAAGCATTCCCTGACGTGTCAGCCATAGCCGGTCCGGTGACCTCTCCAGAAGGCCGTTTTCGATGAACGGCTCGAGCTCGGCGCCGAATCGCTCCCAGATGTCCACTCCGTAGCGCGCCTGCACTGCGGCGAGCCCGACACCGTCGCACAGCCGCAGGCCGGTAAACAAGGCGTCGCCAAGCCGTGCCGAGGGCGCCAGAGGGCTGACGTCGATCGCCGTCGTGACCTCGTGTCGCACGCGGTCGATGTACTCGTCCGTGCTGGCGACATTCTTCCATCGCACACCCCCAACCGTCGAGTGCGCTCCGCAGCCGAACCCGAGCCACTCGCCATCCTGCCAGTATTTGAGGTTGTGGCGGGAGCGTCGGCCCGGTTTCGCGACG
>WHSN01000094.1 GCA_009380045.1 Luteitalea sp.
ATGCGGAATGCCAGCCGCTTCGATGGCGCTGGTCAACAGGCGCGCGGCTTCGCCGACGCCGACTTCGGCGCGAAAATATCCCGCGATGTTGATGCCCTCGGTGAGCTGAGAAGGCGCCACGTACGCCCCGGCGGCGGCGCCGTGGGGGACGTCGAGGCGCGGCATCAGGGCTCGAGGAATGTCCATCTGCGCCACGCCGTCGTCGTGCAGCCAGGCGAAGTACCGGGCCGAGTCCACTCCCGCAAGATCGGGAAACGCACGTTGCAGGTCGGGACGATCCTGGTAGACGGAGTTCAGGTAGCGCGATACGCGGGGACGGAGCTGAGGGGTGACCGGATCGTTGAGCCAGTGCACGAACCGCTGGCCGGCCTGAGGGTCGAAGGGATTCGGCGGCTCGGGGCCCTCGCCCTTCTCGAATGCTTCCAGACCCAGTCTGTACAGGCGGCGCATCCGGCCGTCGAGAGGCATGCCGCACGGCAGGAGATTCCATCCGTACGGGAGACGTGATTGCTCGGCCAGGCCGGCTTCCTCGACGCGCTCGAGGTACTCCTGGCAGATCCGGGCGAGTGCCGGGCGGTCGCTCAGAAGAATGCGCGGGCGGTCTCCTTGATGTTTGCTGAGCAGATAAGGCTTCCTCGAATCGAGGCCGCTGAAATGAAAGAAGGTCAGCGGCTGGCCGTCCACGAAATACCGTCCTCCGGTCCAGGTCAGGTCGCGGGCGTGCAGGTTCCAGTAGGCGACGTTGAACGTGGGATCCTTCAGGATGAAGTGGCTGAACAGGCTCGGGACGAAATCGATCCAGCGCTGATCGGTGAACATCATGCGGCTGGGATCGACCAGCGCGTCACGCCGCGTTTTCTGCCACCACCACTCGAGGAACTCTTGTGATTGGACGCCGACGGCGATGAACCCGAGGTTGTAGACGCCGGCGGCCAGGATGTGGAACTCGTCGATGTGACGGCCGTCGCGCGGAAGCGGGGCGGTCATGTGCGGGGTCAGCACCAGGCCATGTTCGCGTGCGAGATCGGATGCGCGGTCGAGCGGCGCGAAAATCCAGGTGTCGGGATCCAGGTAGAGGATGTCGCGCTGGTTCTCGAGGAGGCGCCGCAGGAGGACGGGCTTGACCGCGGTCGCCAGCTCCGTCACGTCGTAGATGCCGGCGAGCCGGCCGATCTCCGCCGGTTCGAGGCCGATATCCGCGAGGCGAAGGCACTCGAACGGCTCCCGGCGATCGTCGAACCGGCGCGCCTCGTCGTCGACAATCAGAACCGTGAAGCGACCGGCCGGATGGTGTGTGAAAAACGACTGCGCCAGCACCCGCGCATGGGCCAAGTAGTTGCGTGCGATGATCGTGCAAGCGCTGATCATTTCGAACGAAGAAGTCTATCTGAGGAGGTCGAAGCTGTCATCGCATTAGTGGCGGCGCTCGCCGGCTCTGCCGCGCTGGTACGCTATACTGTCCGGCCGTACATCACTGTCCGGCCGTAATCGCCAGGATTGCTCGCTCACGCTTCCGCCGCACCTGTTGTTGTCACGCTCGTTGTACTGCCGGTGGCTCGACCTGGCCAACCTCGCGCGTCCGCCCTTGCATGACACCGGATTTCTCTGATCGTTTACGCGGTCGCGAGGCCGACGCGTACAGGGCGCGTCGCATCGCACAGTGGGACGGCGTCGCCGCCGCCCGGGTCGAGCGTCGCGGGCCCACGCGCGCCTACCACCGGCGTCTCGAGCACGTCTACCGCTTCCTGGTCGCGCCCGGCCTGCGTGTCCTCGAGCTCGGCTGCAGCGACGGCGACCTGCTCGCGTCGATCGAGCCGTCGGTTGGCGTCGGCGTGGATTTCTCTCCGCGCATGCTGGCGCGCGCGCGCAGCCGTCATCCCCATCTGCAGTTTGTCGAGGCCGACGCGCACGACCTGTCAGCGGTCTCCGGCGCCTTCGACGTGATCATCCTGTCGGATCTGCTGCACGACATCTGGGACGTGCAGACGCTGCTCGGCGGTCTTCACCCGCTCTGCCACCGCGGCACCCGCGTCGTCATGAACTTCTACAGCCGGCTGTGGGAGGCGCCACTGACGGCTGCCCGCCGGATGGGGCTGGCGGAACCACTGCTGAAACAGAACTGGTTGACGATGTCGGACGTGAGGAACCTCGCGCACCTGACCGACTTCCGGGTGATCCGCGCCTGGCAGGAGGTGCTCTGCCCATTGCCGGCGCCGGGACTGGCCCCGCTCGGCAACAAGGTGCTGGTGCGGTTGCCGGGCCTCCGACATCTGGCGCTGGCCAATTTCATGATCGCCAGGCCGCTGGCCGCTCCGGATCCGGGATTGGCGGCGCCGCGCGTGTCGGTGATCGTGGCGGCGCGGAACGAGGCGGGCAACGTACCTGCGCTCTTCGCGCGCACGCCCGAGATGGGCGGCGGAACCGAGCTGATCTTCGTCGAGGGGCATTCCTCGGACGACACCTACTCGGTCATCGACGCGGCGATTGCCGCCAATCCCCATCGCCGGGCGAGGCTCCTGCGCCAGACCGGGCGTGGAAAGGGTGATGCCGTACGGGCCGGCTTCGCGGCAGCGACCGGCGAGATCCTGATGATTCTCGACGCCGACCTGACCGTCCCTCCCGAGGATCTGCCGAGGTTCTACGACGCGATGGTGACGAACAAAGGCGAGTTCATCAACGGCGTGCGCCTGATGTATCCGATGGAGGAGCGGGCGATGCGCTTCGCCAACCTGCTCGGCAACAAGTTTTTCAGCCTGGCCTTCACCTGGCTGCTGGGGCAGTCGATCAAGGACACCTTGTGCGGCACCAAGGTCCTGCGGCGGGGCGCTTACCAGGCGCTGGCGGCCAACCGCGCGTATTTCGGTGATTTCGATCCGTTCGGCGACTTCGACCTGCTTTTCGGCGCGGCCAAGCTCAGCCTGGAGATCGTCGACCTGCCGATCCGCTATCGCGAGCGCACGTACGGCACGACCAACATTCAGCGGTGGAGCCATGGGTGGCTCCTGCTGAAGATGTGTGTGTTTGCCGCCGGCCGAATCAAGTTTGTGTAGGCTGCCGACATGACCCGGCGCGGGAGAGCGGAGCTGGGAGTGCACGGCGATGCGGCGGGAACGTCCGCCCCTCGACACCCCCACCACTTCTGGTGGGTTTTATGGGCGGGGATCGTCCTGAGCGGTTGCCTGTATGTCGGGCAACGATGGTCGCCATCGAGCTACGCCGTGGTTCTGAATGCGTTGGGCGTCGCCGACACTGGCGTCGTCGCCGGCGTCCCGCGCGTCGAGCGCGGCGACGAGTTCGCCTGGCAGACGCCGTTGCTGCAGATGACGATCCGCAGCGGCTTTCAGCGCTTCGATCGAACACCACCCTATTTCGAAGATCTGCGGTCGCTTTATGGAATGCCGATCCGCGACTGGGCGATCGTCTTCAAGGCGCAGTTCTGGTTCTTCTTCGTCGCCTCCCCATCGTTCGCGTTTTCGTTTTATCACTACTTCCTGATCGCGTTGTTCGTCGTTGGATTCACCCTCATTCTGATCCGTCTCGGAGGCGGTGAGTGGCCTGCGCTGTTCATGGCGATCGCACTCTTTTTCTCCGGCTTCGTCCAGTACTGGTGGGACGGCTCGTCAAATTTCTTTCTCCCGTTCTTCCCCTGGATCGTGCTGGCGCTGCTGTGGCACCTGCCGTTCGTCTTACGACTGGCGCTCCTCTATTGGTGGCTCGTCGCCGGACTGCTGACGTACTTCTATCCGCCGAATGCAATCGCTCTCGGTTTCGTCGCACTGATCCTGTGGGTGACGATTCGGCCCGAGCTGCTGCGCTGGCGGAGTCTGCTGGCAATTGGCTCGACCACGGCGCTCGCAGGTGCGACAGCGGTCTTCTATCTGCGGGACGCGATCACCATACTTGCCGGAACCGTCTACCCTGGACAGCGCGTTTCAGGCGGCGGCGGGCTCCCAGACAGGATGTTGTTGGCACAGCTCCTGCCCACATCAGTGATGAATCACCATGTGCCGCTGGTGGCTGGGCCGAACATCTGTGAGCTGTCCACGATCGGCAGCATCTACGCGCTCGCCGTGATCATCTTCCTCGACTGGCGAGCCATCGTCTTTGCCAGCACGCACGAGGAGCGTCGGCGCTGGGTGTGGCTCGGCGCCGGACTGCTGGCGACGCAAGCGTGGATGGGCCTGCCGTTGCCGGCATGGGCGGGATATCCACTGCTCTGGCACCTGGTGCCACCCGGCCGCATGGTGATGGCCGGCGGGCTGATGCTGATGGTGATGGTGTTCGTCCTCGGGCAGGCCCGTCCGCTGGTCTTCAGCGCCGCTCGATGCATCCTGCTTGCGGCGATTCTGGTGTCGGCCTGGAGTCTGTTCAAACGCCCGCTCGGAATCGGGTTCGGTGAGGCCTATCAGGACTGGGTGTTCATTGTGCCGGTCGTCGCAGCGATGGCGGCGTTGAAGTTGAACGTCCTGACCCCCGCTCGTGCCAATGCCACGCTGCTTGCCTCGGCCGCGCTGCTTGGCGTGGTGTCGTTCGGAACCTTCAACCCGATTCAATCGACGGTTCCCATCTTCGAGAAGCACGACACTTCTGTGACGGCGCAGTTCGATCGCCAGCTGCGGGACGAAGGCCGCGGCTACCTGTTGCTGCCGTGGGGGTCGAGCTTCTTCTCGCACTCGGGACTGCCACTGATCGCGATGGGATATCCATCGCTCAGCTATTCGACCTTCGATCCGGCGATGGATCTCTGGGCGAAGATCTATCCCGACACGCCGGCGGAGCAGTTGCGCCGCACGTTTCGCAACGTTGGAAGCATCGGGTTTGGCGACGTGCCCGACGCGAAATGGATGCCGATCTACACGCTGGCGCCGATGACACCGTTCACGCGCCCCGGTGTCACCGTCTGCGACGTCATCAGGCCCAGTCGCACGGCATTTGCCGGATCCGCCGGCTGTCCGACAATAGTGCCTCAGGGCACCGGCGGCGACCGTCCGTGAGCGAAGAGCTCGACCGACATCGGCTTCGAGATCGTCGAACCGTCGATCGCCGATCGTGAGCCTGGCGATGATCATGGATGGAGCGGGTGAGCCAATCGATCGTCCTGGCACTGGTCGCTCCCGGGCGGCCGTGCTCGCGGCGCTCGGCTCGCACATGGCGCTTTCCGCCGCCATCTATTGGCCGACGCTGCACCTCGCCTTCGTATCGGAAACCTGGACCTACCTGGCCCGACTCCGAGTCGGTATCTGGCCAACCCTCACAACCAGCATTGGCTACAACTACCAGCCGGTAGCCATTGCCTGGATCGCCTTGATCCGCGCCTGCTTCGGCGAGAACGCCGCCGCGTTCCAGGCCGTCAACATCGCCCAGGTCGGTCTCCTCGGCCACCTCACCTATCAGCTGGGACGACGTCTGCTACCGGACGCCCGCAGCGCGTGGCTCGGAGGCCTGCTCGTAATAGGGAACGCCGCATTCTACGAGGCCTCGTACTGGCCGCTCGCCGGCAACATGCACCTGCTTGGCGCAATCCTCTACGTGCTGGCGGTCATCGTTTCCTGCGATGCGGCGCGCGGACGGTTCGGCGCGGGCGGTTCGTGGCTGCTCGCGCTGATTGTCCTGGCGGCGATCTTCACGCATCCGGCGATGGTCACCGCCGTGCCGGTCTGCGCGCTGACGCTGTTTCTCGCCGGTGGCCGGCTGGAGGAAAGACCTGCGGACGCGCTGGCGCGGAAGCTCAAGATGCTTCTGCCCCTGGTCGGGGTCGTCGTGCTGTTCGGGATCAGCAGGCTGGTATTTGCAACAGCAATTGCTTCGGGTCCACAGCCAGGCCTCGACTCGATGCGAGCCTACTGGCTGGTGTCGCGCGGTCTCGTGGCGGTCTTCAGCCTGCGCGGCTCGCACGACGTGGTGCACGGTCTGATGACCTTCGGCACCAACGTCGGTTTCGACACGGTCCAGGTATGGGTGTTCGTCGCCGGTTGGCTTGTCGTCGCTGGCGCCGCAGCAGCGATATGCCTGTGGCGCGCGCGCACGCCGGGTCTCCGGGTGCTAATCGCCTTTCTCGCCATACACCTGGTCGCGGTGGCGATTGCCAGCGCGATGTCTTCCCGCGAAAGTCATGTTCCCGCCGTACCCGCGGCGCTCTTGACGGCGTGGGCACTGCACATCGCAGCCGGGCGGCTCGCCGCCAGGGTCTCGACGGCTCAGAGTCGCCTGGTCTGCCGTCAACTTCCGGCGGTCGGGATACTCCTGCTCATCGCCTGGGCTCAACGTGACCATGCGACGTCAGCAGAGGTGCACATCAGGGCCGCGAACCTGTCTCGCACGCTGGTTGAACTGGTCAAGGTTCAGTCACCACCTGGCTTCGGGCCCCTCGACCTCACTCTCATCAACATGCCGGCGTACACGATCGAGCGGGGTATCGGAGCCATTACGTTCGCGAATGGCCTGGAAGCGCTGGCGCGTATCGCAGCGCCCGGTCTGGCCTCGATCCAGTTGGTTCGGATACCGATCCCGAGCGCCCCCGCGGACTTCGCAAATAGGACGGTACCGATCGAACTGGAGGCGTTGCGCGCGCAGGTCCTCGATCCTTCCCGCGTCGTCGTGTTGTTCGAGAAGCCGACTACTCTGACAGCGCTCAGCCCTGAGATCCTCGACAGACTCGCCTCTCGCTGATCCATTCGTGCCCGCCGGCCACATCGGGGCGACCGCGTTCAGACGTTCGCGCCGCGACGTGACGGCCACGGCATTTCGCGGGCGTTGATATACTCGCGCGGAGCGCGCAGGCATGGACATCGACACGATTCGTCAGGAAGTCGCGAAGATTCCCGCCTGGTATCACTGCCTCGATCTCGGGAACGGCGTCGTCACGCCCGGCTACACGGCAACGAAATGGGGCGTCAGCGGCGACATGGTCGGTCTGCCTCCGAGCCTGGCCGGCAAGTCGGTACTGGATGTCGGCTCGTGGGACGGATTCTACGCGTTCGAGTGTGAGCGCCGCGGCGCCAGCCGGGTGCTCGCGACCGATTCGTTTGCCTGGCGCAAAGGGAAGGGCGGGTTCGAGCTCGCTCGACGAATCCTTGACTCGAGAGTCGAGGACATGGATATCGATGTGTTGGAGCTCGGTCCGGAGCGGGTCGGCACGTTCGATGTGGTCCTGTTTCTGGGCGTGCTCTACCACATGCGGCATCCGCTCCTCGCCCTCGAGCGCGTGGCGTCGGTGAGCGTCGATCACCTGATTCTCGAGACCCACATCGACCTGATCGATCTGCCCCGCCCCGCGATGGCTTTCTATCCGGGCATGGAGCTGAATGGCGACGACACCAACTGGTGCGGGCCGAACCCTCCAATGGTCCTGGCGATGTTGAAGACTGTCGGATTCCGCCGGGCGGTCGTCTATGCCGGACCGCTCGAGATGGCAACCTCGGTCAGAATGATCTTTCACGCCTGGAAGTGAGTGGCCACTCGCGATGCCGGCGGCTCGAGTAGTAACGGCGGCTCGGATGTGACCGTGACCGGCGTGCGACCAAATCGGCTGACGTCGTGGTTGCGCGATCGACTGGCGCACCCGCTCGCGCGCGGGCTCGATCTCGACTCCCCGGAAGCCACCGCTGTCCACGCACGTCTCATTCGTGAGAAACCCTTCCTACGCCGGCTCTACCTTCAGTACTATCGCGAATACGATGCGGCGGTACGGAGGGCGGCACCTGGGGGGTTGGTTCTGGAGATAGGTTCGGGCGCCGGTTTCTACCGGGATCTTCATGCCGGCGTCCGATCGCTCGATCTGCGGCCCGGGGCCGATGTTGACGTGGCTGGCTCGGCGCTGGCGCTGCCGTTCCGCGATCGAACGGCGTCGGCCATCCTCATGCTGAACGTCCTGCACCATCTGCCCGATCCTCGGGCGTTCTTCCGCGAATGCTCACGGGTGCTGAAAACGGGCGGCCGTGTCTGCCTGATCGAGCCTTACGTCAGCCCGCTCAGCCGGCGCTTGACCAAGCCGCTGCACCACGAACCGTGGGACGAGCACGGCGGCTGGAGCCTGCCTTCGTCTGGCCCGATGACCGGCGCCAACATGGCGCTGCCGTCGATCGTCTTCGTCCGCGACCGCGCCACCTACGACGCCGAGTTTCCCGAGTTGCCGGTCGATCGCCTTCGTCCGCATACGATCGCTCTCTACCTGCTGTCCGGCGGCGTCTCGATGCGCTCGTTGGTGCCGGCGGCGTTATTCTCTCCGTTGCTGGCGGTAGAACAATGGCTCGAGGCCTCCGGCCGATCGCTCGCCAGCATGATGACGATTGAGCTGGTGCGGCGCTGAAATCTCGTGACCGGAGCGCGTCACTTCGTGTCCTTCGTGATGAAAGACAGCTACGGCAGATCGAAAGCGCCCTCGGCCGTGAGCGAGCGGTCAGCTTTCCGTCGCGGCGGCGTGCTGATGCGCGGCCGCACCCGCCACCAGGCGCGCGACGTCGTGATGCTCGAGAAACCAACGGTAGGTCTGCTCGATGCCGGTCCGCAGATCGATCCTGTGGCGCCACCCCCGCGAGTGCAGTCGCGAGACGTCGAGCAGCTTCCGCGGTGAGCCGTCCGGCTTCGACGCGTCGAAGATGACCACGGCGTCAGGATACACAACCTCGCGAACCATCGAGGCCAGCTCGTGGATCGTGAGGTCCTCACCGGTGCCGACGTTGACGTGGCTTTCGTCCTCGTAGTGGGTCATGAGAAACAGGCAGGCGTCGGCGAGATCGTCAACGTGCAGGAGCTCACGCCGCGGCCGACCGGTCCCCCACACGACCACTTCCTTCCGGCCCTCGAGCCGCGCGTCGTGGAACTTTCGGATCAAGGCCGGCAGGACGTGCGAGCTCGTGAGGTCGAAGTTGTCGTTCGGCCCGTACAGGTTGGTCGGCATCGCCGAGATGAAGTTGCAGCCGTACTGACGCCGGTAGGCCTGACAGAGCTTGATGCCGGCGATCTTGGCGATAGCGTATGGTTCGTTCGTCGGTTCGAGCGGCGCCGTCAGCAGCATCGACTCGGTCATCGGCTGCTCACACTCGCGCGGGTAGATGCAGGAGCTGCCCAGGTAGAGGAGCTTCTTGACGCCAAACAGATGCGAGGCGTGCACCACGGTGGCGTGGATCATCATGTTGTCGTAGATGAACTCGGCCGGACGGGTCGAGTTGGCCAGGATCCCGCCGACGGTGCCGGCAGCCAGGAACACATACTCCGGCCGGTTGGCCCGGAACCAATAGTGAACGGCGGCCTGATCTCTCAGGTCGAGCTGCTCGCGCGTCGCCGTCAACAGGCAGTCGTGCCCGGCTTCTTCAAGCTTCCGAAGAATCGCCGATCCGACAAGACCGCGACGGCCAGCCACGAAGATACGCGCGTGCTCGTTCATGACCTTCTCCCGGATGCTTTCGCCCTGTCCCGCCTCGGCGGTGGATCCTGCGATCCGTCAGACGCGCAATGAAAAATCGAAGCCGGACAGCGTGAGGTGAGGATTGTAGTAGGGATCGCCCTGCTCGAACACGTGGCGCCAGCGTTCCCGCAGCAGTTCCTCGTACCTTCGGTCCTTCTCGGGGTCGTAGACGCCGCGCGATGCGGACTGATGATGGTAGAGCAGGGCGTACGGGGTGTAGACCACGAGATAGCCGCGCTGCCGCAGCCGCAGGCACAGATCGACGTCGTTGTAGGAAATGTCGAACGCTTCGTCGAAACCTTCGAGCTCTTCGAACACGGCCCGGCGAATCATCAGGCATGCGCCGGTGACGGCGCTGAAGTTCCGGATCACGCGGGCAAAATCGTAATATCCGGGATGGTCCACGGGGAAACCCCAGAACGCATGCCCGGCCTTGCCCTGAATGCCGACGACCACGCCGGCGTGTTGAATCGTCCGGTTGGGAAACAGCAGCCGCGCCCCCACGGCGCCAACCTCGGACCGTTGCGAGTGCTCCAGCATCGCTTCCAGCCACTCGGCCCCGATCACCTCGGTGTCGTCATTCAGGAACACCAGATGCTCGCTGCCCGCGGCGGCGGCGGCGGCACGATTGTTCATGCGGGCGAAATTGAACGGCTCGCGAAAGCGCACCACGCGGTGCGGAACGCGCTCGAGATAGGCGAGCGTTTCCGGATCCCGGCTGTCGTTGTCGACAATGAGAATCTCGAACGGCCGGTAGGCCGTGCGCGCTTCGAGGCTCCGCACGCAGCGCTCGAGCAGCCGCCAGTTGTCTCGGGTCGGAACGACGATGCTGACGCTCGGGCGGCCGACGATCGTTCTCTTCACACGGTACCTGAACGGTGCGCCGCACCCGTCCAGCACCTCGCCGGCGATGCCCCGCCGCTTCAGCGTGTCCTCGAGCGCCCGCCGCCCGGCTTCGTGCGCGTACGGCTTGGCGCGCGGATTCGCCGCCACCGAGGTCGGCGCCTGGCCCCAGGAGTAGAGCGGTTTGGCGATGTGCTCGATCCGACGCGTCAGCTCGGTGGCGCGCAGCAGCAGGTCGTAGTCCTGGCTGCCTTCCATGCCCTTGCGGAACCCGCCGGCGCGCTCGATCAGCTCGCGGCGATACACGCAGAAATGCGTGACGTAGTTCATCGACAGCAGCAGGTCCGGCGACCAATCGGGCTTGAAAAACGGGTTGCGGCGAACGCCGCGAGGGTCCCGGATGTCGTGATCGGAGTAGACCAAGTCGATCGACGAATCGGCGTTCAGACGCTTGACGACCTCGTAGAGCGCCTCGGGCGCCAGCACGTCGTCGTGATCCACGAGACCGACGAACTCGCCGGTGGCGAGCGCCAGGGCGTGATTCGACGCGCCCGAGATGCCTTCGTTCAGGTCGAGCACCTTCACCGTGACGCGTCGATCGCCGTCGGCGAGCGTCCGGAGAAAGGGCCGAATGTGCGGCGCCTTGGACGCATCGTCGACGATGCACAGCTCCCAGTGAGGATAGAGCTGCTGGAGAATCGACTCGACCGCGGCACCCAACCATGCCTCATCGGTATTGAACACCGGCATCAGGATGCTGACTACCGGCCGATCGGTGAAGGCCTGGATGTCTTCCCGGATCGCAGACACGCCGGCCGGCGTAAGCCGATGCCGGTCGATCCACGCTTGATATTGCCGGTTCAGCAGCAGCCCGTCCGCATGCGCCGCTCGCAACGCCGCCGGCAGCTGTCCCGGCGTCAGCAGCAGCGTCCGGATGGTTCGAAAGATTCCCAGCCGGAGGCAGGCCGCGGCGCCCGCGACAACCCGTCGCACCGCGCGGTTGCGCCAGGTGCCGGGAGGCAAGACACGGCGCCGAAAGTGCCGGCCGGCGGTGAGGACCCGCCAGCCAATTCCCGTGCGGATCGCCGCCAGCTCCCGTTCGGCACCGAGCATTTCCGCCTCCAGCAGCGTGTCCGCACCCTGGAGCTCGCGCGTTTCAGCCGGTAAGGGATCGAGCTGTGCGTCGGTCGTCCGAGAGCCGTCAGTCACCGATCTCCGCCTCGATCATCTGAAACTGCGACACCATCTCGATCGCCGCAACGGTCGGGGTCGCGAGGGCTGCAACAACCCTCGGGGGCTGGCCAGGGTCACATGGTATCCTAAGGTTCACTCCCGCACGCGGCTGCCCGAGCGTTCCCGCGACTGCGCATCGTTGTCGACGTGATGGCGATGAAGACAGTTCGCACCGATATGTTCCTCAGCGGGTTTCCGCTGTCGATCGAACATCGATCTCCTCTCAACTAATCTGCGCCAGAACGGCAATGGCGATTCGCGCGCCGGGGAAGGGACGACCATGAGAGGGTTGCGCGTCAAATGGCTGGTGGTGTTCGCCGTGGTGGCCACGGCGTCCCTGACGGCCACACCGTCACTGGCGGTCGTCACGGAGCTGGTACCGTGGTCGCTCGATAGTGGCGGGTTGTCCGGCGGCGGGCTGACCGCAACCGCCACGCTGTCGATGGAGCGCGTGCGGATCTCGGGCCGGCGCCGGAGCCAGACCCCCTGGGGCCTGGGCGCGGTGAACTACGTGGCGGGGGCCACGGTCTACGCCTACGGGAGATCGCCGGGAACGCTCGACGTCGACTTGATCCCGGCTGGACCGAACAATACCTACGGTTCGGGATCCGGCTTCAAATCTTACGTGCAATTCTGGAACGACCCCGCCAACTATGTCGCGATTGGTCTGATCTACGACCCGGCCGCCTCGCCGATGTGTGCGGCCGGTGGCCGCGGCGTCACGCTGATGATTGAGGGCAGCTCGTCGCTCGTGAGCCCTGGCCCGATCGGCGGCTACTGGAACAACGTCTGTCTGTCAGGCGCGGGCCACCACTTCAAGTTCCAATGGACGGCCAACACCATATCGGTCACCCTCGACGACCCGGACAACTCGCCCAATCCGCAGCCGCTGGTGTATCCGATCACGATGAATGCACCCTCGATCACGTTCATGGGTGGCGCCCGGCTGCCGGGAGATTCCGTGACCGTGCTGTTCCAGAACATCGTGTTCAGCGCCTCGGCGGTGCCCGATCCGCCGTTTCCCGTGACCGTGCCGAGCGGTCCTCCCTACGTACGGTTCCGCGCGCCGATCCAGGTAACGGGAACGGGCTCCGGATACAACGCCTACGCGCACATCAGCGACGTGAGCACGACGACGACCACGGCGAGCGGCAATGCGATGTCGGTGGGCATCCAGGCAGACACCGGCGATCCCAACTCGCTCGGCGCGCCCTTCTTCACGCTGCAGCGTGTGATCGACGGGGCGTTCGACTTCCGGATGGTGAAGCCGGCGGATAACAATCCCCACGTGATCGAGCTCGCCTGGTGGGCCAGCCCGGTCAGTGTCGCGGTGTTCTATGCGGACGGCGTTCCAATCGCCAGCTTCGGCATGCCGCTCACCCCGCGTCTCATCTTCGCGGTCGATGCCGGCGCGCGGTTGAACGGCGACAGCGTCAGCGCGGACTTCACCAGTGCGGGCAGCCAGATCGGCGTGACGGCGAAGTTTCCAACCAGCGCCAATCCAGCCTGCGTACCGGGCAACTGCGGGTTGAACGGAAGCTGGAACACGACGCCGAGCCAGGTGTGTCCCACCGGTTCCTGCTTCGGGCTCACGGCGATCCAGCTCAATCCACCGGCGCAGCAGGCCGGGATGTTCACAATCGGGGGAACCGTGAGCGGGATCCCGCCGGGTGGCGACTGGCATTCCCATCCCGTCTACGCGCCCGCGGTCATCGCACAGCTCTGGTTCGGACAGTAGGAGCGGCCGGTTGAAGGTCAGCGGGGCTTCTGCAAGACGTAGATGAACTCGTCGGTCCCGGCGCTTTCCACCGACTCCAGCATGTGCCAGCGCTGCCCGATCGCGTGGCGCATGTAGCCGAGGAGCTCGGCGATGTCGTCCGGTATCCAGACGTGGAAGTGGATGCTGTAGTTCCGCGCCAGCAGGTCGGCGACGTCGCGCTCGACCTCGTCGCCGCTCTTCTTGTGAACCAGGCGCGAATACTCCTCGCAGTGGGCGACGCGGCTGCCCACGCCGCCATCCGCATGGTCGGCAATCAAATGAGCCAGCGCAGTGCGCGGCCGGTCCTGGTCGAACGTCAGCCGCTTGTCCGGAATCGCGAGAAACAGTATTCCTCCGGCCCCGAGGATTCGATGCCACTCTTTGAGGGCGCCGATCGGGTCTGGCATGTGCTCCAGCACATGGTTGGCGATCACGAAGTCGTGGCTGGCGTCGGCAAGCATCGGAAGGGCGTCGGCTTCCGCCAGGATGTCCGGCCGCACCAGCGGGTATCCAGCCAGCTCGGGGTAGTGTCGGCGCTGATCGTCAAGGGACATCCTGTCGACATAGCGCACGGTCGCCCGATCCGCGTTCACAGCCATCGGGTTGTGCAGCGCCCCGATTTCGATCCCGCTGCCGGTCAGATAGTTCTGGAATCGCTCTCGGGCGGGCTTCAGCCCGCCACCGCTCGAAGACGGCGGAGCGCCAGGGATACCGAGCCACCGTCGCAGGCGCGGAACAATCTGCTGCAGTCCTGGACTCATGCGTGACGACTCCTCAGCACCGGAGCGGGAGCCATTGCCCGCAGTGGATGACGCTGTGGCGGTGTGGTCGGTGTGGTCGCCATCTCGCCCGCAGACGCTTGCCGTGCGTCAGCCTGCCGACCCGACAGCCTGGCCCCGGAGCCGGCCCAGCTCCGCCTCGAGTGACTTCGCGTACGCCTCCGCCTCGCTCCGCATCTGCTCGCGGCGCTGGTTGTCTTCGAGGAGGCTCTTGGCGTAGCGCTCCGCCTCGGCTGCCGCGGTCTGCAGGCGGCGGTTCTCCTCGCCGAGCGCTTTCAGGAACGGCATCGCCTCTTCGGTGTCCTCGTGCTCGCCGAACACGATCGGGAAGCGGTCCCCGGTCAACGTGCTGATGGTCCGGCCGTCCATGTAGCAGGTGGTCAAGGCGCGCCGCGGCGCGTCGGTGCCGTTGATGCCGCTCCGGTGGAGCAGCCAATTGTGCAGGAGAATCGCTTCGCCGGCTTCGACCTCCAGGTAGGTGATGGCCTCGTCCGGGCAATAGGTCTCGGCGTGACTGGCGCTGATCGTGCTGCCGTTCTTGCTGAGCAGTCCAAGCTTGTGGCTGCCGGGAATGATCTGCAGGCAGCCGTTCTCCCGTGTGGCCGCATCGAGCGCCACCCAGACCGTCACCAGCGGATCCCGATCGAGCTTCCAGACATCGCCGGCGTCCTGATGCCAGGGCAGGTGCGTGCCCTGGTTGGCCGGCTTGTTCATCATCATCGCGCGAAAGATCGAGACGCTGGCGTGCTTCCCGTACTGACGGGCGCAGATGTCGCGGAACAGATCCAGCCGGATCAGATCGAGCACCAGCGGATCGGACTCGAGACCCTGCACTTTCCGGTACTTCAGCGTCGCTGTGGCGAGCTCCGCGACCGGATCTGGCAGGTCCTCATAGCGGCCGCCGGTATCGAGCTGAAACTGCAGCGCCGGGTTGCGGACCTGCCCGAGCATGATGTCGTCCAGCCGCTGCCGGAGCTTGTCCAGGTGGGACGCGCCGAACATCGATCCCAACCGCAGATAGCCTTGCTGGTCGTACTGCCGCCACTGCTCGTCGGTGAGAATGTTCGACACGGTTTCTCCTCCTCTGTTGATGACGCGCTTCTGCATCGCTCCCGGCACGGCGACTCCGCCGGCGCTCACCGGCGGCGCGGGTTGCTGCCACGGCGGCACCGGTGGCGCGCCCCGGGGCTCGAGGTGCAGCGCCCGGCAGATGCCCTTCCAGCGATCGAGCTCCTGCGGCCAGGCCTCCGACGACATCCGCGCCAGGCGGTCTCGAATGCGTTCCCGTTCGCCCCACAGCTCCATAGCCAGCGGCAGCAGCGCCTGCCGCTCGGCGTCCGCCAGCGAGATGCACCAACCCTCGAGGCCGGCCCGCGTCAGGGCGCCCCGCAGCTTGGTTCGTGTATACGCGTCGGTGTAGATGCCGAGCGACGGCGTACCGGCCGCCGTCGCGAAAACCAGCGGGTGATACCGCGTTGAGATCACCAGCGAGGCCTGGCCGATCAGCCAGCGCATCTCCCGTGGCTGCCAGGTGTCGAGGGCGAGCAGCGGCGCCCGCAGCCGTTCGCTGAGCGCGTCCGCGGCGACCACATCGGCGAGCGTGTCCGGAACGCCGGATCCGCCCACGTGCGGGGCAAAGACGAGGCTCGCACCCAGGCTCTCCGCCAACGCGTCCAACTGGCGGGCGATCAGCTCCACCGCGCGCGCACGCCCGGGACTGCCAAACGACGCGTCGAACGTCACCAGAATCCAAGGCGTGCTCGACCCACGCAGGGCGTCCAGGCGCGCGCCTTCCACCGCGGACGGCTCCAGGAAAAACGCGTCGTCGAGCTGCTGGTGCAGGCGATCCGCGGGCACCCCCAGGCTCAACGCGAGGCGGGCCGACGCGGGCTCGCGGACTCCGACCCACGCGCAGGCGGACAGGCTGGCGGCAAGCAACCGGCGCTGGTCGGCGCCGAGCGCC
>WHSN01000009.1 GCA_009380045.1 Luteitalea sp.
CGACGCGTCGCTGGATCTGCGGGAGTCGGTCACCCGAGGACGGCTGATCTGCCTGATCAGCGATCCCTCCGGCAACCTGGTGGTCCACCGGCAGATTCGCGGACAGGATCTGCCCTTCAGGGACATGCTTCCGGGCCGTTACCGCGTCAACGTGGCGTTCCCGGCGCTGTGGCTGGCGCCGGGGCTCTACACCGTGTACTTCAAGTTCTTCGGCACCAGGGGCTCCGGCGTGGAAGAGCGGCACGAATCCGAACGCGCCATCTTTGCTGTCGACGGCGACATGGACGGCATCAGCCGCGCCCACCTTGCGCCGGTGTTGAACTGGTCGGTGAGCCTGGAAGCCGCAGTGGAACTTGCCCGGCCATGAGCAAACATGTCCCACGCATTGTCGCCGTCCTGCCGCGCGGCGAAACGCTGAGAAACTTCGTCTACAGCGGCACGCTGGACCAGGTCGCCGGGTCGGTCGACCTGACCGTGATGTCGGTGCTCCCGAGCGCCGAGCTGTCGGCGCTGCTCTCGAGCCGGTTCGACGACGTCCGGGAGCTCGCGCCGATTGCGGAGCGGGTGGCCGTCACCCGGCTCCGGGAGCTGCTCGACGTTGCACACGGGCGATGGCTCTGGTCGGAAGCCGCCCAGAGCCGCTGGCGGGTGCGAGACAGCGAGGCCACCACTCCCGCGCTTCGGCTGAAGCGCATGGTCAAGAAGGCGGCGTGCTATCCCCTCGCCAACCGTGCCGGCATTCGTCTGCTCGAGCGGGCCGAGCGGGCGGCGAGCAAGTGGCTGCGAACCACTCGGGAGTACCTCGAGCTGTTTGAGACGCTTCGTCCCTCGCTCGTGTTCAACGCATCGCATGTGCACAGCCCCCACGCCATTCAGGCGACGCAAGCGGCGCAGTGGCTCGGCATCCCGACCGCCACTTTCATCTTCTCGTGGGACAACCTGACCTCGCAGGGACGGATCATTCCCTCCTACGACCACTATCTGGTCTGGAACGACGACCTGCGGGCGCAGCTCCTCGATATCTACCGCTCGGTGCGGCCCGAGCAGGTCAGCGTCACCGGAACGCCACAGTTCGATTTCCATTTCCGGCCCGAGTTCCGGTTGACGCGCGAGGACTTCTGTCGCAAGGTCGGCGCCGATCCCTCACGGCCGATCGTGTTCTACAGCACAGGCATGGCCAACCCGATGTTCGGCGAGCCGCGCATCGTCGAAGGCATCGCCGACATCGTCGCCGGGCTCGACCAGTTCGGTCCGCCGCAGCTGCTCGTCCGCGTCTATCCCAAAGATCGCACCGGCCGCTTCGACGATCTCAAACAGCGACGCCCGGATATTCTGTTTCCGGAAGTGCCGTGGGAGCCGGCGTGGTTGACGCCGAAACCCGAGGATTCGGCGCTCTTGACCAACACGTTGAGGCACGCCGCAGTCGGCATCAACGCCGCCTCGACCATTTCGCTCGAGCTGTGCATGTTCGCGAAGCCGGTGGTCAATGTCGGCTACAACCCGCCCGGCATGAATATCTGGCCGTGGGACTACGGGAGGTTCTACACCTTCGAGCACTATCGCCCGGTTGTCGAGAGCGGCGCGGTGGCCGTCGCCCGTTCCGAATCCCAGCTGCGCGAGATGCTGGTCGACGCGCTGCGGGCTCCCGATGCGCGCGCGCCGCAACAGCGCGCCCTGATGAGCCGGATGTTCGGATCGACCCTCGATGGCCAGTCAGGCGCCCGGGTGGCGGAATGCCTGGTGGCGCTTGCCGGCGGTCCCTCGACTGGCGCGGGCCGACCGCTGAGGACTGAAATTGCTTGCTAGCCGGCCACGGCTCCTCGTGTTGTCACACGTCGTGCCGGTGCCGAGAACAACCGGACAACAGCAGCGGGTCTTCTACACCTTGAAGGCCGCACGCGACACGTTTCACGTGACCTTCGCCACATCAGCCGACGACGGGGATCCAGCCTCGATTCGCGAGGCGATGCTGCCGCTGTGCGACGACGTGCTGGTGCTGCCCAGCCAGCGCGCGCCCGGGACGATCAACAAGCTCTGGCATTTCGCCAAGCTCTGGCATTTCGCCGCGAGCAGCATCTACGCCGTCGGCACCGGGCTGAAGCGATCCAACTACTTCATCGGCCAGATGCAGTTTCCTCCGGCGCGTGTCGCGACGCTCGTCGACGGGCGGTCGTTCGACTGCGTGCTGTTCGAGTACTGGCACGCGGTCGCGAGCACACGGGTGTTCCGCCGCCGGCAGATTCCGTGTGTCCTGGACATGCACGACATTCTCTGGCAGGCATATCGGCGGCAGCTCGACGCACAACCGGCGGTCCCTGGACCATGGAAACGGCGGGCGCTCGATCGGTACAAGGACGCCGAAGAGCAGGCCTGGCGCGACTTCGATGCGCTGATTGCCATCAACCGCGAGGAAGAGCGATACGTCCGCAGCATCCTGCCGCATGGCGCGCCGATCTTTCATGCGGCGATGGGCACCGACCTTGACGCGTGGCCGTACAGCTGGCGGCCGGCACGGCCCGACCGCATGGCCTACTACGGCAGCTTCGCGAGCCGCCACAATCAGGAGTCAGCTCTGATGTGCGCCCGCCAGATCATGCCGGAGATCTGGCGCAAATACCCGGATACCGAGCTCTGGCTGGTCGGCAGCCATCCGCCAGAATTCTTTCGCCGGTTGGCCGCAGAAGACCGGCGCATCCGAGTCACGGGCTATCTCGAAAACGTCCAGGACATTCTCAGCACCATGCGCCTGGTCCTCTGCCCGTGGTCCGGCACCTATGGATTTCGCAGCCGGATCGTCGAGGTGATGGCGTTGGGTATTCCGACGGTCGCCTCTCCTGATGCGGTCTGGGGCATGGAGCTGGTCGACGGCGAAGGACTGCTGCTCGGCGAACGCCCTGAAGACCTCTCCCGGCAGGCGCTCCGTCTGCTCGACGACAGGTCGTTCGCTGGCCAGCAAAGTCGGCTCGCCCGCCGTCAAGTGGAACAGCGGTTCAGCATCGATCGGACCTACGGGCAGTTCATGCACGAGCTCGCACAGTGGCTGAGCACCCGTCAGGCGATCGCCTCGTAAAATGCGGCTCGCGATCATTTCTCACAAGCGCTGCTGGCGTCCTTCGGACGGCGGCACCAGCTTCACGACCGACGGAGGTTTTCCGTTTCAGGTGCGGGCGATTGCCGAGTTGTTCGATGAGACGGTGCTGCTGGTCCCATGCACGTCGGGACCGTCGGCGCCCGGCCTCACCGCCCTCCAGGGCCGCCACCTTTCGGTGGCGCCGCTGACCGAGCCAGACGGCCACGACCTCCGCCGGAAAATCGGATTTCCGCTCTGGCTGCTTCGCAACGGACTTCATCTTGTCCGCCAGGCCAAGCGGGCCGACGTGCTCCACACGCCGGTTCCCGGAGACATCGGGCTGATGGGCATGCTGATCGGCCTGATCCTGCGCAAGCCGTTGTTCGTTCGCCACTGCGGGAACTGGCTGCAGCAGGCGACCGCAGCCGAGCGATTGTGCAAATGGCTGATGGAGCGCGTCGTCGGCGGGCGGCACGTGATGTTCGCCACCGGTGGTGGGACCGAGCAGCCTTCCGACCAGAATCCGCGCATCCAATGGATCTTTTCGAGCACCCTGACGGAAGCCGAGCTCGACGCCCTCGATACGGAGCGACGGCCCCCGACCGGGGGGCGGCTGCGTTTGATCACAGCCGGGCGGCAGGAGCGGGAGAAGGGAACCGGGGTGACGATCGAGAGCCTGCCGTTGCTGCTCAAACAGCGTCCACTCGTGACGCTCGACGTGCTCGGCGACGGCATGCACCTGCAGGAGTTCAAAGAGCTCGCCCGGACGCTGCAGGTTTCAGATCGCGTCAGGTTCCACGGCAACGTGTCTCACGCCACGTTGCTGGAGCAATTCCGTGCCGCGGATCTCTTCTGCTTTCCGACCCGCGCCTCGGAGGGTTTCCCCAAGGTGGTGATCGAGGCGATGGCATGTGGTCTTCCGGTGGTGACCAGCCAGGTCTCGGTGCTTCCGTCCCTTACACGCGAATGCGGTATCGCGCTTGGTGACCTGTCGGTGGCGTCGGTGACCGCGGCGGTGTTGCAGTGCGTCGCGGAGCCGGAGACCTACTCCAGGATGTCTGGGCGGGCGCGACAGACCGCGCGGGAATACTCCCTCGAACGGTGGCGCGACACCATCGGCGGCTCACTCCGCTCGGTGTGGGGGCCGTTGCGTTCCGGTGTGTGAGCTCGATGGCCTTGGCATCTCCTTCGTCGTCGGTACGCTCGGTCAGGGTGGCGCCGAACGGCAACTCTATTACGTGCTCAAAGCATTGAAGAGCAGCGGCTCACGACTCCGGGTCCTGTGCTTGACCAAGGGTGAGTTCTGGGAAGAGCCGATCCGCGGTCTCGGCGTGCCGGTGACCTGGGTCGGCCAGTCGCCCTCCCGCCCGGTTCGACTCCTGCGCGTCATCGCCGCCCTTCGTGCTCATCGATCGGCCGTGCTGCAGAGCCATCATTTCTACACGAATCTTTATGCCGTGGCCGCCGCCCGGACGCTGGGCATGCGTGAAATCGGCGCGCTCCGCAGCGATGCGTTCAGCGAGGTCCGGGAGAGCGGCCGGGTGCTCGGACGTCTGAGCCTGACGGCGCCGCGCGTGGTCGTGGCCAACTCGCGAAATGCCGTCCGCAATGCCTGCACACTCGGGGTCCCTGCTTCGAGGCTTCACGTGCTGCCGAACGTGGTCGATCCGCTGCAGTTCGCCCCCGGGGGCACGCGGCCGGGGGGGCCGGTGCGCCTGCTCGCGGCTGGGCGTCTCGGTCCGGAGAAACGCTTCGACCGGCTGTTGACCGCGGTCGCCCGCGCGCGCGCCAGGACCCGCCGGCCCTTGCAGCTGACGATCGTCGGTGACGGACCCGAGCGCTCCCGCCTTGAACAGCAGGCGCGGCAGCTTGGCTTGATGCCGGACGTGGTGAACTTTACGGGCGCCGTCGCCTCGTCGGCGCCAGTCTATCGTGACGCAGACATGCTCGTGCTGACCTCGGCCTGGGAAGGTACGCCCAATGTCATTCTCGAGGCGATGGCGTCAGGCTTGCCGGTCGTGGCGACCAACGTCGGAGGGGTGGCGGAGGTCGTCGACCACGAAAAGACGGGGCTCCTGTCGCCGGCCGGAGATGACCAAACCCTCTGCGACGCCATCGTCCGGCTGGCCGACGACACGACACTGCGGCTGACCATGGGGCGCGAGGCGCGCGAGCGGATTCTGAGCCGGCACACGCCCGAGCAGTTGCCCCGGCGTCTCGCCAGCATCTATGAGGCGGTGCTCGCATGAGCGCGCGAATCTACGGCCAGGTCCTGTTTCTGATGGCGCACGCACCGCTCGGCATGCTGGCCTACAACCGGCCTCAAGTGTCGATGGTGCACGCATTCCTCACGCTGGCACTTGGGCTGATGTGGGCATTGGTCGGAGACAGCCGACCCCACCGCGTCGCCTACGTCGCCGCCTATATCGTCGGCGGAGAGGTGCTCTGGCGCATGACCGGCGCGCCGATTCCCTGGGAGTTCGGGAAATACGCGATGGTGACCGTGATGGTTGCCTGGATGATTCAGAACGGACGGTTGAAGGCGCCACTGGCGGCGTCGCTGTATTTCGCGTTTCTGCTGCCGTCAATTGTCCTGACCCTGGTTGGAGTCGATCTCTTCCTCGCGAGACAGGAGATCAGCTTTGCGCTGTCCGGCGCTCTTGCCGTGCTCGTGGCCGTCGGGTTCTTCACCCAGATACAGCTCTCCGACCCTCAGCGGCGCCAGCTTTACGTGTCCCTCCTGGCGCCGCTCGTGAGCATCGCCGCGATCACGGTGACCGCAACCCTGCTCAACCCTGACATCACCTTCGGAACGGAGTCGAGCGTCGAGGCCAGCGGCGGCTTCGGGCCGAACCAGGTCTCAGCAGCCCTGGGGCTCGGCGCCATGCTGGCCGTCCTCGCTCTCACCGAGCCAGCGGCCCCGTGGGGGTTCAAACCGGCGATGCTCGCATGCGCGCTCCTGTTCACGGCACAGAGCGCCTTCACCTTCTCCCGAGGGGGCCTGCTCACGGCCGGGATCTCGGCGCTCCTCGGATCGCTCCACCTGCTCAGCGACTCGCGCGCACGGTTCAGGACGCTGGCCACCGCCGCGGGTCTGGGACTACTGGCCGCCTACCTCGTGTTTCCCGCGTTGAACGCGTTCACCGACGGGGCGCTGGCCAACCGGTTCCAGGACACCGGCCTGACCAACCGCGATTCCATTGCATCGGCCGACATCCAAATCTGGCAGGAGAACCTGATATTCGGGGTTGGACCCGGGCAAGCCAACGTGCACCGCGAGAAGTTCTATCGGAACACGGCGTCACACACGGAGTATTCGAGGATGGTGGCCGAACACGGCCTGTTCGGCCTGGTGGCGTTCGCCTCGCTGATGGTCATGGTCTTTCAGATCATCCGTAAGCCTCGGCCGGTCAGTCAGAAGGCGCTGACCATGGCCCTGTCGGCATGGGCGCTTCTCTTCATGGTGAGTTACGGCATGCGTCTCGCCGCACCGGCGTTCGCGCTGGGACTCGCCGCCTTGCCCCAAGGCGCTGCCCTGGTGCCCGTGCTCCGGCAGTACTCGCCCTTCAGGGCCGGGGTAACCGCCCGCGCCGGTGGCCGGCTGCTGGCCGGCGTTTCTGGCGGCGCCCGAAAGACCTCGGTTCATGTTCCGTAGGGCGTCCACGCGTTTGCCTGGAGTTGTCCGCCTGTGCTTCGTCGGGCCGATGATGGGCCGCCGGGCGGGATATCTCACGTCGCAGGGACTACTCGTCGCCAACTGGCTGGCTCGCAACGGCGAGTACGCCGTGACCACCACCTCCGCCGTGACCAATCGGTACCTGCGGCTCCTCGACATCGTCGCCACGTTGATCCGATCGCGGAACGACGTCGACGTGCAATGCCTCGAGGTGTACGGCGGCCCGAGCTTCGTGGTCGAAGACCTGGCAAGCTTCATCGGCAGGGCCTGCGGCCATCGTGTGGTGATGGTGCTGCACGGAGGCGCGCTGCCCGAGTTCATCGATCGGCATCCGCGCTGGACGCGCCGGGTGCTGAATCGCGCCGACGCGCTGGTCGCGCCTTCAACCTATTTGCAGCGGGCGGTGGGCCGATCGGGCCTGCAGGCTCGCGTGATTCCGAACGTGTTGGATCTCGAGGCCTATCCGTTCCGGCCGCGGCGGCACATCCGGCCACACCTGTTCTGGATGCGTTCCTTTCATCCGATCTGGAATCCCGAGATGGCGGTCCGCGTGCTGGCGCGAGTCAAACGCCGCTTTCCGGAAGCGACCCTGACCATGGCCGGTCAGGACAAGGGCATGCTGGGTGGGGTGCAGCGGCTCGCGGCCGAACGCGGCGTGCTCGGTTCGGTGCGATTCCCCGGTTTTCTGGACAGCGAGGGAAAACGCCGGGAAGCGGCGGCAGCCGACATCTTCCTGAACACCAATCGAATCGACAACATGCCGGTCGCTGTCGTCGAGGCATGCGCGATGGGCCTGCCGGTCGTCTCGACGAAAGTGGGAGGAATCTCCGATCTGCTCGTGCACGGGGAGACCGGCCTGCTCGTGCTCGACGACGACGACGAGGCCATGGCTGACGCCGTCATCGAGCTCGTCGGCGACGACGCGCTGGTGGAGCGGCTGTCGGCCGGCGGCCGGCGGCTCGCGGAACGGTCAGACTGGAAGGCGGTCCGTCCGCAATGGGACCTTCTGATCGCGGAGCTTCACTCGTCCTCCCCGGCGTCTACCGCGTACCCGCAGGTCACCTGATGTGCGGCATCGCCGGAATCGCTCATCGAGACCCGAAGCGTCCTGTGGACCAGCATCAGCTGGCCGCCATGCAAACCGCCATCACACATCGAGGTCCTGACGACTCGGGGTTGTCGATTCTTCCGGGCGCCGGGCTGGCGTCCCGTCGCCTGGCGATTCTCGACCTGTCGAGCCGCGGTCACATGCCGATGGCGACCCGCGATGGCCGTTTCCATCTGGTCTACAACGGCGAAATCTACAACTATCGGGAACTACGCTCGGAGCTTCAGTCGAGGGGCGAGACCTTCGAGTCCAATACCGATACCGAAGTCCTGCTCCGACTGTATGCGCTCCACGGAGCGCCGATGCTCGACCGGTTGAACGGCATGTTCGCGTTCGCGATCTGGGATGTCCTGGAGCGCACGCTTTTTCTCTGCCGCGATCGTCTCGGCATCAAACCGCTCTACTACGCACGGTTTCGCGACACGCTGCTGTTCGGATCCGAGCAGAAAGCATTGTTTGCGGCGGGCCTCCCGAGCGAGTTCGACTCCACCACGTGGTCCGAGCTCCTGTGCTTCCGCTACGTCGCCGGCGAGCGGACCCCATTTGCCGGAGTGAGCCGCCTGCTTCCCGGTCACCATCTCACCTGGCAAGGGGGAGAGGTCCGGATCAAGCGCTGGTGGCACCTGGCGGAGCGGGTGCAGGCGCTCCGCGAGGATCCGATTGCCGACGCCGTCAGCTGGTATCGCGACACGTTTGACGATGCGGTCAAGCTGCGGCTGATTAGCGATGTCCCGGTTGGCGTCCTGTTGAGCGGCGGGCTCGACTCGAGCAGCGTCGCGACGTCGCTCGCCTCTCACAGTCGATCGGTCGCGAGCTTCACCGTGCGCTTCGACGAGCCGGATCACGATGAAAGCCACACCGCACGCGGTCTCGCGGACCGGCTGGGCCTGTCGCCGCACGAGCTGACGCTCTCGCCCGACGATCTGAGCACCCGGCTTCATCGCGCTGCGGTCCTGAGCGACGAGCCGCTGGCGCATTCGAGCGACGTGCACCTGCTCGGCCTGGCCGAGTACGCGAAATCACGCGTTTCGGTCCTGCTGTCAGGCGAAGGGGCCGACGAGACGCTGGGTGGTTATGTGCGGTACCAGCCGCTGCGATTCGCCAACTGTTTCTCCGTCGGGCGACACCTGGTGTCACCCTTCCAGGCCGTCATCCCGCCGGGTGGTCGGGTGGCGAAGCTCGCCCGCTTTCTGCGGCTCGGGACAACCCGGGAGTTCGTGCTGTTCAACGCCTGCGACGTCCTGCCCTTCGACTTGCAGCGCGTCGGAATTCAGTCTCGAACGGCGTTCGAATTCAGGGAGACGGTGCTCGACGAGGCTGAGCGCCTGTATCCAGGCGAGGCGATGCGCCAGGCGATGTACAGCGATCAGCACACCTTCCTCGGGTCACTGCTGCACAGGAACGACCGGATGACCATGGGGGCGTCGATCGAGTGCCGGGTTCCGTTTCTCGATTACCGGCTGGTCGAGCGGGCGGCGGCGCTTCCCTCGGCAATCCTCCTCGCCGGACACAAGAGCAAGCCGCTGCTGCGGCGGTCGCTCGGTCCGCGCTTGCCGAAGGACATCATGCAGGGGCGGAAGTGGGGATTCGGCGTCCCGTGGGCGAGCTATCTGCAGCGGGTGGGCGAGCTCCGCGCACAGGTCGCAACGCTGCCCGATGTCGAGCCAATCCGCAGCGGACCATTCGATCGCCGGCGCATGCACACGGTGGTGCGGCAGTTTTTGGCGGGGGATCGCTCCTGCGCCCCACTGGTCACCGAGCTGTTCATGGTCGCCGCGTGGCACCAGGCGTGCGTCGCCGAAGCCGCCCCGGTCGGACTTCGTGGCTGAACCACTGGTCGTGCGGACACTCACCAGCCAGGACCTTGCCGCGGTGGCTCGCGTCCACCTCCGCGCGTTTCCGTCGAGCGCCCTGACACGGCTCAGTGGCGGCGCCGTGCGCCGCTATTACGAGTGGCAGCTTTCCGGTCCGCACGAGGTGACCGCGCTGGGCGCATTCGATCGCGATGCGCTCGCCGGATTCTGTTTCGGAGGCGTGTTCCGCGGCGCCCTGGCGGGCTTCCTTCGCAAGAATCGTGCGTTCCTGGTGTGGCGTGTCGCGACCCGCCCCTGGCTTCTCGGGAACGCCATCGTCCGCGATCGGGCGGCGGTGGCGTTCCGCAGCCTGTCGAAGCGGTGGCGCCGGCCAAGGAGATCCGCCCGGGCCGCCGCCGAGCCGTCGCCGCCGACATTTGGCGTGCTGTCGATCGCGGTCGATCCGCCCTACCAGGGGCACGGCGTGGGCAGGCTGTTGATGGGCGCGGCGGAAGCAGCGGCCCGGCGATCCGGCTTCGGGATGATGCGACTGACGGTCGATCCGTCGAACGTCCAGGGGATCGGTTTCTACACCAGCCTGCAGTGGCAGAAGCTCGACACCGGCGCGCGATGGAACGGCACCATGCAGAAGACGCTCATCGACAACCGCGCGATGTCTTCATGAGCGACCTGCTGCTCCGTTGTTATCACCGGCTGCCCGGTCCGTTTCGATCGGTGGCGGCCACGGCGCGTGGCGAGTATCTGCGACGCTGGCGGTATGGGCCTGAAACCGGTCGCCTGATCGAGCAAGCGCATGAGCGCGAGTACTGGGATGGAGCCAGATGGGAGCGGTGGCGAGCCGAGCGGCTTGCCCACGTGCTCCACCGTGCCGCGACCAAGGTGCCGTACTACCGTGAGCAATGGGCCGCTCGCCGCGCCGCTGGCGACAGGTCGTCCCCGGAGCGGCTCGAACACTGGCCGATTCTGGAAAAGGACGCGGTCCGGCGCCATGCCCGGAGCCTGGTCGCCGACGGTTGCGACATCAAGCGGATGTTTCACGAGCACACCAGCGGCACCACCGGAAAGCCCCTCGATCTCTGGTGGCCTCGGGCGGCGGTCCGTGAGTGGTACGCCCTCTTCGAAGCGAGATGCCGCCTGTGGTACGGCGTGTCCCGTCACGATCGGTGGGCGATGCTGGCCGGGCAACTGGTGACGCCGGTTGAACAGCTGAAGCCCCCCTTCTGGGTCTGGAACAGCGCGCTGCACCAGCTGTACATGTCTTCGTATCACCTGTCGCCGGCCTTTCTGCCCTCGTATCTCGACGCGCTATCCCGCTATCGCATCACCCACCTCTCGGGGTACGCCTCCGCCCTCTACAGCCTCGCACAGGAAGCCCTGAGGCAAGGGCGTCGCGACATCCAGATGCGCGTCGCGATTACGAACGCCGAGCCGGTATTCGACCATCAACGCCGCGCCATCACCGAGGCCTTCGGATGTCCGGTCTGTGAGACCTATGGCATGGCCGAGATCGTGACCTGCGGCAGTCAGTGCGCGGCTGGACGTCTGCACTCGTGGCCCGAGATTGGCGTGACCGAGGTTGACGCGGCCGGCGGCCTTGACGAAACCGGCGCCGGCGCGCTGCTCGGCACCAGCCTGCTGAACGCCGACATGCCGCTCGTCCGGTACCGAACCGGAGATCGCGGGGCGATGGCGCCGGAAGATGCGCCCTGCGCCTGCGGCCGCTCGCTGCCGGTGATCGCGAGCATCGACGGTCGCGCTGACGACATGCTGTATACGTCCGACGGCCGGTCGGTTGGACGGCTGGATCCGGTGTTCAAGGCGCAGGTGCCGGTGCGCGAAGCTCAGATCATCCAGGAAACGCTGACCCGCGTCCGGGTGCGCTTCGTGCCGGGCCTTGGGTTCACGGCCACAACCGAACGGTCGATTGCCTCTCGTCTTCGTGCGCGTCTGGGCGACATCGACGTGGTGTTCGAAGCGGTCACGGACATTCCCCGCACCTCGCGTGGCAAGTTCCGCGCCGTCGTCTGCGAGCTCCCCGAATCCGAGCGTCAGCGTCTGTCTATTCACTGATTGCGGGTCCGTTCACACGCTGCCGATCGGCAGCCGATTCCCTGAGGTCTTCATGCGCACGTCATTCCTGCCGTTCCACCTTCCGCTGGTGGGCGAGGAAGAGATTCGGGCCGTCACTGACACGCTGCGGTCAGGCTGGCTCACGACCGGACCGAGCGTCCGGCGTTTCGAGCAGCAATTCGGGTCGTTCGTGGGAGCGGCCCACAGTGTGGCGGTGAACTCAGCGACCGCGGCGCTCCATCTGGCCCTGGATGCGATCGGGCTCCAGGAGGGCGACGAAGTGCTGGTGCCGACCATGACCTTCGCCGCGACGGCGGAAGTCGTGACCTATTTCAACGCCACGCCGGTGCTGATTGACTCTCAGCCAGACACGCTGAACCTCGATCCGGAGAAGGTGGAAGCCGCGATCACACCGCGGACCCGGGCGATCATCCCGGTGCACTTTGCCGGTCACCCGTGCGACATGCCCCGGCTGATGGAGATCGCGAAGGCTCACCGCCTGATGGTGATCGAGGATGCCGCCCATGCGCTTCCGGCGTACTTCGGCGATGACATGGTCGGGTCGATCGGCGACATCACCTGTTTCTCGTTCTACGCGACCAAGACGATCACCACCGGCGAGGGCGGCATGATCACCACCGAGCGCCAGGACTACGCCGAGCGGATCCGGATGATGAGCCTCCACGGCATCAGCAAGGACGCCTGGAAGCGATACACCAGCGAAGGATCCTGGTACTACGAGATCCTGGAGCCCGGCTACAAGTACAACCTCACCGACATCGCCGCCGCCATCGGCATCGAGCAGCTCGCCAAGTGCCGCGACTTCTGGCGCGCCCGCCGGCGCATCGCCGAGCGCTATCACGACGCATTCGCCGATCTCCCGGAGATTCAGGCTCCGGTGTCCCGGAGCGGCATCGGGCACTCCTGGCATCTCTACGTCATTCAACTCCGGCTCGAGCAGCTGAGCGCGACGCGAGACGAGGTGATCGAGGAGCTCAAGGCCGAGAACATCGGCACCTCGGTGCATTTCATCCCCTTGCACCTCCACCCCTACTACCGGACGCGCGGCTACCAGCGCTCCGACTTCCCGGTCGCGACCGCCGCCTTCGAACGCATGGTCTCGCTGCCGATCTATCCACGCATGACCGACGAGGATGTCGAGGACGTCATCGACGCGGTCCGGCGGATTGTTCTTCACAGCCGGCGCAGCACGCTGGCGCCCTTGTCCACGCGGCACACGGCCGATCGGGTCGCGGTCACGGAGCGATCATGAAAGTGCTGGTTTGGGGTCTGGGGTATGTCGGCACCGTGTCGGCAGCGTGTCTCGCGCACCTCGGTCACGAGGTCATCGGCATCGATCCGGTGGCGACGAAAGTCGACGCCCTGAACGACGGCCGGAGCGCCGTCAAGGAGCCCGGCCTCGACGACCTGGTCAACCGCGTGGTTCGTGACGGCTTCCTCCGGGCGACGTCGAGCGGCGGCGAGCTCGTCGAGACGGCGGACGTCTCGCTGATCTGCGTTGGCACACCGAGCGGCGCGGACGGCACGCTGTCGCTCGGCTACATCCAACGGGTCGGCGATCAGATCGGCGACGGCCTGCGTCGTGCGAACAACTATCACGTCGTCGTGATGCGGAGCACGGTGCTACCCGGGACCATCCGTCAAGTGCTCATGCCGCAGCTCGAGGGGCGGAGCGGACGGGAGGCGGGACGGGACTTCGGCGTCGCCAGCAATCCCGAGTTCATGCGTGAGACCAGCGCCATCGCCGATTTCCAGTCGCCGCCCTACACCGTGATCGGCGCGCTCGATCCACGTTCGTGCGAACGCGTCGCCGAGCTCTATCAGTCGATCGCCGCGCCGCTGCACACGGTCGCTCTGGAGCAGGCCGAGCTGCTCAAGATTGTCAACAATACATTCCACGCGCTCAAGGTCGGCTTTGCGAACGAAATCGGCCGGCTGTGCGGCGAGCTCGCGCTCGACGGTGGCAGCCTGATGCGGCTGGTCTGCGCGGACACGAAGCTGAACATCTCACCGCGCTACCTTCAGCCCGGCTTCGCCTTCGGCGGCTCCTGCCTGCCGAAGGATCTGCGGGCGCTGGCCAGCGAAGCGCGGGACTGCGGCATCTCGCTGCCGATCATCGACGCCATCCTCCCGAGCAACCGCGCGCAGATCGAGACCGCCCGCGCCAAGGCGCATCGGCTCGGCGCCGTCAACATCGCCGTGCTCGGCCTCGGGTTCAAGCCGGGCACCGACGATCTGAGAGAGAGCCCGACGATTGAGCTGATCCGCAGCCTGTGGCAGGACGGCCTGAACGTGCTGGTCCACGACCCCGACATCGACCTCACGACGATGCTGGGCAGCAACCGGGCGTACCTCGAACGGCAGCTGCCGCAGATTGGCCAGATCCTCTGCTCGCGCCTCGCCGACGCGCTCAGCCGATCGGAGGCGGTGATCGTCGCGCAGGATCGGCCGGAGTTCACCAGCGCTCTCGAGCAGCTGGATCCGACCGTGCCGGTGCTGGATCTCGTACGGCCGTCCCGTTCGACCGGCGGCGAAACCGACAACAACCGGAGGGCTTCGTGGACACACCGGGCGCTGGGCGCTGGCTCGTACTGACACAGTACTATCCGCCGGAAATCGGCGCGCCGCAGATTCGACTGCGATCGCTGGTGACCGAACTGCGCCGCCATGGCGTCGAGGTGGACGTCCTCACCGGGATGCCGAACTACCCGGCCGGCCGGGTGTATCCGGGCTACGAGGGCCGCTGGCGGATGCGGGAAGTGCTCGACGGGGTCTCGATCCGCCGCACGTGGACCTACCCGGCAACCGGCAAGTCGGCCCGCGCGAGGCTGGCCAACTATTTCAGCTTCACGTTCTCGGCGATGTTCGAGGCGCTCACCGGGCCGCGGCCGGCCGTCATGTTCGTGGAATCGCAGCCCCTGTCGCTCGGCCTGTGCGCGGTGTTGATGAAATGGCTTCGCGGCGTGCCGTACATCTACAACGTGCCGGACCTTCAGATCGACGTCGCACGACAGCTTGGATTCATCGAGAATCGATGGTTCCTGCGGCTGGCGCTGGGCCTCGAAAACCTCTTTCTCAGACACTCATGGAAGGTCTCCACCGTCACCGACCGGTTCGTCGAGCATTTCGAAAGTCGCGGGATACCGCGTCGCCAGATCACCTTCCTGCCCAATGGCGCCGACACCGTGTTCCTGCGGCCGCAGCCCCCGTCCAGCCTGCTCCTCGATCGATGGAAACTGCACGGCAAGACGACGTTCGCCTACGTCGGCACGCACGCCTACTATCACGGGCTCGACACGCTCATCGACGCCGCCTCGTATCTGCAGGATCGGCCCGACATCGCCATCCTGATGGTCGGCGACGGACCTGAACGCGAGCGGCTGCGTCGCCTGGCGACGACGCGTGGCCTGAACAACGTGGTCTTCGGTGAGTCTCCATATGACGAGATGGCCCAGCTCTATTCCCTTGCGTTTGCGTCGGTGGCGACGTTGCGGGACGTGCCGGTGGCGAAGGGCATGCGGCTGTCGAAGATCTTCCCGGCCCTCAGCTGCGGCGTGCCGGTGATCTACGCCGGATACGGCGAGGCGGCGGAGCTCCTCGAGGCTGAGCGGTGCGGCATCGTCGTGCGACCCGAGAATGCCGAGGCTCTCGCCGCGGCGATGCGACAGCTCGCCGACGATCCCGATCGCCGCAACCGCCTCGGCGTCTCCGGCCGAGCGTTCGTCGAGCGCGACTACAGCTGGTCGACGATCGTCGGACGGTGGCTGCGCGAAGTCGGAATCGAGCCGCGCGGCGGGCCGGCGCCGGTCGCCGATCTGGCCCGCGAACAAGCCCGCGTCGAGAGCACCTGACGTGCAATTGGGCTGGATCGGCGTTCACCGGGAGGGTCTCCCCGCGCTGCGAGCGGTGCTCGAGGCGGGCATCCCGCTTCAGTGCGTGCTGACGCTCGACGACGACCTGGCGGCCCGGCGCAGCGGCGCGGCCGACTATTCGGAGCTCTGCCGCGAATTCGGCGTGCGGCTCGAACGGGTGCGCCACATCAACGATCCGCAATCGCTGGAACTGCTCGACTCGCTGTCGCTCGACGTGGCGTTCGTGATCGGATGGTCGCAGATCGTCGGCCCGGCCGCTCTCTCGCGGGTGCGGCTGGGGATGATTGGCGCGCATGCATCGCTGCTGCCGCTCGACCGTGGCCGCGCGCCGATCAACTGGGCCCTCATCCACGGATGCGAGCAGACCGGCAACTCGCTGATCTGGCTGGCCGCCGACGTCGACAGCGGCGACATCATCGATCAGACGCCGATTCCGATCACCCGCTACGACACCTGCGCCAGTCTCTACGACCGGGTCGCGGAGTCGAACCGCACGATGATTCTCCAAGTCATTCCGGAGCTGCTCGCCGGCCGACGACCCGGCCATCCGCAGCCGCCGGGAGCCGGCGCGCCTCTGCCAGGTCGACGGCCGGCCGACGGCGCTCTCGACTGGTCGATGCGGGCCGCCGCCGCCTACGACTTCGTCCGCGCGCTGACGCGTCCCTATCCTGGCGCCTTCGGCTGGCTCGACGGAGTGCGATACACCATCTGGGCCTCCGCACTTCTCCCGGCCTCGCTGGCTCCACCGGCAACGCCAGGATCCGTCGTCGGTCCGGTCTACAGCCCGATTCCCGAAGCGTGCGGCCAGCTGGTGGCCTGCGGTGACGGACATCTCATTCTGCTCGAACTCGAGGACGAACATGGATCCGTTGTTGATAAACGATCGCTCAGCGAACGGCAATGGACAGGGAAAGTCTGGCAATCGGCCGGCGAAACGCGTGCTGGTGGTGGCGGCGCACCCTGACGATGAGCTGCTCGGATGCGGCGGCACGATCGCGCTGCACGCCCTCGCGGGCGATCGGGTCACCGCCGTGATCGTCTGCGAGGGCGAGTCGCTGCGATACGGCCGCGGCGGGCAGAACCTGAACGCGCACACCATGTCGGCGTGCGCCAAGCTCGGGGTCGCCGACATCCGATTGCTTGGCTTCGCCGACCAGCGTCTGGACAGCATCACCCTGGTTGACATCATCACGCCGATCGAACAGATCGTCCGCGAAGTGCGCCCGCACGTGGTCTACGCGCAGTACGGCGGCGACATCAACCGGGATCATGAGCTGCTCTTCAAAGCCGTGCTCGTCGCGACGCGGCCCCCCGAGGCGTATATCGAAGGTATCTACAGCTTCGATACGGCGAGCAGCACCGAGTGGGCGTTTCCGCGGACGTTCAACCCCGACACCTGGGTGGACATCTCGCAAACGCTCGACACCAAGCTCGCCGCGATGGCGTGCTACACCAGCGAAGTGCGGACCTACCCGCACCCGCGATCGCTCGAAGCGCTCGAACATCGGGCGAAGGCGTGGGGCAATCAGAGCTGCCTGGGCGCCGCGGAAGTCTTCATGACCGTCAGACGGGTATTCCGGGATGGCCAGGCGCCTTCGTGACGTGGCCCTGGCGGTCGCCGCGCTGCTGCTGCTGTCGCCAATCCTCGCCGCAGCCGCCATCGGCATCCGCTGGACCAGCCCCGGCCCGGTGCTCTATCGGTGCCGCCGCGTCGGCCGCGGCGGCACCGAGTTCACCCTCTACAAGTTTCGGACGATGCACGTGCACACCGCCGGCCGGGGCAGCCCGATCACGGCGCGCCACGACACCCGGATCTTTGCGTGGGGCCATTGGCTCCGGCGCACCAAGATCGACGAGCTGCCGCAGCTGTTCAACGTGCTGATCGGTGACATGGCCATTGTCGGGCCGAGGCCCGAAGATCCCGGCATCGTCCGCCGGCACTACACGGCCGTCCAGATGCAGACCCTGCAGGTTCGGCCCGGACTGGCCAGTCCCGGGAGCATCTACAACTATACCCACGGTGAACGGTTGCTGGGCGAAGGTGGTGACACCGAGCACACGTATGTCACCGAATTGTTGCCAGTGAAGCTCTCGCTCGACCTCGCGTATGTGCGCCATGCGTCGCTCTGGTACGACATGCGGATCGTCGGCCGGACAATCGTGGTCATCGTCGGAATGTTGACGGGTCGGCAGAACTTCCCACTCCCTCCAGAAATGCGGTCCATATGATGAGATTCCTGCTGGACTATCAGCGGGTTGCAGTCGTCGTGCTGCACCTCGCGCTCGTGGGCTTCTCCAACTACCTGGCGGTATGGCTGCGCTTCGACGGCTCGATCCCGCCACGCGAGCTGACGATCGCGTTCCAGATGATGCCGTGGCTGCTCGTTCTTCGTGGCGCCATCTTCATCCCATTCCGGTTGTACGGCGGGCTGTGGCGATACACCGGCATCTGGGACCTGCGGAACATCCTGGCGGCTGTGGCGTCGAGCTCGCTCCTCTTCTATGTCCTCGTCCGCTGGGTGTTCGGACTGGCGATCTATCCCAGGTCGGTGTTCATCATCGACTCGATCCTGCTGGTGTTCTTCGTCGGCGGCATCCGTCTGCTCAAGCGACTGCCGCCGCGCCTGCCGCGGGTGAAGGCCAGGAAGCGGGTGCTGGTTTTCGGCGCCGGGGATGCCGGGGAAATGATCGTCCGCGACATGCAGCGCTATCCGGATCACGAGCCGATCGGCTTCGTGGACGACGACCGCTCCAAGCTCGGGCAGAGAATCCACGGCGTGCGGGTTCTGGGCACGAGGCACGACCTGGCGGAGATCATCGCGAGAGAGAAGCCGGACGAAGTGCTGGTCGCCGTCCCGCGCGCCGATCCGGAAGTGATTCGCGACGTGGTGAAGGCGCTCCAGCCGTTCAAGGTCCCGATCACGACCCTGCCCAGCCTGCGTGAGATTGTCGATGGGAAAGTCGCGCTGCACCAGGTTCGCAGCCTGTCGATCGAGGACCTGCTGGCGAGGGCGCCGGTCGGGCTCGAAATGAGCGGCGTCCGGGAGCTGATCGCGGGAAAACGCGTGATGGTCACCGGCGCGGGAGGTTCGATCGGATCCGAGCTGTGCCGGCAGATCGCCGCCTACGCCCCGGCCGCGCTGATTCTGTTCGAGCGGTACGAAAACGGGCTCTATGCGGTGCTCAACGACTTGACCGACCCGAAGCCCGGCTGTCCGATTTTCCCGATCATCGGCGACGTCACCGATGATCGGCGTCTGACCTCCACCATCAGCGAGCACCGGCCGCAAATCATCTTTCATGCGGCCGCGCACAAACACGTGCCGCTGATGGAGGCGAACATCTGCGAGGCGATCAAGAACAACGTGACCGGCACGCGGATGCTGGCCGAAGCGGCGGTGCGCTACGAAGTCGAGCGGATGGTGCTGATCTCGACCGACAAGGCGGTGAACCCGACGAGCGTGATGGGCGCCAGCAAGCGGGTGTCCGAGCTGCTGCTTCAGAGCCTCAGCGAGCAGAGTCGAACCAAGTTCGTGACCGTGCGCTTCGGGAATGTCCTCGGCAGCAATGGAAGCGTCGTGCCGCGATTCATCGAACAGATCAAGGCCGGCGGCCCGGTCACCGTCACGCATCCGGACATTCGTCGCTACTTCATGATGATCCCGGAGGCGGTGATCCTGGTCCTCCAGGCCGCCGCGGTCGGCACCGCCGGCGAGACATTCGTCCTCGACATGGGTGAACAGATCAAGGTCGTCGATCTGGCCCGGAACCTGATCCGCCTCTCAGGATTCGTCCCGGACGAGGAGATTGCGATCGCCTTCGTCGGCCTCCGTCCCGGGGAGAAGCTGTACGAGGAGGTGACGGGCGCCGGCGAGTCGGTTGAGCACTCGAGCGTCGAGAAGATCTTTCGTGTCAAGGCAGACCGCAATATCGTTCCGACGCTGCTGTCCTATCAGGTGCACGAGCTCGAACAGGCCGCGATTCGGGGCGACGGTCCGGAGGTGACACAGCAACTGGCTGAGATCGTGCCGACCTTCCAGCCGTGCGGCGTTCCGCCGCTCGAGCTGGCGAACAATCGCCGTACGCGTCGCCGGCCGATCGTGGTTCGGCGCCGTTTCCCCGATCAGGCCGGCTTCGAGTACATCCAGGTCGTCACCGACCGGCGCACGCTGGAGGCGAGAGACCGCCGTGCGACCCCCCGCGGTGGACGACGGGTTTCCGACGTGCCGCCGGCCGCCATCATGGCGTTGCCAACGCGTGAATCCAAGCAAGTCAGCGTTGGATAGATCCGCTTGGGTAGATTCGCAGGGACCAGGTCGCACCGCTTCCGCCATCCGCGCTCGTCGCAGGTCATACCGCACGTTCGCATGTCATACAACCGTGTTTCCCCGTCAGGTGCCATTAGATGCTCGAGCCGACGTCCAGCCAGCGGCAGCCGACTGACCCCGTGAATCCGATTCCCCGGCCGCCCTCGCCTTCGGAGCGGGGTCGCACGTGGCAGCTCCTGGCCCTGACGATCGCGGCTGCCACCATCGCCGCCGCGAGCTGGGCGGTACTGCGGCCGGGCGAGACGTCACCGAAGCCGGTCGAGGCCGGGGTCGAGGTCGAGGCGCCGCCGCCCCTTGCCCCTCCGAAGTCCGTGTATGTGTCTCCAGACGGCAGCGCCGAAGCCGACGGGAGTCAGACACATCCCCTGGACTTGGGAACCGCGCTCGGCGACGGCGGCCCCGTCGGTCCGGGTGACACGGTTTGGCTGCGCGACGGCATCTACCGTGGCACCTTCAGCAGCACCGTGAGCGGCGAACGCGACGCGCCGGTCTACGTCAAGCAGTATCCGGGCGAGCGGGCGGTGCTGGACGGTGCCGGCACGCTGGCTGCGACGCTGAACGTGACCGGCTCGGATACCTGGTTCTGGGGTCTCGAAGTCACGAACTCCGATCCAACGCGCGAATTCGAAGAGCCCGGTGACGCCGCGACGCGACGCGCGACCGCCATCGCCGTGTCCGGATCGCGCACCCGATTCATCAACATGGTTGTGCACGACGCCCTCAACGGCTTCGTCGTCACCGCGAAGGCGAGCGACGTCGAGATCGCAGGCTGCCTCGTCTACAACAACGGCATCAGCGATCCACGAGGCGCCTACGGATATGGGTTGCTCCTGGAGAGTGCCGGTGTCACGAAGGCCGTGGACGTCGTCAGCTTCGGCAACCAGGGCCGGGGAATAGCGGCCTCGACCCAACGGCGATCTGGCGGGACGTTTCTGTTCGACGGCGTCATGAGCTTCGATAACGGCCCTTCAGCCACCGCGACGTCCCACCGGACGGAGAATCTCTTCGTGGGGACGCCCGCCGCCGCCGATGTGAAGGTCGTCGTCACCAACAGCCACCTCTATCACGCCGGCAGGGTCACCGGTCAGAACCTCAGTCTGGCCGGTCCCGGCCGGGCGAACGGGAGCGTCGTCCTCAGTGACAGCGTAGTCCTCGGAGGCGCGGTGAGTTTGAGCCTGCTGAACTGGCAGGAGTCGACGGTGAAGGGGAACCTGTTTCAGACGCAAGGGTCGTCGAACCCCAACGCCGATCAGACGCTGGTCAGCGTCCGCGCGCCTGGCGACAGCCCGGATCCCTATCAGTGGGACGCCAATACCTACGTCGACCAGACCAGCCACGTCTACGCATTCGTCTTTCGCGGTGCGACCAATCAGTACGGTGGCGGCAATTTGAGCTTCGACGAGTGGCGGCGCGCCACCCGCTTCGACGCCAACAGCAACTACTCGCGCGACGGCCTGACGGGCGTGCGGGTGGCAGTGCGGCCGGACACCTACGAGACCGGCCGGGCCCATCTGGTGGTTCACAATTGGGATCGAAAGGCGCACGTGCCGGTGTCTCTGGAGAAGGCCGGCTTGAATGCCGGCGACTCGTTCGAGATCGTCGACGTGCGGAACTACGGCGGTCCATCGGTCGTCTCCGGCACCTACACGAATGATCCGGTCGAGCTGCCGATGCGGGATGAGTTCGGTGTCTTCGTCATCAGCCGGCGGGCGCCGGCGCGCCCCGCCGCCGCACCCGTCCGATCGACAAAAACCGCCGCGGGCGGCGAGCGTCCCCCCTCATGAGCGCCGGCCAAGACCGTTTGTCACCTGGGGAGCCTTCGGGAACACGGGATCTTCCCAAAGGCCGCGAGCGGCTGCTGAAGCTGATCGCGCTCACGATTGGCTCGATCCTCGCCGCGTTGATCGGCGAAGTGACGCTGCGGCTGTTGGCTCCGACGCCGGACACCGCGCGCGCCGTTCTGCCGGACTCTGAACGCCATTTCGGCTACCCTGGCCATTTCCGTGGCTTTGCCGGCGGCGTGGCGTTTCAGACCAACGACGCCGGATTCCGCGGCCGAGACTTCGCGAGCATCGACGGCACGAGGGATCATGTGATTCTCGTGATCGGCGATTCGTACGCCTTCGGGTACGGCGTCGATGACGCCGACGCGTTCCCGGCCGTTCTCGAGGCGAACCTCGCGCAACAGTACCCCGGCAAGGCGATCCGGGTGGTGGCGCTGGCGATGCCCGGTTACAATACGCGCCAGCAGCTGGCGACGTTGAAAGAGTACGGTCCTCGTCTGCGTCCCCGCCTCGTCCTGATTGCCTACAATCTCAACGACATCCATCAACGGGAGGCCGATGAGGCGCCGCCGGACGAGGCAGCATCCGAGACCGCAGCCGACCCGGGCTGGAACCTCCGCCCGCGCCGTCTGATTGACAGCGCCCGGGAACGTTCGCACCTCGTCCGCTTTCTCCTCCCGCAGGTGGCGGCGCTGGCGCGCGCCGCCCACCTGGCGATCGAAACCGCGGTGACCGCCGAAGTACACGAGTACGTCGCGGACGGGCCCGCCTGGAAGGACAACCAGCTCGTGCTCCTCCAAACGATCGACTATGCGCGGACAAAACTCGGGGCCGAGGTCGGCCTGATGGTCGTTCCGTACGTCGTCCAGCTCACCGAGCGTCATCCTCCGGCCACCGCCTACGACGCGGTCATGAAGTTCAGTGCCTCCCACGGCGTGCCGGCGGTGAATGCCTTCGATTACTTCCTCGGGCATCGCGCGGGCGCGCTCTGGATCAACCTGTTCGACGCGCATCCAAACGCCACCGGCCACGCGTTGATGGCTCAGGCCGCCTCAGACCTCCTCGTGCGAGGCGGACTGCTCGAGACCCCCGTCAAACTGCCCAAGACCCCATGAACAAGCCAGGAGCTTCCGGTTCGACCTACATTCTCGGCATCTCGGCCTTCTATCACGACAGTGCCGCCTGCCTGCTTCATGACGGCGCGATCGTGGCGGCGGCGCAAGAGGAGCGCTTCAGCCGGATCAAGGGCGACGCCGCATTCCCGATTCGGGCGACCGAGTACTGTCTGAGGGCCGCCGGCATTGCCGCGCGCGATCTGGCGGCGGTGGCGTTCTATGACAAGCCGTTGTTGAAGTTCGAACGGATTCTGGAGACCTATCTCGGGGTCGTGCCGCGCGGATTGACGTCATTCCTGATGGCTGCGCCGCTGTGGATGAAGGAGAAGCTGCACACCGACTCGCAGATTCGAAAGGCGCTCGACTACGACGGCGAGATCCTCTACGCCGAGCACCACGAGTCGCATGCGGCCAGCGCCTTCTTCCCGTCTCCATTCGAAGAGGCGGCGATTCTCACGATTGACGGCGTCGGCGAGTGGGCCACGACATCCTATGGGATCGGAAGGGGCAACACCATCGAGCTCTTGAAAGAGCTGCACTGGCCCGACTCCCTCGGGCTGCTGTATGCCGCATTCACCTACTACACCGGCTTCAAGGTGAACTCCGGCGAATACAAGGTGATGGGCCTCGCCCCCTACGGCGAACCCAAGTACGTCGACGTGATCTACAAGGAGCTGATCGATCTGAAAGAGGACGGCTCGTTCGTCCTCAACCAGAAGTACTTCAACTATCTCACCGGGTTGACGATGACCAACGGCGCCTTCGATCGGCTGTTCGGCGGCCCGGCGCGGACACCCGAATCGAAGCTGACGCAGAAGGAGATGGATCTGGCGCGGTCGGTTCAGGCCGTCTGCGAGGAGATCATGCTGCGCATGGCGCGGACGGTTCACCGCGAGACCGGGCTGACCGACTGCTGCCTGGCCGGAGGCGTCGCCCTCAACTGCGTCGGCAACGGCCGGCTGCTGAGAGAAGGTCCCTTCAAGCGGCTGTGGATTCAGCCCGCCGCCGGCGACGCCGGGGGGGCGCTGGGGGTGGCGCTACTGACGTGGCACCGCTACTTCGCGCAACCGCGGCAGGTGGTTGCCAATCGGGACAGCATGGCCGGCTCATATCTGGGGCCGGCGTACCCGGCCGACGAGATCGAAGCCTTCCTGGTGTCGCAGGGAGCCGTGTATGCGCGGCTGGATCGCGATGCCCTGCTGTCGTGCACCGCCGATCTCCTGACCCAGGGCAAGATCGTCGGTTGGTTCGACGGCCGGATGGAATTCGGGCCACGGGCGCTCGGGTCGCGTAGCATTCTCGGCGACGCGCGCAACCCGCGCATGCAGGCCGAAATGAACATCAAGATCAAGTTCCGCGAGGGATTCCGGCCCTTTGCGCCGATGGTCCTGCGCGAGCGTGTCAGCGACTACTTCGAGATGGACTGCGAGTCGCCGTACATGCTGCTGGTCGCACCGGTCAAACGCGAGCGTCAAATTCCTGTGGCCGACCAGCACCGGCGGCTGTGGGGAATCGATCAGCTCAACGTCGTGAGATCCGAGATTCCGGCGGTGACGCACGTCGACTACTCGGCGCGCGTGCAGACAGTCTGCCGGGAGGGCAACGCGAACATCTACGACCTGATTTCGAGGTTCGATGAGCGCACCGGCTGTCCGGTCCTGGTCAATACCTCGTTCAACGTCAGAGGCGAACCGATCGTGTGCAGCCCTGAGGATGCCTACCGCTGCTTCATGCGGACCAATATCGATCATCTGGTGCTGTGGCCGTTCGTGCTGGACAAGACGGCCCAGCCGGAGTGGAAGGAGCGTGGCGATTGGCGCAACGAGTTCCAACTCGACTGACGCCGGCCGAAGGCCGGCGCTTCGGGCTCCTGGTCGGAGGAGCGATGCTGCTGTTCGGCGCCCTCTCCTGGTGGCGCGGACACGAGATGGCGCCGATCGTCCTCTGGGCGATCGGCGCCTGCCTCACGGTCGCCGGACTGGCGATCCCGGGACGCCTCGGGCCGGTCCACGGGATGTGGATGCAGTTCGCCGAGGCGCTCTCGAAAATCACCACGCCGATTCTCATGTCGTTGGTGTACTTCCTCGTCGTGCTGCCGACCGGGGTGCTGATGCGTCGCTTCGGGCGCAATCCGCTGGTCCGGCCGGCGTCTGGAACGAGCTACTGGATCACGCGGACATCACGGCGCGAGCGCCCGGCCGACATGCGTCGCCAGTTTTGAGAATCTGACGGCAATACGCCAAGGAGCAGTCATGTCACAGCACGGTCTGTCACGAGAAATGTGGATGTTCATGCAGGAGCGCAAGAAATGGTGGCTGGTGCCGCTGATCATCGTCATGACGGTGATCGGCAGCCTGCTGGTCCTGGCACAGGGCTCGGTACTGGCTCCGTTCATTTACACGATCTTCTAACCGCGCCCATGGCTGTCAGACCGGCCGACATCGCCGCCTCGCGTGAGGTGGCCCATCCCCCGGGCGCGTGGGCGGAGACCGCAGGCGCGTCCCTGCCGGAGGGGACGCGCCTGGCGTGGGCGCGCGGGGCGATGGTCGAGCTGCCGCGCGGGCAGGCCCCCGTCCTGTCGTGGTGGGCGGCGGAGCCGGGCGGAGGCACGCCGCTCGTGTGGGCTGATGACGACGATCTGACGTGGGTGTACTTCGGATCGCAGGATCCGCGTCTTGGAGCGGCGGAGGCGCTCTCAGCCGTCTGGATCCGGCGCCTGATGACATCCCCCCAGCTCGCAACCACGCTGTCGGGCGCGTTCGCGTTGTTCGTGATCGACAAGGCCGACCGGACCATTCTGGTGATCGGAGATCGGCTTGGTATCCAGGCGCTTCACTACGGCAGGGACGGCAGTGGGACGTGGCGCACCGGCACCCATCTGATGTGGCTGCTCCTGGCCAGCGGTCACGACGGCAGCGTCAACGAAGACGGATTCCTGAGCCATGTCGCGTTCGGCTACGGCGTGGACCCGCATCGCGAAATCTACCGGGGGGTCAGCGTCGTGCCGCCGTCCGGCTATCTTCGCGTCGGAAACGACCGCTGCACGGCGGACACGTACTGGAGCGCGCCGGAGCCCTCACGGTCCAGCCGCCTGGCCGATGCCGCCCCACTTGCCGCGATCCTGCGATCCGCCATGCACGCCGGCATCGATCGCGCCGGTGTGTTCCTGGGACTGACGGCGGGCAAGGACAGCCTCTGCCTGGCGAGCGCCATCGCCGCGGACGGGTCGGCGCTTCAGAGCGGCACGTTCGGGGTTGCCGGCTGCGCCGATCATGTCCAGGCGGCCGAGGTGTCCCTCGCGCAACGCTGGTCCCACGTCGCAGGCGGCGTGTGCGACGAGATTGAGTTCTTCGCCTGGGCGGATCACATCGCGCTTCATTCCGCCGGGCTGTCAACCGCCTCCTACGTCGACATGGCCGCGTTCGTCGCCACGCACGTGCCGCGCGGCTCGGCGTTCGTCATGGGCGAGGGTGGCGAGTGCGTGCGCGACTTCTTTGGATCGGAGGGACGATCTCCGCTCGACACGCTGCTCAACGACTACATGACACCGGTCGGTTATCTTCAGGCGACCCTGGCCGGCCGGCTGGTTGGCAGGCTGGGTGCCTACCCCGCCGACCTGCTCGAGGCGTTGCGCACGGCGACCGGGACGCGGGACGACCGCGATTTCGTCTCCTACTTCTACCGCTACCAGCGGATGCCGGGCAATTTCTCGCTGCGTCACGCCGTCCTGAGCCCGATCCGGCCGCGGCTCACGCCGTTTCTCGATGCCCGCTTCATCGATGCCACCTACGCTCTGTCCACGGCCGAGCACGCGAGCTCCGAGATTCATCGCCGCATCATCAGCAGCGCGCAGCCTTCGCTGCTGAAGTTTTTCTCTGCCCCGGTCCAGACCAATCGTCCTACCCAGGACTGGCCGGCGCGTTTCCCGCGCCTGGCTCGGAGCCTCTCAGACGCGCTGCAGCGGCTGCTGCCGTCGAGCGACGACGTGCTGGACCCGCCAGGAGTGGTCGCGCTGTGCGATGCCGCGATCGCGCAGCCATCGAGAGCGGTGTATCACCTCTTCCGGCTGTTCTCGTTCGTCACGGCGCGCGCCATGCTCCGCCAGCAGGCCGCCGAACGGCTGGCGACGATTGAAGCCGAGTGCGTCGCGCTGTCACCCGCGCTTCCCGGCACCCTCACCGGCCCTCGCGCTGCCGTTCCATCGGCCGGCGAGCGCCTGCACCCGACTGGAGAGCCTGCATCCTCATGTGCGGTATTGCCGGACTAGTTGGCGGCCGCTGGCGCCCCGAGCAGCTCGACGCCATGGTCGCCAGCCAGCGGCATCGGGGGCCCGATGCGTCGGCGGTACACATCGACGTCGAGCGCGCGGTCGGCCTTGGCCACAACCGACTGAGCATTCTCGATCTGTCCCGGGCGGGCCTCCAGCCGATGGCCAGCCATGACGGCCGTTACTGGATCGCGTTCAACGGCGAAGTCTACAACTACCTCGAGCTCAAAGCGGAGCTCGATACGTATCCGTACCGAAGCGCCACCGATACGGAGGTGATTCTCGCCGCCTACGAGCGGTGGGGCGTCGCGTGCCTGCACCGCTTCGTCGGCATGTTCGCGTTCCTCATCTGGGACCGGCACGAGCGGAGGTTGATCGCCGCGCGTGACCGCTTCGGTGTCAAGCCGCTCGTCTACCATCGCCGGAATGACGGGTCGCTCGTCCTGGCCAGCGAGATCCGGGCGCTGCACGCTGCGGGCGTGCCGGCGGCCCCGGACGCCACGACATGGGCGACGTATCTGACCTACGGCCTGAGCGATCACTCCGAGCGGACATTCTGGGACGGCATCTCCTCGCTGGCGCCCGGGTGCGCGTTGACCTGGCACAACGGTCAGACGCGAACGTGGCAATGGTACGACCTCAAGGAACAGATCGGGGTCGAACTGGACACGCGGCCGATCGAGGTGGTGCGGGAGGAGTATCTCGGGCTGCTCGCCGAGAGTGTCCGTTTCAGGTTCCGGGCCGATGTGCCGGTCGGCGTCAACCTGAGTGGCGGCCTCGACTCCTCCACCCTGCTCGGACTGGTGCAGCAGGTTCAGGGCGCCGGCAGCAACGTCACCGCCTTCACGTTCGTCACCGGTGATCCAAGGTACGACGAGCTGCCGTGGGTTCAGCAGATGCTGGCCCGAACCGAGCATCCATCGGTGGTCTGCCGGCTGCGGGCGGGCGACGTGCCCGACCTCGCCGCGTCCGTACAACTGCACCAGGACGAGCCATTCGGCGGACTGCCGACGCTGGCCTACGCGCGGCTCTTCGAGCGGGCGCGTGACGCCGGCGTGACCGTCCTGCTCGACGGCCAGGGCATGGACGAACAGTGGGCCGGCTACGACTACTATGTTCAGGCGATGCAGGGGGGCCCGACACCGCTGGTGCAGGGCATGCGTGAGAAGCCGGTCCGGCCGCATTGCTTGACGCCCGAGCTGGCCCGGCGCGCCGAACCGTTCGAAGCGCCCACCCCGTTTCCCGATGCCTTGCGCAACGCGCAGTTCCGCGATGCGCGGTACACCAAGATTCCTCGGGCGCTGCGGTTCAACGACCGCGTCTCCATGCGATCGTCCATCGAACTGCGTGAGCCGTTTCTCGACCACCGGATGTTCGAGCTCGCGCTCCGCCAGCCGGCCGATCGTAAGATCGCGGAGGGGATGCACAAGTGCCTCCTGCGTCAGCTGACCGAGCAGCTGCTGCCGGAAGGCCTGATCGAAGCCCCCAAGCGTCCGGTGCAGACTCCCCAGCGCGAGTGGCTGGCCGGCGAGCTGCGAGAATGGGCCGACAGCACCATCGAGCGCGGGCTCACTGCCTACGGGGGGGTGTGGCTCGACGCGGACGCCGTTCGAGCCGAGTGGCGGCGCTACTGTCTCGGCGGCTCCGACAACAGCTTCTACGTCTGGCAATGGATCAGCGTCGGACTATTCGCGTCGAGACCTCCGACGCGGTCCGAGACGAATGCGCAGTTCAAGGAGATGGCGCGACCAGTATGAGGGCCTCCTCAGTCAACGCCTCCGTCAACGCCTCCGGCTCTGCTGCCATGAACGAGCTCGGCGCCGCTCCTCCCAATCTCGAGGAGATTGTCTCTGCCGTCGACCGCGCGCCCACAGCGGCGAGCTATCTGCAGGCGGCACGGGACGTCAGTCGACTCGATCCCGAGCTGGCGCCGGTGCGGGTTGCGCTCCTGTCGTCGTACACGATCGATCTCCTTCAGCCCTACCTGGAGGTCGAGCTGGCGCGCCACCGTCTGGGCGCCCGGCTGTATGTGGCGCCGTTCAACACCGCGCCGCAGGAGCTGCTCGATCCGGACAGTGGCTGCGCCAGGCACACGCCGGATGTGGTCTTCGTCGCGCAACGTCTCGAGGACGTCTGCCCGTCACTGGCAAACGAGTTTCTCTCGTTGGCGCCCGCGCAGGTGGAGAGCCTCATCGTCGCGGTGGTGAACCAAACGGTGAGCCGGCTGGAGGCGTTCCGAAGCCGCTCGGGGGCCGCGATTGTGGTCCACTCGTTCACGTTGCCGGCGCACCCGCTCCTCGGTATTGCCGAAATCGGCGCCACCGGTTCTCAGACCGCAGCCATTCGTGACCTGAACGGACGTCTCGGTCAGGCGCTGAAGGATCTTCCAGGCGCCCATCTGCTCGACTGCGACCGCGCCGCGGCAACGGTCGGCTACCGCAGCTGGTATGACGATAAGTTGTGGCACCTGGCCCGGGCGCCGCTGTCGGCCGCGGCGCTGACGGAGCTGGCGCGCGTACAGGCCGCCTTCGTTCAGGCGATTCTCGGCAGACAAGCCCGGTGTCTGGTGCTCGATCTCGACGGCACTCTATGGGGAGGAGTCGTCGGCGAGGTGGGCATGCCGGGGATTCAACTGGGCGATCGCTTCCCAGGCACCGCGTATCAGGAGTTCCAGCATCTCCTCCTGGCGCTCCACGGACGGGGTGTGCTCCTCGCCATCAACAGCAAGAACAATCCGGAAGACGTCGCGCCGGTATTCGAGGCTCATCCCCACACGGTGCTGCGGTGGGAACACTTTGCCGCCCGACGCATCAACTGGTGCGACAAGCCGCAGAACATGAGGGAGATCGCGGCCGAATTGAACATCGGTCTCGATGCCCTGGCGTTTTTCGACGACAACCCGGCCGAACGGGCCCTCATGAGGCAAGCCCTTCCCGAAGTTCGAACGCTGGAAGTGCCGCAAGATCCGATCGGGTATGCGCAGACGCTCAGTCGAAGCCGGATGTTCGACCGTTTGAACATCTCCGACGAGGACCGCCGGCGCGGGAGCATGTATCAGGCGCAACAGGCGAGACGCGTCCTGCAGACCTCGACGACATCGCTCGAATCCTTCCTCGAGAGCCTCGAGATGCGCGCCGAGATCGAGGCCGCGTCACCGAAGACGCTGCCTCGGGTACTCGACCTCGTTCAGAAGACGAACCAGTTCAACCTGACGACCCGCAGGCACACGGCCAGCGATCTGGCACGCATGGCCGGGGATCCGGAATGGGGAGTCTACGCCTTGCGTCTGGGCGATCGCTTCGGTGACCAGGGCATCGTCGGCGTCGCGATCGTCAGGTTGCAGGCGACCGCGGCGCAACTCGACACCTTGCTGCTCAGTTGCCGCGTCATCGGGCGCAATGTCGAGACGGCCTTTCTCGCCTTTCTGGCAGGCTGGGCTCGATCTCGAGGCGCGCTCACCTTCGAGGGCACCTTCATTCCGACCGCGAAGAACGCACCCGCCAGCGACTTCTTTTCGCGGCATGCGTTCTCGCGCGTCCGCTCCGAAACCGACGCGGTAGGCTGGCGTCTGTCGCTCGATGCCGACACGGTGCGCGGTCCGGCCTACATCACCTGCGTCGCTCCGACAGGATCATGAGATGGACACACTGACTGACCGAGCTGAAAATCAGATCCGGCTTCAACGCACGCTTGCCGGAATTCTCGGCGTTCCCCCGAGCGCCATTGATGACTCCGCCTCGCCGCAGACGATCAGCAGCTGGGACTCGCTGAACCACCTCAACCTGGTCATGGCGTTCGAACAGGAGTTCGCGGTCTCGCTCTCGGTCGACGATGCCCTGGAAATGCGAAGCGTCGGCCACATTCGAGCGGTTCTGGCTCAACACGGCGTCGACTGCTGACGTGAGCCTGCGAATCGCCGACTGTGATGAGCAACAAGTACCTGCGCTTCAATCGTTCTTCGAGCGTGTCTATCGTGCGGGCTATGCATTGTGCGACTCGACGCTGCTCCGCTGGCAGTTCCAGCGGACGCCCGGCAGTGATGGCCTCCGCTGGCATATCAAGCTTGCCTTCGACGGCAGCAACATCGCCGCCTGTCTCGGTTTTGTCCCGCTCGAGATCACGCTGGACGGCGCTGTCGTGCGGGGCGCGTGGGTGGTCAACTGGATGGTCGATCCGGAGAGACAGCAGTTGGGCCTCGGCCCGCTGCTGATGCGCGAGGTGACCCGGGAGTTCGAGGTGACGTTGAACATCGGGCCAAACCGGGCGGCCAGGGATGTGCTGTCCAGAATGGGCTGGTCGGATCATGGCGAGCTGCCGCGCTACGTTGCGGTGCTCGACCAGCCGTCCGCGGCCGTGCTCGCGAACGCAGAACGTCTGTCCTGGCCGTCCTTGTCACCGGCGCCCGCCCGCCTGCAGTCGTCATCCCCTGCCCGCGTCGTCCGCGTTGAGCGGTTCGACGCCGATGCGACGTCGTTGTGGGATCGCATCACGGCGGCGGGCTCCGACACGGCCGGCACGCGACGCTCGGCCGAGTTTCTCAACTGGCGCTACGCCGACCATCCTGGCTTCCGATATCGCCTGTTCGCCCAGTATCAGGATGCACGGCTCACCGCCCTGGCGGCATATCGGGTCGAAGTCGTCCAGGGCATGTCGATTCGCGTCGGACGTCTCGTCGAATACCTCGATACCGCCGACGAAGGTCCGGAGACGGGGTCGCGCATGCTCGCGCATCTGCTCGACGACGCCCGGGCGGAGGGCGTCTCGGTGATGGACTTCTTCTGCGGCGATCGACGATACGAAGAACAGCTCGCGCGCAACGGCTTCGTCGCCGACCCGGCAGCGATTGCCGCCCTGCCGCTGCTGTTCCAGCCGATCGATCGGAGCAGGAGCGCCATCTCGTTCATGTCGCACACGCGCCGCCGCTCCGCCGCGATCGGCGGATCGCCGCACTGGTATGTCACCAAGGGGGACGGCGACCAGGATCGCCCGAACTGATGGAATCTCGAGGCGATGAAGCGGGCGCGATCAGGCTGCATCACGTCGGCCTGGCGGTTGACAGCATCGCTGCGCACGCGGAGCACTACCGTCGATCGCTCGGCATCGAGCTGGCCGGCGAGATCGTCGAGGACGAGATCCAGCGCGTGCGAGTGGCGTTCGCGCAGGTGGGGCCGGAGACATTCATCGAGCTGGTCGAGCCGATCGGGGCCGACTCTCCAATCGCCAGGGTGCTCGAGCGCGGCGGCGGGCTGTACCACATGTGTTATCTGGTGGCCAACGTCGAAGCCGCCATGGATCGCGTGTGCCGCTCGGGAGGCCGCCGGGTCAGCGGTCCCAGTCCTGCCCGCGCATTCGGCGGACGCCGGATCGCGTGGGTCTACACCGCCAACCGCACTCTCATCGAATTCCTGGAGCGCGACAGCGCCGAGTCAGGCACGCCATGACGCCTGGTCCCATGCTCGTCGCCGTCAATTTCCACTATGTCCGCCCGAGCTTCGAAGCGCGCTTCGAGGCCATTCACGGCCTCACGCCCGAACAGTTCGGACGCCAGGTGGAGACGTTGAGCAGGATCGGCACATTTGTCAGTGCCGACGACATCAGAGATGCGGTTGCGGGAATCCGGACGCTGCCTGACCGCTCGATTGCCTTGACGCTCGACGACGGCCTGCGGGAGCAGTATGACCATGCCTGGCCGGTGCTGCGACGCCTCGGCGTCCCGGCAATTTTCTTCATCAACACCGATCCGATTCTGAATCGACGGCTCTCGACCGTGCACAAGATTCACCTGCTCCGGTCAGAGGTGGCGCCGGAGCATTTTCTGGCGATGCTGCACCGCCATGGCGACGCCCTCGGGATCCGCCTGGCTCGCGGGATCGATGCGGAGCGCGCACGCGTTCAGTATGAGTACGACACACCGGAGGTGGCCCGCCTCAAGTTCCTTCTCAACCTGACGCTGACGGCGGCAGAGCGGGACCGGCTCATCGATCGATGCTTCGAGGAGCACTCCGACGGAGAGGAAGCGCGGATCAGCCAGACGTTGTACATGGACGCCGGACAGGTCGGATGCCTCGGTCATGAACGAGCGATCGGCCTGCATGGCCATAGACACCTGCCGCTCGGCCTGCTGTCACCTGAGGCAGCCGAAGAACAGATAACGCTCTGCAGCGCGCACCTCGAAGTGCTGACGGGGTACCGACCTTTCGCCCTGAGCTACCCGTTCGGCGAGCGGCAGGCGTGCTCGAGCCAGGCGGCGGCGGTCGCGGCTCGTCAGGGCATCGAGTTCGCCTTCACCATGGAGCGAGCCGGCAATCACGATCTCGGTCAGCCGTTGCATCTGGCGCGATTCGACAGCAACGACGTGCCCGGCGGGAAGCGGCCCTACTGGTCTTCCGAACTGTTCTTTGCCAGCGCTCCGGCAGCGACCTGGTGTCGCGACGTGCCCGCACCGGTCGTTGCTGACTCGGTGGCTGGCCAGCCCTCTTGAACCATCATGAACCACACAGATACATCCACGCGGGACATCTACAACTCGTCGGCGATCGTCACCCACTATGCCCGGGCGACCGACCTGCAACCGGCGGAGAGAACCATCCTCTCCCGACTGGCGGGCGATCTGCCGCGCATGGAGATGCTGGACATCGGTGTCGGCGGCGGACGGACGACGCGGCATTTCGCTCCGGCCGTGAAGCAGTACGTGGGCGTCGACTACTCCGAACGGATGATCGTGGCCTGCCGGCAGCTGTTCCCGGAAAACGGATCGAGGCGCTTCGAGGTGGCGGATGCGTGCGATCTGCGCGGGTTTCGGGACGCCAGCTTCGACCTGGTGCTCTTCAGCTTCAACGGCATCGATTGCATTCCGCCCCAGAATCGGACGCAGGCGCTGCGCGAGATGATGCGCGTGCTCAGGCCGGGCGCTCATCTGGTGTTCTCGGCGCACAACAGCAACTACCTGGCCCAGCATCAGCGGCGGCTTCGTCCCAGGCTGTCCCGGAGCCCGCGGCGCATGCTCAAGCTGACGAAGCGATATCTGACGTTTCAGATCAAGAACAGGTTCGTCTCCTATGGTCCGGACGTGACGGAAGCGTTCGTTTTCGACGGCGCCGAGCGGTTCGGCGTGCCCTTCGTCTACATCCGTCCCGATGAGCAGATGCGTCGTCTTCGCGCCCTCGATCTGAGGGATGTCCAGATGTTCGGGAGCGACACCGGGGCCGAGTACGATCCCTCTGAAGCGGTCACCTGCGCGGAGCCGTGGGCCTACTACGTCTGTCGAAAATCTGCTCCATGAGTGACGCCGGCGCACTGTGGCCATGACGACCGGGGTCGTGTGCACGTTGGACGACTTCGCAGCGCTGCGATCCGAGTGGAACGAGCTCGTCTGCCGGATGGAGCTGCCTGAAATCTTCTACGCCTGGGAATGGCACTGGTTCTACCACAAGCACTTTCGCAACGGCGTCCCGTTGTTCATCGTGACGGTTCGAGATGGCGGGCGACTGATCGGGCTGGCGCCGATGTGTCTGACAAGGCGCAAGGCGCTCGGACGCCGGGTTCGCGTCCTGGAAACCATCGTCGGAAACATGGCGGACTATCGAAACCTGCTGATTGACGGCACGCAGAACCGCTGGCGCACCGTCGAGGCCATCTGGGAGGCGCTCGATCGGCACAGCTCGGAGTGGGATGTCATCGAGATGCGCCAGGTGCCGTCTCAGGACGTCACCGTGTTCCAGCTGACCAAGACGATCTCGCAGGCGGCGGACATGCGGCATGCGATGCGCGTCGCCTCGCGAACGTCGCGGATGTATTACGCCGGCGACTACCAGTCGAAAATGGATGCCAAACGGATCCACCGGATTCGGAACAAGCGTGCCCAGCTGACGCGAGAAGGCAGGCTGACCTGCACGGTCGGCGAGCCCGACACCGAGGAATTCTGGCTGGAGTTCCTCCGGCTGCATCAGGCGCAACGGCCGGACTCCCCGTTGCACCGGCCCGCCGGGCGCCGATTGTTCGCCGACCTGCGCGGCCATTTCGGGGCTCGCGACGAATTGGAGTGTTCGCGAGTCCGGATCGACGGCCGGATCGCTGCCATGCATTTCGGGTTTCGGGACCAGCGAAAGATCTATTACTACATGCCGGTGATCGCCGAAGAGTTCCGGCAAGAGCGCGCCGGCAACATCCTGACGCTGTCGATGGTCGAACACTACGCCCCGACCCATCGGGAATTCGATCTCCTGCGGGGAGACGAGTCCTACAAGACATGGTGGACCGACGATCTCGCGGTGAACTATCGGCTCCGTATTCACCGCAATTCGAACGTCGCCGCCTGGGCCGATGGCGTCGTGCCCGCCACCAAGGAATACCTTCGGGCGCTCGCGTTCCCAGGCTACATGGCGAGTCGCGTTCGGGGCGTTCTCAAACGAAGGCAGGATCGTGTCGAATAACGAAACCGCGCGATATGCGCTGAGGGACGCCCCATCCCTGGGAGGTGTGTCGCTACCGTCCCGAGCGTCGAATGCCGGCGCGAGTGCTGCGGCTGTCGACCAGGCCACGCTTCTCATCCTGACCACGTCGCTGCTGACCGACCGGATGCTGTGGTACTCGGACTTCTTCGAAGCGCTCGGTGATCGCATCGTGGCCACGACCTGGGCATGGGCGGGCGAGCTCCAGCGAACGGGCTCGTGGCGTGCGACCGCCGGCCCGGTCGAAGACTTCCCTGTTGTCGGGCACTTTCCGATGTTCCCCCATACCTATCTCAGGCGGCTGAACGAGTTCGCCTGGGATTATCGGTTGCGCCCGCCGAGCCGCTTGAGCCACCGGCGTCACGTCTCGGACTCGCAAATGAAGCCGTGGCTTCGAACGACGATGGTGCCGGCCAGACTCCTGGCGATGCTCGGCCTCGAGCAGCAGGTCGAGCGGTTCGTCGGGCGTATGCTGCAGCGCTATCTGCGAAGTCCGGAAGCGTTGGCACGCCTCACATCGCTGCGGCCGTCCATGGTGCTGGCAACAGGACCGATGCGCTTCGACGAGCCTGCCGTGGTGGCGATCGCGAAAAACCTGAAGATCCCGACGCTCGCGCTGATTACGTCCTGGGACAACCTGTCGACGAAGCGACGATCGCTGTTCGAGTACGACGGATATGTGGTCTGGTCCGAGCAGATGCGGCACGAGCTGCATCACTTCTATCCGAGCAGCCGGAGCGTACCGATCTACGTCGTCGGCGCCCCGCAGTTCGACGTGTTCTTCAAGGACGAGTTCCGCCAGTCCCGCGAAGAGTTCTGCGCCAGGGCCGGCCTGCGGCCTGAGGCGCCGATCGTGCTCTATACACTGGGATCGCCGAACGCTATTCAGGAGCACCATGGGGCGCTCGACATGGCGACTCGAATCGCCCGGGGCGAGCTCGGCGATGTCCAGCTGCTGGTGCGTCCCCATCCAGCGTTCGACAACGCGCACGAAGTGGAGCTCCTGCGCGAGTTCCGGCCGCGCGTCGTGGTGCAGCGCACTGGCGATCCCGACGCGCCGTTCCGGTCGCAGGCGCGTGAACAGATCATCGAATGGGTGAACACGTTCCGGCACGCAGCCGTGGTCGTCAATTTCGCTTCCACCGTGACCGTGGACGCGGCGATTCTGGACCGGCCGGTCGTCAACCTCGACTACGATCCCGAGCCTCACCAGCCGAACCAGGGCCTCGTAAACGACGCCAACCACGTCTGGACCCACTTCAAACCGATCGCCGAGTCCGGTGGCGTCTGGAACGTCAGAAATGCGGCGGAGATGGTCACGGCGATCAGGACGTATCTGGCACAGCCGGAGCTGCATCGCGCCGGGCGCCGCTGGATCGCCAACTACGTGTGCGGGCAGCTCGATGGGAATTCTGGCAGGCGTCTGGGGCAGGCGATCGTTCAGTTCGCCGAGCATTGCGGCGTCCACCTGCCCGAGCCTGGCGCCGTCACCACGTCGCGCCGGGATCGCTCGGCGTAGGCCTCGCGATCGGATGTGCTCGAAGCCGGCGCGCTCGCGTGGTTCGTCAGGAGCGCCGGTCGAGCCTCCCGCTCGTCCCTGAGCAACCAACGAATTTCCACAAGGCGGTCTCGCGGTGCGATGTCTCCTGATCGTCGCTCAGTACCCCATCTCCCCCAATTTTCGTGGCGGCGGATCCGCCAATTTCTACGAAAAGCTCACGGCTCTGAAATCGCTCGGCCATCAAGTGCATCTCTGGCACTACGCCTACGCCGAGCAACGCCAGATCTTCGACGACTTCGTGCGAACCGACGCCGAGACCTACCACCGCGTGCAACAGATGTGTGAATCGGTGCAGCTGACCACGCTGCCGAGAGCGGCGAGCATCCTCACTCGCATCCAGGCGCGCATCGGCGACTGGGCAACCGGCACACATGTCGAGAATCCGATCTTCAGGACCGTCGCGCTGCGGCACCTGACACGGAGCATCAAGCGCATCAATCCGGCGTTCATCTGGGCGCATCATTTCGGGCCCGCCCGTATCGCGACACTGCAACAGCAGCGGCCCGTCGTCTACACCCATCATGACTGGCTGTACCGTGTGCAGGCCCTCAGGCAAGGCCGCGCCGAAGACCCCCGCATGCGCCGCCAGGAAGAGGATGTCGCGCGATCGGCAGCGGCGGTCGTGACCGGATCGTTGGTCGAGCACCAGCAGCTGAAGGATCTGGGATGCCGGTCGGTCGAGTACATCCCGATGGCCTACGAACCGGTCCAATGGAACGGCGCGCACGACGCGGATGAGACGCCGCGAATCGTCCACCTCGGCGGGCTCGGCACCACCGCCAACCGCCTGGGTCTCGAGCGCTTCTTCGACGTTGTCTGGCCGGCGCTGCCCGATTCCGCGCGCCGGAACCTGTGGGTGATTGGCGACACCGCCGCTGCGGGCCCGATGCTCGCGCGCCACCTGGAGTCGGTCAGGTGTACCGGCTTCGTGCGCGATCTGGGCCCCCTCCTGCGGCCCTTCGATCTGCACATCATTCCCTGGGAGCACGATACCGGCCAGCGGACCCGGCTCCCGTTGATCTTCAACCACGGACAGGTGGTTGTCGCGGTAAAGGCTTCTGTCGCCGGCTTTCCTGAAATCCGCGACGGCATGGACTGTCGTCTGGTCGATCGAATCGACGAGATGGGCCCGGTCATCGAGGAGCTGCTCAATGACCCGGCCGAGCGGCGCCGCCTGGGCCTCGCCGCCCGGCAGACATTCGAGCGGTCGTTCACGCGGAGCGTGCTGTTGCCCCGTTACGCGTCCGTGATCGCGGCTCTCGGATGCCGTACACAGTAGGTCCGCCGGTTGCCGGCTCGCACACTGGAATGAGACTGGCCTTCATATCGAGCTCTCTCGAAAGCGGCGGCCTGGAGCACGAAGTCGAAGCCAACGTGCAGCTCGCGCTGACGCACGCGCACGAGGTTCGACTGTTCACGCCTTACAAGGTTCGCGACGATTCCAGGATCCGGCGGAACCTGGAGCAGCTGCTGACGTTTGACAGCGGACAGGAGGAGTGGCGCAGAAGCTTCTACGGACGCGCCGTGCTGAGCCTCGCGAAGGCCAAGCACCTGCTCACGGCCCGGCGCCGTCCGTCGTCGTTTGAAGAAGTCAGCCTTGGCCGCCGTTTCATGCCGGTGGCGGACCAGCCCGGCTTCTGGGACGAGCAGGCGCGCCGCGTCGTCGCCGGGTCCGACCTCGTTCACCTGTTCGGCAAGCCGAAACCGTTCATGGCGCGAGTCGCGACGTCTGCTCGAGCGGCGGGAGTCAAGGTCATCTACGAAGAAGCGTCGCAAGTGACCGCCGAATACGCCAACCGCCGGCTCCACCGGCAGTTCACAGCCTCGTCGGCCTCGTGCGACGTCATCATCGCCCGTTGTCAGCGACATATCGACGACATCCGGACGCACTATCAGTATCGAGGTGCGACGAGAGTGATTGAACAATGGGCGTACGGGACGGAAGACGATCTGCTCGGGATCGATCGCGCCGGGCACCGGGCGACGGGGCAGGCGCTGACGTTCGGGTCGATCGGCCGACTGGACGACGGTAAGGGCATGGATACCATCCTGAAGGCTTTTGCGAGGGCCAAGCAGCACCTGCCCGATAGCCGGCTCCGCATCGCCGGCGCGGGACAGCATGCGACGGACCTGCGCAAGCTGGCCGCGGACCTGCGGATCGATGGTGACACGGAGTTTGTCGGCCATATGGACGGAGGGCGTAAGATCGCCTTCTACGCCGGCATCGACGCGTTCGTCATTGCCTCGCTCAACGAAGGGGGACCGATCACCGGCGTCGAAGCCATGGCTGCGGGTCTCCCGATCCTGTCCACGCCAGTGGGCGCCATGCCCGAGCGTCTCGAACATGGCACTGAGGCGCTGTTTTTCGAACCTGGAAGCGCGGAGGCGCTGGCGGCGTCGATGGCCCTGCTGCAGGATGCCAGCCTGCGGCACCGCCTGGGTTGTTCAGCCCGGCACCGCTACGGCCTCCGGAACCACTCCCAGGTCTGCGCTCCGCAGAAGACCGCGCTTTGGAACGAGTTGGGAAGGCCGATCCGGTGACCGTTCGTGAACGGGTGTCGCCCGGCGCGGGCGCAGACGACTGGTCCGGGGCGACGGGCGCCGTGGCGCCGGCGCCGCTCGCGGGTATGCGACCGCGCCTCCGCGCGGGTGTGATTTGCGAGGGCATTACCTTACCCTTCTGGCAGGCGGAAGCGATCGAGCAGCTTCGGCGTGTCGAGGGAGTCGAGCTCGCACTGGTCGTCCTGGTCGCGAGACCCGAAGTTCCCGCCGGGTCAGGACTGTCCCTGTGGCGGTGGCACACGCAGGTGTCCGCCAGGCTCCGAACACAGCCGGCGATGGAGCCGGTTGATTTATCCGAAGCCGTGAGGGCGGTCCCCCGCTTGACATGCGACGGATCTTCGAACGCCGAGCCGGCGCGCGCCTTCTCGGAACGCGACATCGAGACGATCCGGCGACATCGTTTGGACTTCGTCCTCAACCTTCGTCGCGAGACGATCGCCGGCGGCATGCTGGAGGTCGCCCCTCACGGGATCTGGTCATTCAGGTTCCCTCGGTATGAGGGGGGGCCGGCAGGATTCTGGGAGGTTTACCGGGGTGATCCGTTGAGCGGGCTGATCCTTCACCGCTCCGGCGGTCAGCGCGACGTCGATGCCGTGATTCGGGAGGCACAGTTCAAGACCGTCGCCGACTCCGACAGCGGAAATTGCGCTCACGTCATGATGAGCTCGGCCACCTGGCCGGCGCTCACCGCCCGTCTCCTGCTCCAGGGTTTCGCGGACGAGGTGTTTCGCCTCTCGTCTTCACCCGTTGCGCCGTCGTCTCCACCCGTCGCGCCGCCGTACGGGCAGCCAACGAACCTCCAGATGGCCGTGCATCTTGGCCGGCTGACGCGGAACATCGCGCTGAAACACACCTCCGACCTGTTCGGGCGATCGGAATCGGGCCCAGACGATTGGGCGATCGGCATCACCACCGCGCCCATGACGGCGGTGATCGCGGGCAACTCCGACGCACCCATCACGTGGCTGTGCGCACCTGCAGGGCACTACTATGCGGACCCGTTTGTCATCACGCGGGGCGCCACGACCTATATTTTCGTTGAAGACTACGCTCGCACGGAGAAGAAGGGACGCATCGCGGTGATCGAGACCGACGACTTTCGAACCTTCACCGCCGCGAGAACGGTCCTCGATCGGCCATTTCACTTGTCGTACCCCTGCGTCTTCGTGCACGACGATCGCTACTACTGCGTGCCGGAGCAACATCGTTCGGGCGAGGTGGCGCTGTACGAAGCCGAGGACTTCCCGCGCGGCTGGGTGAAGCGCGCCACCCTCCTCCAGGGCTTCCCAGGTGTCGATCCGACGGTGTTCCAGCACCTCGACCGCTGGTGGATGTTCGTCACGAACCGGTCGAACGACGACGTCACCCACCTGTACCTCTTTTTTGCGGACACCCCGCTCGGGCCCTGGACGGCCCACCACACGAACCCGGTCCGATCGGACAAGCACAAGGTCCGTCCCGCGGGGATGCCGTTCCAGGTGAACGGTCTGCTGGTTCGGCCGGCGCAGGACTGCTCGCGCACGTACGGCGGCCGAATCGAGCTTCATCAGATCACCAGCCTCACGACAACCGACTTCGAAGAGCAATTCCTCGGCGTTGTCGAGCCCCGGCAGGAGTGGCCATTCGCCGCGGGCCTGCACACGATCAACGACGCGCAGTCGGTCAGGGTCTTCGACGCCAAGCGACGCTTGATGGTGAAACACAGCTTCCGCAAAGCGGCGCGCCGGAAGCTCCGGACGGCCCTGATGGCCGCCGGGCTCCGGTGACGGACATGGACGATCCCGAAGTGAGCGCAGCCGTGGAAGAACCGCGGGTGGCGGCGACGTTGACCCGAGTCGCCGTCATGCTGATCGCCCTGGTATCCGGCCTCGTGGCCATCAGCGCGGCTGCCCGCGGGACAACGCCACCGATCCTCGCCCCGTACCTGTCGGCGACGAACGGCCAGCAGTGGTTCGTGAGCCCCGACGGCGCGGCGACGAACGACGGCACGCTGGCGCACCCGCTGGATCTGGCCACGGCGATATCGGCGGACAGCCCGGCGATGCCCGGCGACACGATCTGGCTGCGGGGCGGCCGGTATGCCGGGGCGTTCACCAGCGCGCTCGCAGGGACGGCGGCGGCGCCGATCGTCGTGCGGCAATATCCTGGCGAGCGGGCGACGATCGACGGCGCCGGCGTCCACGCCAATACATTCACCGTGCGGGGCGAGCACGCCTGGTACTGGGGGTTCGAGGTGACGAACTCCGACCCGATCCGCGTCTACGACGAGAAAGTCGAAGTCAACGATGCCGCGGGCGATGACGGCGTCCGCGGCGTCGGGATCAACGTCTTTGGTCCGCACACACGCTTCATCAACCTCGTCGTGCACGACGCGCTCGGCGGCTTCGGGCTGTGGGAATCGGCCGTCGACGCCGAAATCTACGGCTGTCTCGCGTACAACAACGGCGTCGTGGATGCGGCGCGAGGGCACGGGCACGGGTTCTACATTCAGAACCGTGTCGGCACCAAGAGAATCGCCGACGTGATCGCGTTCGGCAATCACGCCACCGGGATGAAGGTCTACGCCGAATCGGGCTACGGGATCGGCGTGCAGTTCGAGGGCGTGATCAGCTTCAACAACGGCGTCGCCTCGCTGACCGGCGGCCCGCGCCACAAGATCGAGAATCTTTTCGTGGGGACCACCGACAACCCCGCAGATCGCATCAGCGTGCGCGACAGCGCCTTTTACCACCTTCCCGGCGTGCTCGGGCCCAACGTCACGCTCGGCTATCAGAACATGGACAACGGCGGGCTCACCGTCCGGGACAACTTCATCATCGGTGGCTCGGTGGCGCTGACGGCAAGCCATTGGCGCGATGCGCAGGTCACCGGCAACACGCTCTACGCCGAGACTTCGGAGAATCCCAATTCCGATCAGAGCCTCGCGAAGGTGCACCAGCCGCCCGACAGCACGTATCGCTGGGATGGCAATACCTATATCGACGGCACACGACAGGCGTTCCCCTTTACGTTCAACGACGCCGTGACACCCGAGGGCGGCGGGAACCTGGCCTGGAGCGACTGGCTGCGTTCGAGCGGGTTCGATACGACGGCCACCTATGTCGCCGGCGCTCCGACCGGAACGACCGTTCGAGTGAGGCCCAACCAGTACGAACCCGGCCGGGCCAACATCGTCATTTACAACTGGGATGAAGTCGAGCAGGTGGCGGTCGATCTGGGCGCCGCGGGTCTGGTGCCCGGCGACGGATACGAGATCCGTGATGCACAGAACTATTTCGGCGCGCCGGTCCTGAGCGGGGTCTACCTCGGGACGACGGTCGCCGTGCCGCTCACTGGGCTCGTCGCCGGCGCCCCGGTCGGCCAGGTCCTGTTTCCCCAGATTCACACTGCTCCAGCGTTCGGCGTATTCGTCGTGCGCAAGCTCTTCGACGGCAGATGACGACCGTTCAGTGACCACGGACAGGACAATGGAGGACCGCGTGCGGCTACGGGGATGGTTATCGAACCTGCTGCTTCTCGTCGTCAGCACCGGCGTGTCGCTCCTCGGCGCGGAGCTCGTGCTGCGCCTGATCGAGCCGACGTCTCCTCCGGGCACGACGTACGGACGGCCGGTGCAGAAGAACTCCTACGACTTCCGAGATCGTGAATTTGCCATCCCGAAACCGGCGGACACCTATCGCATCCTGGTGCTCGGCGACTCCTTCACCTGGGGAGTCGGTCTGGATGTCGGCCAGACGATTCCAAAGCAGCTCGAGGATGAACTGCGCCGGCGGAGCGGCGGGCGTGCCATCGACGTCATCAACGCCGCGATCCCGGGCACGAACACCGTCGATCAGTTGCTCCTTCTTCAAGACCGGGCGCTCACCTACGACCCGGACATGCTGGTCCTCATCTACAACCTGAACGACATCGACTTCAAACCTGTGCTCGCCCCGAGCAGCTACGACGAAGGCACCGCCACACCGGTGGTCCAGATCGATCCCGGCGACGACGTCACGCAGTGGTCGAAGAGCAGCGGCCTGCGTGGCCTGATCCTGCAGATCGAATATCACTCGGCACTCGCCCGCTTCATGGTGCCCCGCGCCGGCCAGCTGTTGCAGCGGGCGGGGGTTCTGAACAGCGTGGAGTTCTCCTGGGTGGCCAAAGTGTTCCAGGGATTCACCGACGACAACCCTGGCTGGCTCGAATCCAAACGGGCGTTGGAAGAAATCGCCCGGATCTGCAAGGCGCGCAACGTGCCGTTCGTCATCGCCATTTATCCGCTGCTGGTCGGTCTGGACGACTATCAGGGACGTGACGCGCACGAAGTGGTTCGACGACATGGCGCCGCCACGGGCGTCGCGGCGACCGTCGACCTGTTGCCGCTGTTCGAAAACAAGCCGGGCAGGTCGTTCTGGATCAACTATGCCGACGGCCATCCAAATGCCCAGGCGCACCGGCTGGTGACCGAGGCGCTGCTGCCGGTCGTGCAGCAGCACGCAGACATCCCGCGCAGCGCTCGACACCCTCCTGTCGAGGGCGCCGACAAGTAGGACCCTCGACAGAAAGGCCAAACGACGTGCGCAGCCAGGTCCGTTTCGGAGAGTCAGCCCAGGGGCCGATCGACGTGTCACCGATGGGCCCAGCCGACATCGATGGCGCCCCGGTGACCTGCGTGGCCTCGGAGATCCCGGGTGCCCCGACCACGCCCGTGGGACTCGGGCACATCATCGGGATCGCCGGCGCTCACCGCAATGCCTGCGTCGCGGTGTGGAAAAACGGGGCGTTGCAAGGGGCCACGGAGCTCGAACGCCTGACACGAGTCCGCCACGCCGGCCTCCAGCTCGGGTACTTTCCGGAAGCGGCCCTCGAAGCGATTGGTGGGCGCGACTGGCATGACGCGGACGCGTTCGTCGTCGCCGAGGAAGACGTCGATCTTCCGGCTTCGGCGGATCCGATCCGCGTCGGCCATCACGCGGCGCACGCGGCGGGGGCGTTTCTCACCTCCCCCTTCGACAGGTCTGCGGTCGTGGTGTGCGATCGTCACTCGGCATCCGAAATCAGCGTGTGGCTCGGACACGGAACGGCGCTCTGCGATCAGCACTGGCCGTGGAGCGGCACCGGCTTTGCCCGGCTCTACGCCGATTGCGCGGCGATCCTGGGGTTCTCTCGTGAAGGCCAAGAGCATCGGGTCGAGACGCTGGCACGGATCGGCCGGCCACGCCACGTCGAACGGCTGGCGCAACTCTGGCGCTACGAGAACAACAGGCTCGATCTATGTCCCGGCTGGGAAGGACAGCTCGCGCAACTGGTGGAGGGTGCCGGCGGTCCCACCGCCAATCGAGCGGATGTCGCCTGCTCGGTGCAGCATCAACTCGGGAGGCTTCTCCTTGCCCTGCTCGAAGACGTCAAGGCGGCGTTGGACGTCGGGCACCTGTGTCTCGGCGGCGGACTTTTCTACAACACCTACCTGAACACGCTGGTCGAGCAGTCGCGGCTGTTCGAGCGCGTCTTCGTGCCGATCAACCCGGGCAACGCCGGGCTCGCCGCCGGCGCGGCGCTCGCGCTTGCTGGCGATCACCCGCCAGCGGGCGCGGCATCCCTGTCCCCGTTCCTCGGGCCCGGCTACACCGCCGAGGAGATCAAGCAGACGCTCGACAACTGCAAGCTGACCTACGACTACGTGAGCGAAGCCGATGCCATCGAACGGACGGTCGCGGCCCTCAAGCGCGGGCGCCTCGTCGGGTGGTTCCAGGATCGCATGGAGTGGGGCCCTCGCGCGCTCGGCCATCGTTCGATCCTCGCCGATCCCCGTCACCCCCACGTTCTCGAGAATCTCAACCTGTTCCTGAAAAAGGGCGATCGCCACCGCGCGTATGGGTTGTCGGTGCTCGTGGAACAGCTCGGGCAGCACTTCGTCGGACCCGAGGAATCGCAATTCATGCAGTATGAGTACGCCCTCAGGGAGCCGCAGCTTCTGTCGTCCGCGCTGCCCGCCGGGGCGTCGACGCTGCGCGTTCAGACGGTTGGTCCGAGCGCGTCGCTCTTCTACCGGCTGCACCAGCGGTACGCGGACGACACCGGCGTCGGCGCGCTGATCAACACATCGTTCAACGGTTTCCTCGAGCCAATCGTGTGCAGCCCGCGAGACGCCGTGCGGGTGTTCTACGGGACCGGGCTCGACCTGCTGGTCATCGGACGGTTCCTGGTCGTCAAGTAAGGCACATCTCCACTCGCTCGGGTTCTCGCCCTCCGGCACGCTCCTCGCCTGCTCCTCCCCCGTTTCTTTCCCGATCCGACCTCGCCTCCCGTTCGCGCCTCCGACTCCCCCGGATCTTTGTCCTTCGTGCGTTCATGGCGCGAGACGGCTGGCCTCGCCCTGAGTGTACCGATCGGTACCACGGATACAGCGGCGCCTTTCAACGTGCAGTGGGACACGCGCGCCAACGAACCGGGCCAGGTCACGCTGGCGGCGGTGGCCAGAGACGCGGCAGGCAGTACGACGACGTCGAAGAAGCTGGTGGTGCAAGTCCGCAACGTTTCGTGAGGCGCCAACGCTTGCACGGCAGCACCAGGGCACGAACTCTTCTCGATCAAGAACTTCGTGGGTTCGTCGTGGTTTCGCGGGTCCAGGGTGGTGAAAATGCGCTCAGGGCCTGATGATTCGAAGACCTGCCGGCGTGGCCGGCGGACTGGCGGGACCGGCGATGCGAAGGATACGGCCGTCGGAGTGATTGACCACGAACGGCTCGCCCTGCGAATCGTACCCGAACGAGCTCACCTGACCGAGCTCCGATCGCCCACCCAGTTCTGCGGTGTGCTCGATCAGGTCTGACGCTCGTGCCTCGCCCCCGTCATCGACGGCGACGGCGATCGACCAGACCCGGCCCTGCACGAAGTCGGCGAACAGGTAGCGCCCCCGGAACCCGGCGCCGAGCGCCGTTCCCCGGTAGATATAACCGCCGGTAATCGACTGACCGGTGTTACGGTCGTATTCGAAGATGGGATCGGTGAGCGGCGTGTAGGCGGCCGGGCGCGAGGTGACGTTGTCATGCGCGCCTTCACGGTTCCGCCAGCCGTAGTTGCGGCCGCCGCGGCCGCGCGGCTCGTAGTCGATCTCCTCCCAACCCGCCTGTCCCACGTCCCCGATCAGCAGCGCTCCCGTTCCTCCTCGAGCGGGATCGTCGAAGAAATACCGCCACGGATTGCGGAGGCCGAACGCCCAGATTTCCGGGCGCGCCGCGACCGGTCGTCCGCTGACGAACGGATTGTCCTGAGGTATGCGATAGCCGACCGGATCGCTGTCGGAGACCCCGACATCGATACGTAGCATCTTGCCCAGCAGCTCGTTGGGGTTCTGCGCACGATTCTCCGGGTCGTTGCCCGACCCGCCGTCACCGAGCCCGACGTAGAGGTAACCGTCGGGTCCGAATGCCAGATGGCCGCCGTTGTGATTGGCGTACGGCTGGGCGATGAGGGGCTCTCCCCCGGCCCCATTCCACCTGAGATCGAATCGCGAGCCGGCGTCAGCCACGAGCGGATCGTCCGACCGCCTGAATCGGGCAACCACCGTATGTCCGTCACGGTTCGTGAAGTTCACGAAGAAGCGACGGCTGGTCGAGTAGTCCGGGGCGAAGGCCAGACCGAGCAACCCCTGCTCGCCTCCGGACCGCACGGAGCCGCTCACATCCAGAAAATCGGCCGCCACCACCGTGCCGGCCCGAATGGCCCGAATCCGGCCGCCCTGCTCGACCACGAACTGAACCTCGGAATCCACCGGATCCTGAACGATCGCCACTGGCAGCGTGAAGCCGGACGCATGGACGTGGGAGCGCAACTGCGCCGACGCGTCGGCGTCGAGCATCAAGGTCAGCATAACGAGCAGAACGGCCCGCACAGAGGCATACTAGCGCAATGCTTTGGCGAACCGCGATCGCGCTGCTGTGTCTGGGCGCATCCGCTGCGTGCGACAACAGCGATCCCGCGGAGCCGCCCGAGACCCCACCCGCCAGTGAGCGCATCACCGGCAACGAACGGTTTGGCTGGACCCAGGCCGCAGCGAGCACGGACGAGCTCGCCAGCATCCAGTACGCGGCCTACGTCGACGGTTCACGTGTGGAGCTGGCGGGCGTCGGCTGCGACAGCTCGCCGCAAGCGGCCGGTTTCTCCTGCAGCGCACCACTCCCGCCCCTCGCCGTCGGCAACCACACTCTCGAGCTCGCCTCGTTCGTCGTCGTTGGTACTACGGTGCTCGAGGGGCCGCGGTCGAGCCCGTTGCGGGTGACGGTCGGTACGGCGCTGGTGTCCGGTTCATCTCTCGACGACGTCGGGTTCACCACCGTCGACGGCGTGGCGATCCGCCTGGAGCAGATCGCCGACGACCTCGAGGACCCGACCGATATCGCCTTTGGCCCCGATGGACGTGCGTTTGTGGCTGAGGCAAACGCTACGATCCGCATCCTTGGCAGGGCGCCGTCTGAGGGTGGCGGTGTCGTGCCGATCGGCGGTTCATCCGAAGATCGCCTGCTCGCGGTCGCGCTCGATCCCGCATTCGCCCAAACCCACCACCTGTTCGCTCTCGTCGTCGCACCCGCCCCATCCGGCAGCGGCGCGTTCATGCTGGTGCGGTTCCGGGAGCACGAGGGCGCGCTGGTCGATCGTGTGACCGTGTTCGACGAGGTGCCGGCGGCCCCGGAGCCGCACGGATCGCTCCGATTCGGCCCCGACGGCAAGCTGTACGTCGCGCTCGATGACGGTGGCGTTGCCCAACGGGCGGGCGATCTGGCGTCCCGGAACGGGAAAGTCCTGCGGATGAACGCCGACGGTTCGACGCCGGACGACCAGGCGAATCTGACGCCGGTTTTTTCCCACGGGTTCCGGGCACCGCAGGCGCTGACCTGGCAGGCGTCAGGCCATGCGTGGCTCGCGGACGAAAGCGCCGCCCACGAGCCGCTGTTGTATACCTTGCAGCGCGAGACGCCGCGGGTGCGCGGTCGGGTGCGAGCGGCGTTTCGACTCCCTGCCGGAGCGACGCCATCGGCCGCGATGTTCTATCGCGGACGGGCGATCGCCCCGTTCGAGAACAACCTGTTCGTTGCGTCCGCGGAGGGAGCGCAGCTGCTGCGGTTCACGTTCGACGTTGCCGATCCGCTCAGGGTTGTCGCGACCGAACGTCTGCTCAACGGCCGCATCGGACCGATTCAGGTCGTCGCGCAAGGACCAGACGGCTCGATGTACGTCGCCACGCGGAACGCCCTGGCGCGGGTCGTCGTGCCCCGCTGAACCCGCGTCCGGCCCTGACGGTGCTGCACCGGGCCCGGTGGGCGAACCGGCCCCGTCGGGCGGGCACGGTCACTGGTTGAAGTCGACTCCGATGCGGGCTGGAGCGTTCGCTGTGACGTTCACCGTGCGGCGCCGCTCACCGAATTGGGGGTGCCGCAACACTACCTCGCGCGCGCCGATTGGAACGGCGAGGTTGCCGAGCGGCGTCGTGCCCACGGCCACGCCGTCGATCAGCACGTCGGCCCATGGCTGCGCATTCACCGACAGCAGTCCATTCGGGATGCTGACGTTGGCCGTCACCGTTCCACCCGGTATCACCCGCACCGGAAGCTTGGTGGTGAAGGCGAGGTCCTCGTTCACGAGCTCGAATGTATGGGCGCCGGCTGGCAGCATGATGCGGGTCGAAGAGGTCGTGCCGAGCAGCGTCGATCCCTCGAAAATCTTCATCTCGAATGGCGCCGCAATCGACACCCAGCCGGCCGCGCCGCCGGCCGGCCCGGTGGCCGCCATGACGGTTGCGGTCGCACCCGCCGTCACCCTCACGGTCTTGTTGATCGTCGTGCCGTCCCGAGAAAGGCTGATGCGGTGCTCCCCGACGGCAATCCCGGTCAAATCGAGCGGGGCGACGCCTCGACGGACGCCGTCAACCGAGACCTGCGCGCCCGGCGGATCCGAGACAATCTCGAGACGGCCGACCGCGCCGCCCGATGCCGCATCCAGCGTGACCCCTTCCACGTAGTACGAGGCAACGGTATCGGCGGCGATGACCACGGTCAACGGCCTCTTGTCGGGGCCGTTGCCGATCTCCACCACGTGCTCGCCTACGGGAAGAGTGAGCTTCAGCGGTGTCGTGCCCTGGAGGGCGCCTCGGATCGCCACCTCGACTCCGCTCGGCTTCGACTGAAATGTGGCGACTCCGGTCGCTCCGCCTCCAGGCATGGATGCCGCGGTTGACCCCACGCCGGCCCGTACCTGGCGCAGGTATCGCCACCCTGGCACACCGAGCGCCAGCGCCGCGGCGATGCAAACGAGCGCGAGCACCGCACGCCGGGATCGCGGCGCTGAGGCGATCCGATCGAGGAAGGGTGCGGGAGCGGGAAATTCCGCCGGGGCCGGATCGTCGGCCGTGGTCTGTCGGCGCACGGGTGTATCGAAGTCCGGCCCGTGACCAGCGTCCTGCGAGGCTGGCGACTCGCGTTTGGTCTGCGCCCACGCGGGCATATCCGGAATTTCGAGTGGCGACTGGCGCAATTCCACGTCCACGGCTCCGAAGTCGGGTGCCGCTCCAGGCGTCCCAGTCGAAGGGCGATGACCGGGAGAGGCCCCATCCGGGGACCGACGGTCGCCTGATGCCTTGGGTGGGCCGTCTGGGATGAATGCCATGGAACCTCGGTGAACGTGACTGTTGGAGCCTCCACCGTCGCTCAGACGGGCATCCATGTCAATCGGGCCGGGACTTACCAGAGGAAAAGCCGCCGGAGTCTCGAAAGTCTCTAACGGGCTGGAGGAATCTAGGAAGGCTCGGGCCCGGTTCCACGCCAGTGGGGTCGAGGATAGAAATCTTCGATGAACCGGAATTTCTTCTTGCCACTAAAGGACTTCATAGGTCAGTATGGACGCCACAAGTCGCAAGTGTCCTCCTCACTTCAACCTTTGCTCCGGAAAGCGGGAGATGGTGTTCCGCTCTGCAAGCTCATGAGTGGCTGTACACCTCTTGCTCCCGTCATTGCGCGACGTCCGTCGTTTGCAGCCGTCATCGGGCACTGTTCTCGATTCGTTTCGACTCTGGCTCCTACATAGACCGGCGAACCTATGCCTATCCGCGACCTCTCCACTCACCCCGCTGCATACGTTTCGGTTGGAGAACTCGCCAACTACTGGCGTGTCAGCCGCAAGCAGATCTACAAGCAGATTGACGCCGGCACCCTTGCGGCGATCCGCCTGGGCCCGCGGTTGTTTCGGATCCGCACGGTTGTCGCACGCGACTTCGAAGAGAGCGCGCGGATGTGCCCGGGGGATCTGCATCAGCCGCCTGCCTCGCGCGTGGGTTAGCCGGCGATGTGGCCGCCACGCCGCCGTCGATGCGGTTTTGTCCCCGACGTCAATTTCGCCGTCGCTGACATCCGGTGCGGGAGCGACAACATCCGTCAAGGTGCTCTGAATGACCGAGTCTGCCACGTTCGACGACCTCCTCAGGCGCATCGGGGATCGCACCGCCCGCGCCGGGGTGGTCGGTCTTGGCTATGTCGGACTGCCTTTGGCGGTCGAACTGGCGCGCGCTGGACTGCAAGTGACCGGCATCGACCTCGACGAAACGAAGGTTGACGCGGTCAACGCGGGGCGATCGTACATCGCGGACGTCCTGTCCACCGACCTCGAATCTTTCGGCCAGACCGGTAGCCTGACGGCCACGACCGATTTCGCCATCGTCGCCGAGCTCGACACGATTACGATCTGCGTGCCGACGCCGCTCCGGAAGACCAAAGACCCGGACCTCTCGTTCGTCGTCAGCGCCGTTGAGCAGATCGCTCCGCACCTGCACGCCGGCATGCTGGTGCTGCTCGAGTCGACCACCTATCCCGGGACGACTCAGGAGGTCGTCCAGACGATCCTGGAACAAACCGGGCTGCGGGCAGGACGC
>WHSN01000192.1 GCA_009380045.1 Luteitalea sp.
AGATGACTAGATGACTAGATGACTAGATGACTAGATGACTAGATGACTAGATGACTAGATGACTAGATGACTAGATGACTAGATGACTCAATTCATCATGGCGGTTCCATTCGGGGCCGAGCATTTACGAATCCGGGAGATCGGAGCGCGTCGGCTGACGGCGGTCTTCCTCGGGAGGTGTGCAGGTGCGCAAATTGACGACGTTCGCGAGTCCGTGGAAGAGCCTCTCAGTGGTCTGCTCCGCAGCGGCCCTTTCGATCAGCATGGCGGGCCCGGCGGAAGCCCAGGCCGCAGGCGATCCGAATCCGGGATCGATCACATTTACCGGAGGAATCGATTTTCCGTCGGTGTACGTGTTCCGCGGCATCCTTCAGGAGGCCGACCCGAAGCTCACCATGTGGCCCTACGGTGACATCGGCCTGGCGCTGGCGACCGGCGACGGCGCCGTGAAGAGTGTCGGCCTCAACATCGGCGTGTGGCACAGCCTCCACACCGGTTCGTCCGGATCCGATGGTCCGTCGGACCGTCTCCACTACGAGGAGGACTTCTATACGACGTTGTCGCTCGGATTTGGCGGCGGCCTGACGCTCGGAACGACGTTCACGGCCTATACCAGCGCGAACTCCTCGTTCAACACCGTGAAGGAGCTCAGTTTCAAGCTGGCGAAGACCCACATGCTGTCACCGTACGGCATTCTGGCCTTCGAGCTGAGCGACGCTCAGGCGGATGGCGGTTCGAACAAGGGAACATATCTGGAACTGGGCATTGGTCCAGCCTTTCCCCTTGCAGGTGGCAAGGCCACGCTCACCGTTCCCCTGAAGTTGGGGTTGAGCTTGAACGACTATTACGAGCTTGGCAGCAATGACAACAAGTTCGGCTTCTTCGACATCGGGGGACTGGTCACCGTCCCCCTGAGCACCGTCGAATCGCGATTCGGATCGTGGAATATCCACGGTGGGGTGGATGTCCTGGTCTTCGGCGACACGACCGAAGCCTTCAACTCGGGAGATGGCAGCAAGGTCGTCGGCTTGATCGGTATCGGCGTCACCTACTAGCGCGATTCGGAATGCGCCAACGCTGCTACCATACGGACGGCCTGTCCCAAACGGAATGGGCCGTCCTCTGACCTTCATGACCGAGTCCCAGTCGTCTCCAGCCGACGCCCGGGCGGCACGGGCCGCGCGGCTCGAAGCCGCACGCAGTGAGCTGGTGGCGGCGACGGTCCGGGGCCAGGGCGGACGCCATGCCATGCGGCAGTACTCACACCGTATGGATGCGCTCGTGCAGCAGCTCTTTGCCGATGCTGGCGCGGTCTCCCAGCCGGTTGCGGTGTTCGCGCTCGGAGGCTATGGCCGGCGCGAGCTGTGCCTGCACTCCGACATCGACGTCCTGGTGCTCTTCGCTGGCGCCATCGTGCCGCCGGACGAACGGTTTCTGCACGCCTTCTTGAACCCACTGTGGGACCTTGGCCTCACCGTCGGGCATCACGTACGTGAAGTGCACGAAGGCGCGACGCTCGAGGCCGACAACCCGGAGTTCCTGCTCGCGCTGACCGACGGCCGGGCCGTGGTCGGCGATGCGACGCTGCTCGATCAGTTCGTCGGCGCGTCGCACGTCGCCCGGACCGCCACGCGTACGCTCGACGCCCTGAAAGCCCTCATTGCCGAGCGCCACGCGCGCTTCAACGAGACGCTCTACCAGCTCGAGCCCGACGTCAAGGATGCGCCCGGCGGTCTGCGCGATCTGTTCGGCGCGCAGACGATCGCGAAGCTGACCGATCCGGCGCTGCTCGCGCAGGGGGGCTCCGGCGCGCGCGAGCTCGACGACGCCGAGGACTTCATGCTCCGGGTGCGGTCGATCCTGCATCTCGAGGCCAAGCGCCATCACAACGTGCTCAGCCATGAGCTGCAGGAACGTGCGGCCGAATATCTGGGCTATCCGGGCGCCACTCCTCGCCAGCGCGTCGAGCGCTTCATGAGCGACTACTTCCGGCACGCCCGCGCCATCGACCGATCACTCAGGTGGGCGTTGCGGGCGGCGCCGCTGCCGCTCGATCGCAACCTGGTGCGGGCTGCCGACGGTGTCCGGTTCATCGATCCCCGGGCGGCGGCCGATCGCCCCGAAACCTGGCTGGGTCTGTTTCAGGCGGCGTTGGACGGCGCCTGCGCGGTGTCCGACGATGCCCTGTCGTCGGTTCGGCAGCACGCCGGCAAGTATCGGCCGGAAGATTTCTTCCAGACCCCCGAGCAGCGGGACGCGCTGCTCAGGTTTCTCACGCCCAGACCGGGGCTCTACGCCCGGCTGTCCGAGATGCACGACTCGGGTCTTCTCGGCCAGATGGTTCCCGAGTTCAAGGCGATCACCTGCCGCGTGGTCCGCGACTTCTATCACAAGTACACGGTTGACGAGCACACGCTGCTCACCATTCGCAATCTGGAGCGCTTGACCGAACCGGGGATCGGCCCCGAACGCGAGCGCTATGCCCGGCTGCTGGCCGAGCTGCCCTCTCCGGAGCTACTGGTCCTGGCGCTTCTTTTCCACGACGTCGGCAAGTGGAAGGACGAGGACCATGCCAGTGAGAGCACGCGCATGGCGCAGCAGATGTTCGAGCGGCTCGAGCTCGACGACGAAGCGCGGGGCGTCGTCGAGTTCCTGGTCAGAGAGCATCTGAAGATGTCGCTGGTCGCCTTTCGGCGCGATACCGAGGATCCCGAGATCGTCAGGCAGTTCGCCGAGCTCGTCGCGGTCGAGGAACGCCTGAAGATGTTGTGCCTCTTGACGCTCGCCGACGTCGAAGCCGTCAGCCGGGAAACGCTGACGCCGTGGAAAGAGGAGCTGTTGTGGCGGTTGTACGTGGACACCTACAACCACCTCACGCTGTCGTACGGCGACGAGGTCATCGAGCGCAGCCAGTCGGTCCATTCCGACCTGATCGACGGGCGGCCCGAGGATGTCTCGGCCGAGGAAATCACCGGCTTCCTCGAAGGATTGCCGCGCCGGTACCTGCAGCTGTTCTCGCGGGACGCGGTCTACCGTCATGTGCGCCTCTCGCGCCGTCTGACGCCTGACATGGTCCAGGCCTGGATGGAGCGGACCGACGCTGCCTGGGAGCTCACCGTCCTCACCCACGACCAGCCGTTCCTCTTCTCCAACATCTCGGGTGTCCTGTCGTCGTTCGGCATGGACATCCTGCGCGGCTTTGCCTTTACCAAGCCGGACGGTCTGGTCGTGGACATGTTCCACTTCACCGACGAGGAACGGTTCCTGGAGTTGAATGCCGGCGGCGACGGCAAGGTGATCGAGGTGCTCGAGGACGTGATCCGGGGGCGTGTGGACCTGGCGGCCCGGCTGACCGGCCGCGAGCAGGGCGCCTTTCGCCGCCGGCTCCCCGGGTTTGCGCCGGTGATCCACGCAGACAACGATTCATCGCGACGCTACACCATTGTCGAGATTGTGGCGGAGAATGCTCTTGGCCTGCTCTACCGGATGAGCCGGGTCATGTCCGAATACGGCTGCGACGTGGACCTGGTGCTGATTGCCACCGAAGGCCGCCGGGCGATCGACGTCTTTCATCTGACGAAGGACGGCAGGAAGCTGACACCGTCGCAACAACAGACTCTCACGGGTAATCTGCACCGCGTTCTGGAGGGACGCCCATGAAACTGATCAAATCGATTGTGAGGCCGAACAAGGTAGATGAAGTGAAAGCCGCGCTCGAGAAGCTTCAGATTTCCGGGATGACCGTCACGGAAGTGCGCGGACACGGCAAGCAGAAAGGACACACCGCGATTTACCGGGGACAGGAGTACAACGTCAGCCTGCTGCCGAAGATGGAGATCGAGGTCGTCGTGCCAGACTCGATGGCCGACGACGCCATCAAGGCGATCATCGAGGCGGCGCGGACCGGCGAGATTGGCGACGGACGCGTGTTCGTGCTGCCGGTGGCGGAGAGCTACAAGATCCGCACCGGGGAGCGCCAAGTCGACTAGGTGAGGGGAGTGCCGGCCCTGGTTCACGGCGTCGTCTGCGGCTTGAGGTCTTTCACGATGAAGACCTTCTCGCCGCGGCGGATCAGACCGAGCTCGCGCCGGGCGATCTCCTCGATCGCGTCGGGGTCTTCGCGGAGGCGGCGAGCCATCTCGCGCAGGCGATCGTTCTCGGCCCGTTGCCGCGACAGCGCCGACTCCAGTTCGCTGTACTGATGTCTGGCGCGGAGCATCGCCAGCAAGCCCCGTTCACCCACCACCGCATCCACCATCACAGCCGCGGCACAGACCAGCAGGAGAACGCGCACCACCTGCCGCGTCCGGCCCGGCCGCGCTGGCTGCGGCCTCCTCCGCTCGGTGGTCGGCCCTGAATCGCCCTTCGACACGCGCCGCCACAGTACAACACCTGTGACCGATGTACAACGGAAATCCGTCGTATCGTAGAACGATGGCTGTGCTCGTGCTCACCACCGTGCCGGACCTGGAACGAGGCGAGGCAATCGCCCGGGCACTCGTCGAGGAGGGGCTGGCCGCGTGCGCGAGCATCGGCGGACCGATGACGTCGATCTACCGCTGGCAGGGAGCGACCGAACAGGCGATCGAGCACCAGATGGTGATCAAAACGGTTCGCGAACAGGTGACCGCCGTCCAGGCGCGGGTCGTGGCTCTGCACCCGTACCAGCTGCCGGAGCTGGTCGTGCTCGAGGTCACAGGCGGCAGCGCCGAGTACCTCGCCTGGATCAGGGCTGAGACGGCCGGGTCCGGTAGCGCAGGAACTCGATGACCATCGGCAGCACCGACACCGCCACGATGCCGAGCGCCACCAGCGAGAAATTCTCCTTGATCACCGGTACGTTGCCGAACAGATAGCCGGCTCCGAGACACACCCCGACCCACACCAGCGCGCCGGTGGCGTTGTAGAAGGCGAAGGCCGGATAAGACATCTCGGCGGCGCCGGCCACGAACGGGACGAAGGTGCGCACGATCGGCATGAACCGCCCCAGCACCACCGCCTTGCCGCCGTGCCGTTCGAAGAACTCGTGCGCCCGCTCGATGTAGGCCGGGTTGATCCACCGGCGCCAGCGCGGGTCGTCCCGCGCTTTCTGCATGATGCGGGTGCCGGCCGCACGCCCCACCGAGTAGTTCAGCGCGTCGCCCGCGATCGCCGCGACCAGCAGCAGCACGAAGGCGATGCGGACGTCGAGCGCCCCGGTCGCCGCGATCGCTCCGGCGGCGAAGAGGAGAGAGTCGCCGGGCAGGAACGGGGTGACGACCAGCCCGGTCTCGGCAAAGACAATCGCGAACAGGACGGCGTAGATCCACGGGCCGTAGGCGGTGACGATGTCGAGAAGATACCGGTCGGCGTGCAGGAGCAGATCGATGAGCTGGGACATGAGAGGTTCGTTGCTAGATCAGGTCGAGGGCCTGGATCAGATCGTCGCGCAGATCGTCGATGTCCTCGACGCCGGCCGAGATCCGGACCAACCCGTCGGTGATGCCGAGGGCGGCGCGATGCTCCGCTGGAACGGCGGCGTGGGTCATCGATGCCGGATGAGAGATGAGCGTTTCGACGCCGCCGAGGCTTTCGGCGAGCGACATGAGCCGCACGCCGTTCAGCAGCCGCCTGGCCGCTTCGAGCGATCCGACGTCGAAGGAGAGCATACCGCCGAAGCCGCGCATCTGCCTGACGGCGAGCGCATGCTGCGGGTGGGTCGCCAGGCCGGGATAGTGCACCTGTTTCACCTTGGGGTGCGCCGCCAGGAGCTCGGCGAGGACCATCCCGTTGGCGCTGTGCTGCACCATCCGGAGCGGCAGGGTCTTGGTGCCGCGCAGCACCAGCCACGAGTCGAACGGGCTGAGGATGCCGCCGGCGGCATTCTGCACGAATCCCAGCCACTCGATATCGTCGTCACGCGTGGCGACGACGACGCCGCCGATGCTGTCGCTGTGACCGTTCAGGTACTTGGTGGTGCTGTGGGTGACGAGGTCGGCGCCGAGCTCGATCGGCCGCTGGATGTACGGGCTGGCGAACGTGTTGTCGACCACCAGCCGCGCGGAGTGGCGGTGCGCGAGATCGGCCGCCGCCGGCAGGTCGGTGAGGCGCATCACCGGGTTGCTCGGGGTCTCCACGAACAGCATCCGGGTCTGAGGCGTCAGCGCGCGCTCGACCGCAGCGATGTCGGCGGTGTCCACGTAGCTGAAAGCGATCTGGTAGCGGCCCAGGACCTGGTCGAACAGCCGGAACGTGCCGCCGTAGACGTTGTCGGACACGACGACATGGTCGCCGCTCTTGAGCAGCGATGCAATCGCGTTGATCGCGGCCATTCCCGATGCGAACGCGAAGCCGGCCTTTCCGTTCTCCATCGCCGCGACATTGCTCTCGAGCGCCGAGCGGGTCGGGTTCTGCGTCCGGGCGTACTCGTAGCCTTTGTGCTTCCCGAGCTCCTCCTGCACGTAGGTCGATGTCTGGTAGATCGGCGTGACGATCGCGCCAGTGGTCGGATCCGGCTCCTGGCCGGCGTGGAGGCAAATCGTACTGAACCGGGCGTTCGCTTTCAGCTTCACGATCTGCCTACGATACATGGTCTAATGTCGCCAAGTCCACGCCTATGAGTCACGCGCTGCTGCGAACGCTCCCGGGACGCGCGATCGTCTTCGGCGCCGCGGTGAAACTCGTGGTGTTCATCGTCGGACTGATCGCACCCGTGCCGGCGTTCTTGCGCGTGATCGACGCGGTCGCTTCGGCGCTGCTCGTGATCGGGGGCGGATACTTCCTGCTGCGCGGGGTCGGCTTCGCGCGCCGCCGGCTGCTGTGGCGGGTGCGGCGCAAGCTGATCATCTCCTATATCTTCATCGGCTTCATTCCATCGCTGCTGATTGTCGCGTTCTTCCTGCTCGGCGGCTATTTTCTGTTTTCCAACTTCAGCTCGTACCTGGTGCAGAGCCACTTCCGCTCGTTGACCGAGCGGGTGGACTCGATTGCCGCTACGGCCGCAGCGGAGATTGGGGCGGCAGGTGGCCGCGGCGCAGGCGCGATCTTGAATCGCCGCCATGCTGCGGCCATGAGCGAATTTCCAGCGATCGCGCTGGCGATGGTGCCGGTGGACGGCTGCGGTTCCTCCGGAGCTGCCGACGCGGGGACGCCGGCCGCCGGCGGCGCGCCGCTGCCGGCGGAGCGCCTCGAGGCGACGGCCGGCAGGTGGGCGCATGTCGCGCCACCGACCACGGTTCCCGGCTGGATCAACTGCCAGGGGTTTGCCGGACTGTTCACCTACCAGAACGCCGTCAGCACGAAAAGCGCGCCGATCATCGCCTTCGACGGAAGCCTCAACCCGAACCTGGCGTCGGGCGGGATCGGGCTGATCGTGCGCGGCATCGGATTTCCCGATCCGCCGAACCGGCGCTATGCGGTGGTCGTCGACGTTCCATTCGACGAGGCGGTGAAACGCGAGCTCCGCGCCGATACGGGCGTGGAGGTCATCGCGTTTCAGTTGAACTCGTCCGCCGTCGTCCCGATTCAGGCTCTCGGCGACGGGTCGCCGGCCGCGGCGGCGCCGTCGGCGGGGCTTCCGCTGACGTCCCTGACGTTTCTCGAACAGCGGGACTGGCTGAACGGCAGCCGCGCCGCGCTGATGGCGTCGCTGCGTCTGAGCATCCGCGAAATCTACGCCAGGATTTCCGCGCAGGCGGCCGGGGGGCAGCAGTTCAGCCAGGGGCTGCTGGCGCTGTTGATCATCATCGGCGGCCTGTTTCTCGTCATCCAGGCGATTGCCATCGTCGCCGGCCTGGCGCTGGCGCGGTCGATCACCGGGTCGGTACACGGGCTGTTTGTCGGCACCGAG
>WHSN01000244.1 GCA_009380045.1 Luteitalea sp.
CCCGGCGCCTACACGATGTCGCTCGAACAGGCGTGGGACAAGCTGCGGCAGCGAAGCCACCAGCCGCTCACCGAAGTGCACGTCGTCAACGGGCTGCACCCCGATTTGCCGTTCGATTACTACACCGACCTGCTGCGAGGGTTCAAGGCGATCCGGCCGGAGATCCACCTGAAATGCTTCACCGCAGTCGAGATCGCGTTCTTCGCCGATCTCTACGCGATGACCGACGAGCAGATCCTGCGTGAGCTGATGGTGGCCGGGCTCGATTCGCTTCCGGGCGGCGGCGCCGAGATCTTCGCCGAGCGCGTGCGCCGGAAGATCGCGAACGACAAGTGCGGCACCGAACGGTATCTGGCAATTCATCGCACCGCCCACCGCCTTGGTCTGCGGTCGAACGTGACGATGTTGTACGGACACATCGAAACCAATGAGGAACGGGTCGACCACATGCTGCGCGCCCGCGCGCTGCAGGAAGAGACCGGCGGATTTCAGGCGTTCATCCCGCTGGCGTTTCACCCCGACAACAACCAGATGCGCAAGCTGCCGGCGCCGACGGCCGTTGACACGCTTCGCGTCCATGCCGTCGCCAGGCTGATGCTCGACAACATCCCGCACATCAAGGCGTTCTGGATCGCGACCGGTGTCGAGGTGGCTCAGACGGCGCTGTGGTTCGGGGCCGACGATCTCGACGGCACGGTTCAGGAGGAGAAGATCTACCACATGGCGGGATCGAGGACGCCGGAGGCGATGACCACGAGGGAGATCGCCTGCCTCATCCGCGCGGCGGGGCGACTGCCGATCGAACGCGATACACTCTACAACGTGGTGAATATGCCCGCCGAAGGAATAACCGCGACGGCCTGAGTGTTGTATTAAGAAGGACATGTCACTCTCCATCCCGCTGCTCACCGAGTACGAGAAAGAGCACATCTCCGAGCGCCAGCCGCTGCCGGAGCGCTACATCGGGCTCACCGACGCCGAGATGGACAGGCGCATTGCCGCCGCCCGTGCCACCCTGGGCCGCCGCCTCGTCATCCTCGGACACCACTACCAGCGGAACGAGGTGATCAAGTTCGCCGACCACGTCGGCGATTCCTACAAGCTCGCCCAGCAGGTTTCACAGCACCCCGCGGCCGATTTCATCGTGTTCTGCGGCGTGCACTTCATGGCCGAGAGCGCCGATGTGCTCAGCGCCGACCACCAGCAGGTGATCCTTCCGGATCTGGCGGCCGGCTGCTCGATGGCCGACATGGCCGACCCCGATCAGCTCCAGATGTGCTGGAACGAACTGGAGCAGATGGGCGTCATCACGTCCACGCCCGAGCGTGGAAGGGCGTCGGTCGTGCCCGTCACCTACATCAACTCGGCCGCCTCGATCAAGGCGTTCTGCGGGGAGCGCGGCGGTGTCGTCTGCACATCGTCGAACGCCGGGGCGACGTTGAAATGGGCGTGGGAGCGGGGCGAGAAGATCCTGTTCCTCCCGGACCAGCATCTCGGTCGCAATACGGCCTACAAGATCGGCGTTCCGCTCGACCAGATGGTGGTGTGGGACCCGAACGAGATCTGGGGCGGGCTCGAGCCCGGCGCGGTGAAAGAGGCGCGCATCATCCTGTGGAAGGGGCACTGCTCGGTCCACGCGCGGTTCACGGTGCGTCAGATCGAGAACATGCGCGCCCAGCATCCCGGACTGCGCGTGATCGTGCATCCGGAGGTGCCGTGGGAGGTCGTTCAGGCGGCCGACGACTCCGGCTCGACCGAATACATCATCAATCAGGTGAAGGCGAGTCCCCAGGGCTCCATCTGGGCGGTTGGCACCGAAGTGCACCTGGTGGACCGGCTCGCCGAGCAGGTCGCCCCTGGCCGCACGGTGCTCTCGCTCGACCAGTTCGGCTGCCTCTGTTCGACGATGTTCCGCGTCTCTCCGAACCACCTGTTGTGGATTCTCGAGGGGCTGGTCGCCGGGGAGGTGCACAACCGTATCGAGGTGCCCGCAGACCGCAAATACTGGACGAAAGTCTCGCTCGACCGCATGCTGTCGATTTCGTAGTACGATCCTCCGGTTCTGGCCACCGACCGAAGCTGGACACAGGAGGAACCCGATGGCACATACGCTCCCGCCCCTTCCCTACCCGACCGACGCGCTCGAACCCCACATCGACAAGCAAACGATGGAGATCCATCACGGCAAGCACCATCAGGCATACGTGACGAACCTGAATGCCGCGCTGGACAAGCATCCGGAGCTGGCGTCGAAGAGCATCGACGATCTGATCGCGAACATCAACACCGTGCCCGAAGATATCCGCACGGCGGTTCGGAACAACGGCGGCGGCCACGTCAATCACACGATGTTCTGGCAGGTCATGGGTCCGAAGGCGGGCGGTGCCCCGACCGGCGCGATTGCCGACGCGATCACGAGCTCGTTCGGCGGCTTCGACAAGTTCAAGGAGGAGCTGAAGAAAGCCGGCGTCGGACGCTTTGGCAGCGGCTGGGCGTGGGTGATCGACACCGGCGGCAAGCTGACGATCGAGAGCACCGCGAACCAGGACAGCCCGTTGATGGAAGGCAAGAAGGCCATCCTGGGCGTCGACGTCTGGGAGCATGCGTACTATCTGAAGTATCAGAATCGCCGTCCCGACTACCTTGATGCCTGGTGGAATGTCGTCAACTGGGCGGAAGTGAACAAGAGGCTGGGACGGTGAATCAGGGACGGCAGATTTCGGATGTGGTTTTCGGAGTGGGATTTCAGATGTGAGGATTCTGGACCGATCTGAGATGCATCTCCAATCTTCAATCTGAATTCTGCGTTTTCTGTGATTCTGTTCCTGTTTCTGGCGCATCTCGGGGTCGGCATCATCTTCACGCTCGCGCTGGTGTCGCGGGAGGCGGGGGTGAAGTTTTTCCGCTTCAACGCCGGGCTCGCGGCGGCGTTGATCGGCGTCGCGCTGGCGTTGCGGCCGCCTGGCGGAGAGGGATGGGCGGCGCAAACCGCGCTCGTGGCGCTCGGCATCGCGGCGGCGGCGATCACGTTCTACTGGGCGACGATCGGGCGGGCGTTCGCCTCCATTCGCCCGGCGGTGCTCGCGGTGGCCGGCGTCGCGGGCCTGATCGCCCTGATCGCCCAGGCAATCGAGGCGGCGTCGTCGTTCGGCGTGTCGTCCCAGGCGATGACCATCGCCAGCTTCCTGAGCTCCGCCGCGCTTCTGGGCGGCGCCTGCACGGCGATGATTCTCGGCCATTGGTACCTCGTGATCCCCTCGCTGCCGGTTTCGCATCTGCAGTCGATTGTGAAGGTCCACATCGTGTCGATGGTGATTCGTGTGGCGGTCGTCGCCGCCGCGGTCTTCGTCGCAATCGCGACCTGGGAGCCGGGGTTGGGGCCGAGTTTCCGCTACTACATTTTTTCCGTCGGCGGCGTGTTTTTCTGGCAGCGCGTGCTGTTCGGCCTCGCCGGTCCGGCACTGTTGTCGTATCTCACGTGGGAAACGGCGAAGATCCGATCGACCCAGTCGGCGACCGGCATCCTCTACGTGGACTTTTTCACGGTGGTCGTCGGCGAGGTGCTGGCGAAGTACCTGCTGCTCGCGACCCGCGTGCCCGTGTAGTAAAGTTGAATTTGCGGGTTGCACCGCGGTCCGGAACCTGTGCAATTTCAGCCTACGAACCGCGTCAGGGCCGGAAGGCAGCAGCGCTAAGTAGATCCTGACATGTGCCGCAGGCTCTTCCGGACCGCGGTTCAACTTGCAACGCTTCGGTGGTCCCGTTCTGCACGCTTCGCCGAATCACGTCTGCAACCTGAGCTCTTCAATCTGCGACGAGCGGGAATGTGTGCCGTCAATCTGACTTGTCCCCAATCTGAAGTCCGTGTCCGTCGCTCTGAAGTCTGTCGCCGTCGATCTGAAACGCGTGGCGGGTCGAATCTGAGGTCCGGGCCCGTCCAATCTGAAATCTTGAACCGACAATCTCCGATTCTCTGATGCCCTACCAGGTCATTGCGCGCAAATGGCGGCCGCAGCGCTTCGACGATGTCGTCGGGCAACAGGCGGTGACGCGGACGCTGCAGAACGCGCTGTCGAGCGGTCGGCTGGCCCAGGCGTTCGTGTTCGCCGGACCGCGGGGCGTCGGCAAGACCACGACCGCGCGCATCCTCGCCCGGGCGCTGAGCTGCGATCAGGGTCCGACCGCGGAGCCGTGCGGCGTGTGCGATGCCTGCGTGGAGATCGCGGAAGGTCGGGACATCGATGTCCTCGAGATCGACGCCGCGACACACACCCAGGTCGACAACATCCGCGAAGTGATCATCGCCGGCCTCGGCATCATGCCGGTCCGCGACCGCTACAAGATCTTCATCATCGACGAGGTTCACCAGCTGTCCACCTCGTCGTTCAACGCGCTCCTCAAGTCGATCGAAGAGCCACCGCCGCATGTCGTGTTCATGATGGCGACGACCGAGCTGGAAAAGATCCCCGAAACGGTGCTGTCGCGATCGCAGGTGCACGAGTTCCGCACCATCGGCACCACCGTCATCGCCGAACAACTGCGGCGCATTGCCGACGCCGAGGGCATCGAGGTCAGCGCCGAGTCGCTGCACCTGATCGCTCGCGACGCCGACGGCAGCATGCGCGACGCCCAGAGCAAGCTCGATCATGTCATTGCGTTCACCGGCACGACCGTCGGTCCCGACGACGTCTCGACCGTGCTCGGTCTCGTTGGGCGCGACCTCCTGCTCGACACCGCACAGGCGGTCGCCGACGACGACGCGCGAGCGGCGTTTGCGCTGGCCGGCCGCGCGGTGGAAATGGGCTACGACCTGCGGCTGGTGTGCCGCGAGCTGTCGCGGCTGGTGAGGGATCTGCTCGTGCTGTCGGTCGATCCGTCCCGGGCGAACGATCCGGAGATCGCCGCCGAGAGCGAGCGGACCCGGTTGCTCGCGCTCGCCAAACGGTTCTCGCGTGAGGATCTGCTTCGCGCATTCGACCTGCTGACCGACGCCGATGCCGACATCCGCGCCGCGGCGCAGCCGCGCTATCACCTGGAGATGGCGCTGTTGCGATGGATCTATCTCCGAAAGCTCGTGAGCATCGACGAGCTGATCGCCGGCGCCGGACCGGGTGGCTCGTCGCCGCGGGTGCAGCCGCCGGCGGTGCGGACAAGCGCGTTGCAGCCCACCGGCGCGGTCCGGACACCTCGGGCCGGTGCCGTCCCCGCCGCTTCCCGGCCGTCGACGGCTCCGGCGATTGCGCCCTCCCGTCCACCGCCGGTCGAGCGAAG
>WHSN01000156.1 GCA_009380045.1 Luteitalea sp.
CATCTCGGGGGCGCGGTCGAACGGGCTCAACTGCCCGGTCGCTGCACCGATCATCGTCAACAGGAGCAGGCCCCCGGTCCACGCCGGGCGCGGGCGGCCACCCGGAAACGCGGCGCCGGCGGCCACGCCGCCTAGCGATCCGGCTGCAGCCATGAGCGCGTCGTGGAGACCCGGCATTCTCCCAGCGACGAGCCATTGGCCGGCCTCGAGGCCGAACGCCATCACGGTGCTGATGACAATCGCCGCACGCGTGGCGCCGGCCACGCCGATGTCCTTCAGCCACACCACCAGCATCGACGAGAAGAGGAAATGCCCCGTCAACGACAACACTTCACCCCGCGCCGGCCCGCCTTGCCACGGGTCGCGCAACACGGCGTGCAGCTTCGGAACCAGGCTGCCGACATCCAGCGTCACGTCGAACGGCTCCCAGGCGCCGATGCACACGAGGAGTGCCGCGACGAGCAGCGGGAAGAAGCTGGGCGCCGTCGTGAGACCGGCCGACGCCGCCCGGCGCAGGAAGGCCGCGCTCGACCGGCCGGTGAGCGCGGCAGCCACTGCCCCCGCGCACGCGCCGATGCCGTTGGCCAGCAGGTCGGACAGCGAGCCGGTTCGATCCACTGTCGCCAGCTGCAGGAGCTCGACCCCGGCGCTCAGGACGCAGCCGAGGCCCGTCACCAGCGCGATCCGGGCGGCGATCGACCGGCGGCGGCAGGTCCAGAGCCCGAAGGCGCCGAACGGAAGGAACAGCAGCACGTTGCTCGTGAAGTCGGGGATCGAGATGCTGGGGCCGGCGCCTGAAACGATCGGCGGGTTGAGCAGCATGCGATCGAGCTGACGCAGCCACTCGTTGGCGTCGGAAGTGAAGCTGAAAGGCATGGTGGTGCCGTAGACGATGAACGCGGCGCACGACGCCCACAACAGGGCTGGAAGCCGCGATCGTCCCGGCGTCACCGATCGGCGGGACGGGTAAAGACCCGTGGTTCGCCGGGTTAAGTCTGCCGATGTCATGACTTCTTCACGGATGGTTGCTGCTCCTGCGGCCAAACGTCGCATTCACAATCATTTGGCCACGACGCCGAACTCCTGCCGATTGGAGAGGTCCTTGCTCGATCACGGTGTCGGCGGCGCCGATACCAGCTGAAATCAACCAACGGTGGCCCAATCCTCTGCCACCACCACCGAGTCACTGCCCTTCTGGAGCTACAGATGCTTCGCAAGTTCACCGCCAGCTCGCTCACCCTAATGCCGATTTCAATTGCGCGTATCACGAAGCTCCGTTGGACCATCAGGATCGGCAGATCAAAGAGCGCTCTAGCCGTGTCGGCGGTCGCCTGACATGTGCGGGATCTCGGGCCTCTTCGCGCTCAACGGGCAACTCGATCCGGAGATCCGCCGCTCGCTGCCGTCGATGAACGGCGCGCTGGCGCATCGCGGACCCGACGGCGACGGGTTCTTCAACGATTCCCGGGTGGCATTCGGCCATCGCCGGCTCGCGATCATCGATCGCGCCGGCGGTCGCCAGCCGATGGCCAACGAGGACGGTTCGTGCTGGATCGTCTTCAACGGCGAGATCTACAACCACCGGGCGCTGCGGTCACTGCTCGAGTCGAAGGGGCACCTGTTTCGCACGTCGAGCGACACCGAGGCGATACTCCACGCCTACGAAGAGTTCGGTCCGGCGTGTGTCGAGAGACTCGAGGGGATGTTCGCCTTCGCCATCTACGACGGCCGGCGTCAAGAGCTGTTCGCCGCCCGCGACCGGCTTGGCAAGAAGCCGTTCTTCTATGCCGTGCTCGACGAGGTGCTGCATTTCGCCAGCGAGCTGCCGGCGATGGCGCACAGCGCGGCGTGGGTGGGCGACATCGATCTGAGCGCGGTGGAGGGATATCTGTCGCTCGGGTACTTCCTTGCGCCGGCGACGATTTACCGCGACGTCTACAAGCTGCTTCCGGGACACTGGCTCCGCGTCGCGCAGGGCCGGGTCACCGTCCGCCAATACTGGGACGTCACCGAGTTCGACAGCGATCGCCGCAGCGACGCCGAGCTGATCGACGAGATCGACAACACGCTGCGGCAGGCGGTGACCGACCGTCTCGAGAGCGAGGTCCCGCTCGGCGCGTTCCTCAGCGGCGGCATCGACTCGGGACTGATCGTGTCCTACATGGCCGAGGCGATCGGCGATCGCCTGGTCACGGCGACGGTCGGCTTCGGCGACACCGCGCACAACGAGCTCGAGGCGGCCGGCGTCACGGCAGCGCACTTCGGCGCCGAGCATCACGCCGAGGTCCTGCAACCGCGGCTCGATGAAGCGATCGGTCCGGTCACCGAGCGGCTGGGCGAGCCGATGGCCGACGCGTCCGCGATTCCGACCTGGTACGTGTCGGGTGTCGCACGGCGACACGTCACCGTCGCCCTCACCGGGGACGGCGGCGATGAGAGCTTCGCCGGCTACGATTTTCGATACGTTCCCCACGCCATCGAGGCCACCGTGCGCGGCTGGATGCCATCGTCGCTCTCCCCGGCCGTCGGGTGGCTGGGCACGCAGTGGCCGCGGTCGCCGCGGCTGCCGAAGGTGTTGCGAATCGGGACGCTGGCCGAGAATCTCGGGCGCGATCCCGCGGCGGCGTATTACTCCGACCTCGCGTTCCTGAAACCGCCGGATACCCGGGCGCTGATGGGCCTGCCGCCGATTCGTGACCCTTCACTCAGTCCGGTGTTCGAGGCCGTCACCGAACCCTATCGACGATGCCCATCGCCCGACGCCGTGCAGAAGGCCGGATACGCCGATCTGAAGGTCTACATGCCGAACGATCCGCTGGTCAAAGCGGACCGCATGAGCATGGCACACGGTCTGGAGCTGAGGTGCCCGCTGCTCGATCGCCGGGTCGTCGAGCTCGCGTTTCGGATTCCCGCCGCTCGCAAACAGCAGGGGCTTCACGGCAAGACACTGCTTCGCCAGCTCGCGCGACGGCGCCTGCCGGGACAGCTCTGGCAGCTTCCCAAGCGCGGCTTCACGGCTCCGATCGGCGGCTGGATTGCGGGGCCGCAGGCGAGCCTCTATCGAGAGGAAGTTCTCCGGCCGGGCGCCAACATCGCCAACTACCTCGACATCGAGGAGCTCTCGACGCGATTCCACGATCACACGGCAGGACGGGCGGACGCCGGCTATGCGCTCTGGGCGGCATGGGTGCTCGAACGATGGCTGCGCGGCAGCCGTCCGCGGCAGGTCGCGTCGCGCCGCTTCGAGATCGCGGCCATCGGGGCGACGTCGTAGAACCGGGGACTTCCGGAACCATGCATGGTTCCGAGGCGGAGCGCCGCTCACGTAACCCGTCCGGTGGGCGATAATCGTCAATCCCCGGGATCGTGGCGCGCCTCCGCAGACCAGTTGCTTTCGGGAGGCTTGACAGCACCGGAAGGAACGCATGAAGCTCTCGGTCGTCATCCCCGCGTACAACGAAGTCGCCACGATCGAGGAGCTGATCGCGCGCGTGCGCGCGGTCGACATCGACAAGGAAATCATCGTCGTGGACGACCGCTCCACCGATGGAACCGACGACCTGCTGCGGGCCCTGCCCGACCGGCCCGACCTGGTGCGGCTCTACCACCGGGAGAATCGCGGCAAGGGCGCGGCGCTCAGGACCGGATTCGGCGCGGCCACTGGCGACGTCGTCGTCATCCAGGACGCCGACCTCGAGTACGACCCGAGCGAATACGCGAAGATGCTGCAGCCGATCGTGGACGGGCGCGCGGATGTCGTCTTCGGATCACGATTCGCCGGCGGCGAATGTCACCGGGTGCTGTATTTCTGGCACTCGCTCGGCAACAGGTTCTTGACGCTGCTCTCGAACGCGTTCACCAACCTCAATCTCACCGACATGGAAACCTGCTACAAGATGTTCCGCCGGGAGATCATCCAGGGGATCGACCTGAAGGAGGACCGGTTCGGATTCGAACCCGAGGTGACGGCGAAGATTGCGGCGCACGGCTGCCGCGTGTACGAAGTAGGTATCTCCTATTCCGGACGCACGTATGCCGAGGGGAAGAAGATCGGGTGGCGCGACGGCATACGTGCGTTGTGGTGCATTCTGAAGTACCGGCCACGCGGGCGCCGCGGCGGCGGGCGGTGACTAAAGTCGCCCTTCAACGCTCCTTGCCGCCACAGATCGCTGGACATTTGAGCAAATAAGCACATCTCCCCTGGCATAGCCTTCGCTTCTTGCCGGGCAGCATGCCAGCACCACATCGGACCTTGGTCCAGGCGGGATCCGCAGAGGATGAACCCGCGCTGCCGGACGATCCGCTGCTGTCCGATCCGCTGCTGTCCTTCGACGCCGAATCGGATCTCGCCACCGCCTCCGTCCCGCCAGCGCCCCCGTCCGCTCGTCGAACGCCGGTGGTGGCGACGGTTGCAGCGATCGCGATCGTGGTTGCGGTGGCGCTGGCCGTCTTCCAGGCTCGAACATCTCCAGACGCCCCACCGAACCTTGTCGCGACGGACGGAGTGATCGACATCACGTCCCAGCCGGCGGGCGCGGCAATCACCATCGACGGCGAGCTGCGCGGCGTCACGCCGCTGCGCCTGTCGTTGACCGTCGGACCGCACCTGGTGGACGTGGTCTCGAGCGGCGTGAACCGGTCGCTGCCGGTCACGGTGGATGCCGGCACGGTGCTCAGCCAGCACATCGAATTCGTCCGCGAGGCCGCGGAGGGCAATGGCCGGCTCGAGATCGCGAGCGATACTCGAGGCGCCCAGGTCAGCGTTGACGGCAGCCCGCGAGGAACGACGCCGCTCATTGTCGAGGACCTGGCGGCGGGGGAACATACGGTCACGATCTCGCAGGAAGGCATGAGTGTCGAGCAGACGGTCACCATTGCGCCCGGTGCGACGGCACGGGTGAGGGCGAACGCGTCGGCAAACCTGGCGCCCGGCTGGGTGGGGATCACGGCGCCGATCGAGCTGCAGGTGTTCAAAGCAGGCCGGCTGATTGGCTCGACCGCGGTCGATCGGCTCATGCTCCCGGCCGGCCGGCACGATCTGCAAGTGGAGAACACATCGCTCGAGTTCCGGGCCACTGTCCGAGTGGACGTGGCGCCGGGCAAGACCGTCCTGGCGCCGATTGCGATCCCCAACGGAACGCTGTCGATCAACGCGTTTCCCTGGGCGGAGATATCGATCGACGGCCGGCCCGCGGGCGTGACGCCGCTCGGAAACCTGTCGGTGCCGATCGGCCCGCACGAAGTGAGGTGGCGCCATCCGCAGCTCGGCGAGCGGCTGCAAACCGTCGTGGTCACGGCGATGTCTCCAGTCGGCGTGGGAATGGACTTGACAAAATGAATCGGCGGCGCGTGGCAACTCTGTTCGACCTCCGGCCGAAGTGGGCCACGCAATCGTCCTTCCGGGCGTGACCCGCCGCATCCTCATCGTGGACGACGACCAGGCCACCCGATCCGGCCTGAAGCGGTTCTTCGAGCGCGCCACCTACGAAGTGATCGCGGTCAGCACGTTCGCGGATGGCCGGATCGCGCTCGCCGAGTCGGCGCCCGACATCCTGATCGCCGACGTGCGGCTCGGCGAATTCAACGGGCTGCACCTGATCGTCACCAACCCGCGGCCGATTCCCACCATTATCGTGACCGGCTTCGCCGATCCGGTGCTCGAGGCCGACGCGCGGCATCTCGGCGCGGAGTACCTCCTCAAGCCGGTGTCGCCCGCAGCCCTGATGGACCTGGTGAAGCAGAAGCTGGGTGACGCGGACGGACCCGAACGGACACAAGAGACGTCTTTGGACGATTAAAGTCACTCGTCGCCGAGCCTTTCACAACAACACCAGGGCGACAAACTCTGAAATGCCAGTAAAACTGGCGCCATTTCGCACGTCACGCATGGCGGTCTTGTTGCTCCCCTTAGTGGCATCTCGAACTAAGGCAGGTCACAACCACCATGAACGCTGCGCTCCTCTACGCTCTCCACTCTGAACCCTGGTCGCTGGTGTTCCTCGGCGCCACCCTCATCGTGCTGTCTTCATTTGCCAAGCGCAGATCCATGGCGCCTGTCGATCAGCAGCCGGCGAAGCTCGCGACCGGTGTCGATGGCCATCGCGCTGACGGTGACGTCGGTCCACTGCACATCGAGCCGATCGACCCCTTGGCGCGCCCTGGCTTTCTCCAGCGGCTCATAACACATCGGGAAAAGGCCGCTTAGGCAGGCATCGCCTTCTCTGATGAACACGATGTCAGCCGCCGTGAGCCCGGCTTTGTCTGTGCCCGCATAACTCTTCGGATTGCATCACCATGAATCGACGCGAAAAGTTCTCGCCCGCCACACCGGTTCGGCACCTGGCGGTCTTCGCTTGGGGCTCGGCGGTCGCCGCGGCTGCGGCGTTGTGCGCCGGTGGATTTGGCCTCGGCGCCCAGGCGCCGGGACCCTGTGACCCGCCAAACGGCAACCCGGTCGTCTGCGAAAACCAGAAGGCCGGCAATCTCTCGAGCGAATGGGACATCGACGGATCCGGTGACAGCTCGATTCAGGGTTTCGCGACCGACATCAGCGTCAATCGTGGCCAGACGGTCAGCTTCAAGATCGATGCGACGGTGTCCACCTATCGCCTGGACATCTACCGCATGGGCTACTACAGCGGCATGGGCGCGCGCAAGGTTGCGACCGTCAACCGCACGGGCGCTCTGCAGACGCAACCGAGTTGCCTGAACGACAGCGCATCCGGGGTGATCGATTGCGGGAACTGGTCGGTGTCCGCATCGTGGGCCGTTCCGGCCGACGCCGTGTCGGGCATCTACTTCGCGAAGGTGGTCCGTCCCGATACCGGCGGCGCCAGTCATATCGTCTTCATCGTGCGCGACGACACCAGCACCGCGGACGTGCTGCTTCAGACGTCGGACACGACCTGGCAGGCCTACAACCAGTACGGCGGCAACAGTCTCTACGCTGGTGCGCCAGGCACCGGCCCCAACCGCGCCTACAAGGTCAGCTACAACCGCCCGTTCACCACCCGGGACACGACGCCCGAGGACTGGGTATTCAATGCGGAATACCCGATGGTGCGTTGGCTGGAATCGAACGGATACAACGTCGCCTACTCTTCCGGCGCCGACAGCGATCGTAGCGGCGCGAGAATCCGGCAGCACAAAGTGTTCGTCTCCGTCGGGCACGACGAGTATTGGTCTGGGGCGCAGAGAGCGAACGTCGAAGCCGCGCGTGCCGCCGGCGTTCACCTGGCGTTCTTCAGCGGCAACGAGGTCTTCTGGAAGACGAGATGGGAAAATAGCATCTCGTCACCAGCCACCGCCTACCGGACCCTGGTTTCCTACAAAGAGACGCACGCGAACGCCAAGATCGATCCACAGACCAACGTCTGGACCGGGGCCTGGGAAGATCCGCGGTTCAGTCCGCCGGCCGACGGAGGGCGTCCGTCCAACGCGCTCACCGGCACGTTGTTCCGGGTGAACGCGGGCACGACCGCCATCAAAGTCCCCGCCGCCGACGGCGCGATGCGTTTCTGGAGAAACACCACGGTCGCGAATCAACCGCCGAACGCCGTGGCGACATTGGCTTCCGAGACGCTCGGTTACGAATGGGACGAGGATGTTCAGAACAGCTTTCGGCCCGCCGGCCTGATCCGTCTCTCCGATACGACCGTGAGCGGGGTGGACCGGCTGCAGGACTACGGCTCGACCTACCAGCCCGGAACGGCAAACCACGCGCTGACGCTCTACCGACATGCGAGCGGCGCCCTGGTGTTCGGCGCCGGGACGGTGCAGTGGTCGTGGGGGCTCGATGGCAATCACGACCGGGGCTCCGGCGCTCCGAGCGTGGCGATGCAGCAGGCGACGATGAATCTCTTCGCCGACATGGGCGTGCAGCCCTTGACGATTCAGTCCGGGCTGTTCGCTGCCACCCCGTCCAGCGATCTCGCGGCTCCCGTCTCGACGATTACGTCGCCTGGCGCCGGCACTCAGCCTGCCAATTCCACCATCACCATCACCGGCACGGCGATCGACAACGGCGGCGGCCAGGTGGGTGGCGTCGAGGTCTCTGTCGACGGCGGCATCACGTGGCGGCGGGCGATCGGACGGGGCAACTGGAGCTATGCCTGGCAGACCGGCGCGCCCAGGACCGTAACCCTCCGCAGCCGCGCCGTCGATGACAGCGGCAACATCGAGCAGCCGACGGCCGGCACGATCGTCACTCTCGGGGTCGTGGCCGCAACCTGCCCCTGCTCCATCTGGAGCAGCAGCCAGAGCCCGACGGTCGGAGCCGACCAGGACGACAACTCGGTCGAGCTCGGCACGCGGTTCCGATCCGACGTCGCCGGATACATCACCGCGATCCGGTTCTACAAGAGCTTTCAGGATGATGGCCCGCACACCGGGAGCCTCTGGACGAACGGAGGGACGCGGCTGGCGAACGTGACGTTCGCCGGGGAAACCGAGTCCGGTTGGCAGGAGGCGGTCCTCCCCAATCCGGTCGCGATCAGCGCCAACACCACCTACGTCGTCTCCTACTACACCGACTTCGGGTACTACATCGGCGAGGACGGCTACTTCGCTGGCGGCGGGGTGGACAACGGGCCGCTGCACGCGCCGGCGGACGGCGACTTCGGCGCCAACGGCGTCTACCGGTACGGCGCGAGCGGGTTCCCGACCGAGACCTACGAAAGCGAGAACTACTGGGCCGACGTCGTGTTCCAGACCTCCGTCGCGCCGGATACCGCGGCCCCGGTCATGACCGCCGTGACACCGTCGAACGGAGCGTCCGGCGTCGCCTTGAATACATCGGTCACCGCGACCTTCAGCGAGGCCATGACCGCGACGACGATCAACGGATCGAGCGTCGAGCTGCGCAACTCGGGCGGCGCCCTCGTGAGTTCGAGCGTCACCTACTCGGCGGCGACCCGAACGGTCACTCTTCAACCGGCAACGGCGCTGGCGTACAGCAGCACCTACACCGCGACGGTCAAGGGCGGCACGAGCGGCGTCAAGGACGCCGCCGGCAACGCGCTCGCCGGCAACGTGACCTGGGCGTTCACGACGACCAGCCCACCGCCGCCACCACCGACCACCGGTCCGGGCGGTCCGATTCTGGTGATCAGCTCTTCCGGAAATCCGTTCAGTGAGTACTATGCGGAGATTCTGCGTGCCGAGGGGTTGAACGCCTTCAACGTCACCGACGTCACGGCGGTCACCACGACGGTGCTCAACGGATACGACGTCGTGATCCTGGGCGAGATGTCGCTGACCACTACACAAGTCACGATGCTGTCGAACTGGGTGACCGCTGGCGGCAATCTGATCGCGATGCGCCCCGACAAGAAGCTGGCGCCGCTGGCCGGCCTGACCGATGCCGCAGCAACCCTTGCCGACGCCTACCTCCTGGTTGACACCGCCAACGCCCCGGGCAAGGGCATCGTCGGCCAGACGATGCAGTTCCACGGCACGGCGGACCGGTACACCCTCAATGGGGCGACGCCCGTTGCCACTCTCTACGCCACGGCGGCTGCCGCTATGCCGAATCCGGCGATTGCGATTCGGAGCGTCGGGAGCGCGGGAGGTCAAGTAGCCGCCTTCGCCTACGACCTTGCGCGATCGGTGGTTTTCACCAGGCAGGGAAACCCGGCCTGGGCCGGCCAGGATCGCGACGGCCTCGCGCCGGTGCGGTCCGACGACCTGTTCTTCGGCGACAGTCAGGCCGATTACGTCGATCTGACCAAGGTGGCGATTCCGCAGGCCGACGAGCAACAGCGGCTCCTGGCCAACCTGATCGGCTTCATGAACGCCGACCGCAAGCCATTGCCGAAGTTCTGGTATCTGCCGCGTGGCCTGAAAGCGGTCGTGGTGATGACCGGTGACGATCACGCCAACAACGGCACCACGGGCAGGTTCAACATCCTCGCTGGCAACAGCACGCCCGGATGCAGCGTCGCCGACTGGGAATGCGTGCGGGCGACGTCGTATATCTTCCCGCAGACTCCGATCTCG
>WHSN01000240.1 GCA_009380045.1 Luteitalea sp.
CTGGCATCCCGCTGGCAATAAGGCCCAGCGCCTGGAATGCTCGACCGTTTGTGGGGACAAGACTGAACATGCGATTTCCGGCTCTGAAAGTGTTACCGCTGCTGCTCCTGTTCGCGCTGATGCCGGGGACTCGCGCCTCCGCGCAGGGCTTCATGTGCGACCCCGCTTACGAGAACTGCCGCACTCCCCTGCTCGACCTCATCAAGAACGAGACGGTCGGCATCGACGTCGCGTTCTGGTTCATGGATGATACGCGGTACGCCAGCGAGCTGATCCGCCGGCACCAGGAAGGCGTACCCGTGCGCGTCCTGATGGACCGCCGGCCCTGGGCGCAGTACGGGTACACCGGTACGGACGTCCCCGTCCAGATGATGGCGGATGCGGGCATTCCGATTCGGGAGAAAACCGGCGCGTCGGGCATTCTTCACTTCAAGATGATGCTCTTCGCCGGTCAGAACGTCGTCGAGTTCAGCGGGGCGAACTTCAGCGACGCGGCATTCGTGCCGAACACCCCCTATTCCAACTACGTCGACGAAGCCATCGTCTTCGCCGACGAGCCGAGCATCGTCAACAGCTTCAAGACCCGCTTCGACGATGTCTGGACCGATGTGTCGACCGGCTCCCAGTCGTTCGCCAACTACGCGAACATCACGGGGCCGCTGACGCGCAGCTACCCGACCTTCGCGATCGATCCCGAGCTGAACTTCGTCCCCTGGCAGAACTTCCGCTCGCGCTCGGTGAGCCGCTACCGAGCGGAGACGGTCGGGATCGACGCGATCATGTATCGGATCACGGATCAGTCGCACACCAATGAGATGATTGCGGCGGTCGGCCGGGGAGTGCCCGTGCGTCTCATCCACGAACAGCTGGAGTACCGCAACCCCGGGAAGTTGTGGAACGCCTGGAACGTCGACCGGATGTACATGGCCGGCGTGCAGGTCCGGAACCGCGGCCACCTGGGGCTCAGCCACGAGAAGCTCACCGTGCTGCGTGGCCAGACGATGGCGATCATCGGCTCGTCGAACTGGACGAGCGCGAGCGCCACCTCACAGCACGAGCACAACCTGTTCACCGTCCGTCCATGGGTCTACACGTGGGCGGCGGATCACTTCGACCGCAAGTGGAACAACACCGGACCGGCGGTCGAGAGCGAGCCGTTCGCGCCGCTGCCACCGGACACGGCCGTGGTCAAAGCACCGCTCGATGCGGCGCAGAGTCAGCCGCTCTCGATCGTCCTCAAGTGGTATGCAGGCCCGTGGGCTCACAGGTACGACGTCTATTTCGGTGAGAGCCCGGCGTCGATGACGAAGATCGTCGACGACCAGGAGCTCGGGCCGAGCCAGAACACGAACGACCACGTCACGTGGAGCGTGACCGGCCTCACCGAGGGCACGACCTACTACTGGAAGGTAGTGAGCCGCACGATGGCGGATCTCGAGAGGACGAGCGCCACGTGGAGCTTCCGCACGCAAGGCGCACCGCCGGCGGCCGGGGGCGACGACGTCGTGCTGTGGGCGTTCCGCGCGCCGAGCGCGATCGGTTGGGATGTGGAGAACGACGCGACGGCGGCCGGCGGCAAGCGGTTGACGAACCCGAACCTCGGCGCCCCGAAGCTCACTGGTGCCCTCGCCAGCCCGGAACAGTTCTTCGAGATGGGCTTCATCGCCCAGGCGGGCGTTCCCTATCGCATCTGGATTCGCGGCAAGGCGGCCAGCAACTCGTGGCAGAACGACTCGGTGTTCGTGCAGTTCAGCGACAGCGTCACGTCCAGCGGCGCGCCGCAGTGGCGGATCGGCACCACGTCGGCCACCAGCGTCACGATCGAGGACTGCGTCGGCTGCGGGCTCGCGGGGTGGGGCTGGAACGACAACGCGGTCGACGCGTTCGGAGCGCTCGTCTATTTCGAGAACACCGGCGCCCATACGCTGCGCGTGCAGGTGCGGGAAGATGGGCTGATGATCGACCAGATCATCCTCTCCAGCAATACATTCCTGACGACGGCGCCCGGCGCCCCGCAGAGCGACGGCACCATCTATGCCGAGCAAGGCAGCGCCCCGCTCGACGGCAACGCGCCGCCGACGGTCTCGATGACCTCGCCACCGGCGGACGCGTCGTACACGGCTCCGGCCGTCATCGAGATCGCCGCCTCGGCGTCGGACATGGACGGAGTCGTTGCCCAGGTCGAGTTCTTTGCCAACGGCACGCTGCTCGAGACCGATACGACGAGCCCATACAGCTATACGTGGAACGTCTCCACGCCGGGCAGCTATACCATCTCCGCCCGGGCCACGGACAACCAGGCGGCGACCGGAACCGCGTCACGCAACGTGACCGTGAACGCCGGGTCGACGCTCCCTGGCGAAGAGGTGGTGCTCTACGCCGCGAACGCATCGACCACCGTCGGCTGGAACGTCGTGCCCGATGCGACCGCCGCGGGAGACGCACGTCTGCAGAATCCGAACGCGGGAGCGCCCAAGCTCGCGGCCGCACTCGCCTCTCCGGACGCCTACTTCGACATGGTCTTCGACGCGGTGGCCGGACAGCCCTACCATCTGTGGATCAGGGGGACGGCCACCGGCAATTCCTGGGCGAACGATTCCGTGTTCGTCCAGTTCGACAAGAGTGTGACCGCCGCCGGGGCGCCCGCTTACCGTATCGGTACCACTGCCGCGGCGACCGTGACGATCGAGGACTGCGTCGGCTGCGGCCTGGCTGGGTGGGGCTGGAACGACAACGGATTCGCCGGACACGGTCCCGATATCTACTTCGCCGACGGCGGCACGCAGACCATCCGCGTGCAGGTACGGGAAGACGGCCTCGGCATCGACCAGATCATCCTGTCGCCCGCGATGTTCCTGACCAACTCGCCGGGAATGACGAAGAACGACACCACGATCTACCCGGCGCAGCAGGGCGGGTCGGGCCCGCCGAATACGCCGCCGACGGTGAGCCTCACGGCGCCCAACGAGGGCGCCTCGTTCACCGCACCGGCGGCCGTCGTCATCGGCGCCGATGCGGCCGACGCCGACGGCACGGTCACTGGCGTCGACTTCTACGCGAACGGGATGCTCGTCGGCTCCGACGACAGCGCACCATACTCGGCGACGTGGAACGTAACCATCGCAGGCAGTTACACGCTGACCGCGAAAGCCACCGACAACGGCGGCACGGCCACCACGTCTTCGGGGCGCACCATCACCGTGAACCCCGGCGACGCCGTCCCGGGTGAAGAGACCGTGCTCTACGCATCCACCGCGACGGTCAGGCCAGGCTGGAACGTGGTCGCCGACGCCACCGCAGCCGGCGAGGCGCGGCTGCAGAATCCGGATGCGGGCGCCGCCAAGCTCAGTGCGCCACTCGCGGCACCGGTGCAGTACTTCGAGATGACGTTCGACGCGCTCGCCGGGCGCCCTTACCGCGTATGGCTGCGCGGGAAGGCGACATCGAACTATTGGGGGAACGACTCCGTGTTCGTACAGTTCGACCAGAGCGTCACCTCCTCAGGCACCCCGACGTTCCGCATCGGGACGACGAGCGCCGCCACCGTCACGATCGAGGACTGCATCGGCTGCGGCCTGGCGGGATGGGGGTGGAACGACAACGCGATGGGCGCCGGCGTGCTCGGACCCGCGATCTACTTCGCGAACGATGGCCCGCAGACCATCCGGATCCAGGTGCGCGAGGACGGACTCGGCATCGATCAGGTTGTGCTGTCGTCCACGCACTATCTCAACGCCGCCCCCGGGGCGACGAGGAACGACACCACGATCCTGTCGCCCACGCCGTAGCGACAGTACGTCGTGTCCGGCTTCAGCCGGACTGGAGGAAGACGGATATGAGCGGTTCGGCACACATCGCGGTCCTGATCGCCACCTACAACCGGGCCGCCCTGCTTGGCGAGACCCTCGACTGCCTGGCGGCCTCGCGGCCGCCGGGATTCGCCTGGGAGGTGGTGGTCGTCGATAACAATTCGACCGACGGCACCCGTGCCGTCGTCGAGTCGCGCCAGGCGTCCTATCCCGTGGCGCTGCGGTACGTCAGGGAAACGCGGCAGGGGCGTTCGGCCGCCCTCAACACGGCAATGGCCGCAACCACGGCGCCGCTGCTCGTCTTCAGCGACGACGACGTACGCGTCGACGCAGGCTGGCTCGAAACGGCGGCAGCGGCGCTCAGCCAGGGGTGGAACTACGTCGGCGGTCCGGTTCGCCCAATCTGGGAGGCGCGCCCCCCGCGGTGGCTCGACCTGACGCGCAGCGACACCTGGGGCACGATCGCCATCCTCGACTACGGCGCCGAGCCCTTCGTGTTCGAAGACCGGCGGCGCGTACCGCTCGGCTGCAACCTCGGCGTGCGGAGGAGCGTGATCGAGCGCGTCGGCGATTTCCGCGTCGACCTGGGGCGCAGCAACGGGAAGTTACTGCTCGGCCAGGAGGTTCCCGAGTGGCTCGCCCGCGTGCGCGCCGCGGGGCTCCGCGGCCTGTACATCCCGGGCATGGTGGTCCACCACCACATTCCCGCCCGGCGGCTGACGAAGGAGTACCACCGCAAGTGGTGGATCGGAAAAGGCTACTCGCGGGCCACGCTCGACCTGATTCAGCCGGTGACCGATCAGAACATCGATCTCCGGCGGGTGCCGCACGTCGGCGCGCTCCCCCGGTTCATGTTCACCGACGCGGTGCGCGACGTCGTCGCATACATCCGCGCGCTCCTGACCGGGAACACCGAGGAACGCTTTCGTCGTGCCATGCGGCTCGCCTACTTCCTCGGCTACGTGAAGGCGCGCGGGCTGTGGCGGCCGCCGTCGTACGATGCGACCTCAGGAGCTCCGGTGGGCGCCGCCACCTCGTCGGCGGCCGCAGGACTCTGAGCGCTAGGAGCCGCCCGCTGACGTCAGGGCACCAGCCAGTGAAGATCCTCCTCGCGAACAGCACCTGCAAGGTGGGCGGCGTCAGCACGTTCATGCTCGCGCTTCGCTCAGGGCTCATCGCACTGGGCCACCAGTGTGAGCTGTTCTTCTTCCAGCGCGGCACCATGGAGCGGCATCTGCCGCCCGATGTGCGCGTCCATTTCGGGACGCTGGCAGACTGCCTGCGGCTGGTGGCGCGCGAGCGCATCGACGTCGTGCACGCCAACAACGTCGACTGGCCGACCGGAATCTCGGCCGTGCGCCACGCGGGCGCGAAGCTGGTGCTCACGGCGCACAAGGCGCGCGAGTCGGCATGGACCTACGGCTGGACGACGGCCAACTGCGACGCCATGGCGGCGGTGTCCAATTGGATCGGCAAGGACCTGCAGCCGTACACCGACGTCCCGATTCAAATCGTGCCGAACGGCATCGACACGCGGCGCTTCAGCCCACGCGAGAGCGGCGGCGCGATGGGCCCGCCGATCGTCGCCTGGATCGGCCGCGGCGCATCACCGCTCAAGGGGCTGGATATCTTCGCCGCGGCGGCCCCGGCGCTGCGC
>WHSN01000127.1 GCA_009380045.1 Luteitalea sp.
AGGCGCGCGTCGACGCCGAATCGATCATCACCCAGAGCCGCGCCGACGGCGATCGCCTGCGCGAAGAGCTGCGCCAGAAGGCGCGGACCGAGGCCGAGGGCATCGTCCGGAATGCCGAGCGCCAGATCCAGCTGGAGACCGCCCGCGCGCTCCAGCAGATCCGGCACGAGGCGGTCGACCTGTCGGTGATGATCGCGTCGAAGATCATCCAGCGCAACATCACCAAGGAAGACAACGAACGGCTGATTCAAGAGGCGCTGACGCAGATCGACGAAGTCAGGAACTGAGCCTCACTTCGACACTCCCAGCCCGAGGACCCTGGCGCCCGGTATGCGGGCGCCGACCCGGACGTCGCCCGCCGCCGGCCCTGGCGGCACCAGATACTCAATCATCATTTCGGTCGCCATCCTGTCCGCCAGGCGGTCGAGCGCGATCGCGTACGACGCGGTGGTGAAGATTCCCGTGTACTGGCCGTGCGTCTGCTCGGCGAGACCGCGCAGCAGGTCGGGCGCATCCGGAGCGCGATCGTCGGCCGGTGAGAGGCGGGCGGCGATCACGTGCACGGTCGCGCCGCTGTCGAGAACCGCCGGCAAACGTTCGGTCGCGGTCGATTCGACGAAGCCGAGCGCCCGCGACGTCAGGATCACGATCGCCGAGAACGGCGCTCCGGTGTCGGCGACGATCCGGGCGGCATATGAGATGGCCTCGAGCGGAACGGCTGGCGCCGATGTGGCGGCGAGCTGCTCCACGCGCGAGAGCACTTCGGCCCGGTCGTCCTCGAACGTGGCGACGAACCGGTCGGCGAGCGACAAGGTCCCGACCGCAACCGGGCGCTGGCCAATGCGGGAAATGAACCGGGCCGCGGCACGGGTGATGGCCGGCAGTACCTGTTGGGAAGCGCCGTCAACGCCGTCGTCGAGGAGGATGACGACCGGGTAGTCCGCCACGTGAACGTCCAGGACCTCGCGCGACTGGCTGCCTTCGGTGATCACGAAGTCGTCGGCGCCGACGGTGACGAGAGGCCGGCTCCTGGAGTCGACGACTGACGCCAGGAGCACCCGCCCAGCCGTCGCTTGCTGGGCCTGGGTGGCGGAGGCCGTTGACAGGATCAGAAGAGGATCGGCGGTGCTGACGCCGGGCAGGAGTGAGCAGATTGCGGCAAAAAATCGCCGAGCTGGCCAGGGTGGCCTACTGAAAATTGGACGTCGTTGGGCTGAAGTCACGGAAAGAGGTGACGAAAGTCTGTTGACGCGTGACGAACGTTCTATGATCGACCAATAGCGTAACTCTACGGAAGTCCACCTTGCCAATGGGGCGGCCCGTAGCGCAAGCGAGACCCACCGGGAACATCCGACGCGACCCACCGAGCGGCTCGCTTGCCTCATTCAAGGAGTAGAAGTCATGCGACTTCGCAACATCGGAGTGGTCCTTCTCGCGCTGGTGCTGGGTAGCATCCTGCCGGCAGGTGCGCAGGAACGGTTCGGCGGCCTCGCGGGTGTCGTCACCGACACTAGTATGGCGCCGGTGCCGGGTGCAACGATTACGGTGACGAACAAACAGAGCGGCGCCTCGCGCACGATTGTGAGCGGGGGCGACGGCTCGTTCCGCATGGACCTCGAACCTGGTCGCTACAGCGTGTCCGTCGAGCTCCAGGGGTTCCAGAAGGTGCAGGTGGATGACATGCTCATTCTCCTTGGCCGCACCGTGGACTTCCCGGCCAGGCTGACGGTTGGCGCCCTCAGCGAGACGGTGAACGTCACGGCCGAGGCCGAAAAACAGATCGACCTGCGCAGCACCGCGGTCGCCCACAACGTCACGTCAGAAGAGTTCGACCGCATGCCGAAGGCGCGCAGCTTCCAGGGCATCGCGCTCACGGCGCCTTCGGTCAACCAGGGTCAGCTCGAAGGCGGGTTCCAGGTAAACGGCGCCAGCGGCGCCGAGAACTCGTTCACTGTTGATGGTGTTACGACGAACAGCCTGGTGAACGGCAAGTCCCGTCAGGAGACCGTGTTCGAGTACCTTCAGGAAGTGCAGGTGAAGACCGCCGGCATCGAAGCCGAGTACGGCGGCGCGCTCGGTGGCGTGATCAGTGCGGTGACGAAATCGGGCGGCAATCAGTTCCGCGGTGAAGCGCACTACTTCTACGACGGCAACGGTCTGAGCGCGACGCCGGTGAAGCGCCTGGTGCTCGATCCTTCGAACGAGACCACCGTCTCGTTTGTTCAGGACGACAAGCAGGTGGACAACCGGAACGAGTTCGGCGGCTCGATCGGCGGCCCGATCGTCCGCGACCGGCTGTTCTTTTTCGGGTCCTATTCGCCGCGGGTCGTGCGTCGGACGAATGACTACGCGTTCTCGAGCGGCGCCGAGCGTGGATCCGTTGATCAGGAGCGCACCGACCAGCAGGCGTTCGGCAAGCTCACCTACTCGACCGGCCGCCTGCAGGCGAACGCCAGCGTGCTCTTCACGCCTACTCGCGTCAAAGGGACCCTTCTCGACTTTGACGGAGCGGGACCGCAATTTTATTCGAGCCCGATGGCCAGTTATGCGGCGAACATCGACCGTGGCTGGGAACAGGACCAGACCAGCACGAGCGGCAGCGTCGACTACTTCCTCACGAGCTCGTCTTCGGTCAGCGTTCGCGGCGGCTACTTCTACGACAACTATGCCGATACGGACATCCCATCGACGGGCAGCGTCACCTGGAACAATTCGAATGCGGTGAACGACACCCGGCTTCCGGCGAGCCTTCGGCTTCCAGTCAACGCATTCAACACACCTCGCGCGCTGAACACGGTGTTCGACAAGACCAAGCGCGGGTTCATGAACGCCGATTACAACCAGTCGTTCAACCGCGGCGGCGAGCACCTGCTCAAGGCCGGCCTCGGCTTCCAGAAGGTGAGCAACCCGGTCGAGACAGGGTATCCAGGCGGCTACGTCCTGCTGAACTGGAACGCCACGTTCCCGGCGACCGCGACGGTCGCAGGCGGCACAGGAACGTATGGCTATTACGAAGTCAACGACCGCGGCACGACCGGGACCGCCGGTTCGACAATATATTCGCTGTACATCCAGGATCAGTGGACTGTCGGGTCGCGGCTCACCTTGAACCTCGGCGTGCGCACCGAGAACGAGACGATTCCGACGTTCCGGCCGGAGATCAAGAAGAACGCGATCGAGTTCGGATTCGCCGACAAGATCGCGCCGCGCCTCGGCGCGACCTACGATCTGCGCGGCGACGGCCGGGTGAAGTTGTACGGGAGCTGGGGCCGGTACTACGACTGGACGAAGTACGAACTGGCTCGCGGCTCGTTCGGCGGCGACTTCTGGGACGTCTACTACCGGTCGCTCGACACCCTGGACGTGACCAGCCTGAACCTGAGCAACATGCCTGGCCGCGACCTGTGGCGTCCGGCCGAGCCGAACTCCCGTCGTGACCGCCGCGCCCCGAGCATCAACAATGTCGATCCAGACATCGAACCGATGTACCAGGACAGCGTCAACGCCGGCGTCGAGTATCAGCTGAACCCGACATCCGTGCTTGGTGTCCACTACATCCACAACGACCTCAAGCAGACGATCGAGGACCTCGGTGCGATTGTCAACGGCAACGAGGAGTACGTGATCGGCAATCCTGGCTCCGGTCTTGGCGCCATTACGCCCGTCAGCGGCCGGACGTTGCCGTTTGCGACCCCCAAGCCGAAGCGGACGTACGACGCCCTGGAGCTCACCTTCAGCCGCCGGTTCTCGAATTCCTGGTTCGGCAGCGCCAGCTACACATACAGCCGTCTGTATGGCAACTACGCCGGTCTCGCCAGCTCGGACGAGATCGTCACCCCGACCACCGGTACCAGCTCCGCGCAGGCGCAGCAGCAGACCGGTAACGTCGCGCGCCAGGGCGGCAACGCCAACCGCGCCTGGGACCTCGACGAGCTGCTGTTCGACTCGCGCGGAAACCTCGACGTGCTCGGCCGCCTCGCGACCGACCGGCCGCACGTCGTGAAGCTGTATGGCTCGTATCAGTTCCCGTTCGGCACTCAGGTGGGCGGCTTCTTCTACGGCGGCACCGGCACGCCGATCAGCACGTATGTGGTCACGACGAACCAGATCCCCGTATTCGCCAACGGGCGCGGCGACATGGGCCGCACGCCCTTCCTCAACAAGACGGACCTGCTGGTGTCGCACGAGCTGAACCTGATGCAGAACAAGAGGATCCGCTTCGAGCTGAACATCCTCAACGTGTTCAACCAGAAGACCGCGACGCACATCTTCAACTATCTGAACCGGGGGGCTGGTCTGGCGCGAGGCGACTCCGCGATCGATCTGTCGCGCACCAACCTGATGGCCGGCTACGACTACAACGCGCTCATCCTGGCATCGCCGTCGGGCGCCAGAGCCTACGACAACCGGTACGGTGAGCCCGATCTGTTCCAGACCGGTACGCAGGGGCAGCTCAGCGTGAAGTTCCTGTTCTAGGTCCGCAAGCAGCGCTGGTCGCGTCTTGGGACGCGCCTTGGGGGAGCCCCGTCAGCTCCCCCTTTTTTTGTCAAGGTATGTGGCATCCACGCTGTCCGGCGCGGCGCCGCCTGCCAGGGAAAAGCCTAGAGGTCGGCCCAGCGGCGAAGCAGGTTGTGATACACGCCGGTCAGCTGCACGGCGGCGGGATGGTCGGGAAGCTGTCGCCCGAGCGCTTGAATCGCCGTGTCGAGATCGAAGAGCAGCGTCCGTTCACCATCGTCGCGGAGCATGCTCTGGACCCAGAAGAACGACGCGAGGCGAACGCCGCGTGTCACCGGCGAGACCCGGTGAAGGCTGGTCGAGGGGTAGAGCACCAGATGTCCGGCCGGCAGCTTTACCGCGTGCACGCCGTAGGTGTCTTCCACGAGCAGCTCGCCGGCGTCGTATTCCGAGGGATCGTTGAGAAAGAGCGTCGCTGACAGATCGGTGCGCACGCGGTAGGGGGTGCCAGGGACCTGGCGGACGGCGTTGTCCACGTGGTTTCCGAACGCGCGGCCGCCGTCGTAGCGGTTGAACAACGGCGGAAAGACGCGGAGCGGGAGAGCGGCGGAGACAAAGAGCGCGCTGCGCTGCAGCGCCGCTTGAATCGTCCCCCCGATCTCGCGCGACGCGGGGTGATCCTCGGGGAGCTGAAGGTTGTCCTTCACGCGTGCCGATTGATGGCCGGCGGTCGCGCGGCCATCGATCCACCCGGCGGCTTCGAGCAGACCTCTCGCGTGACGCACCTGGTCGGCGTCCAGGATCTCAGGTATGTGAAGAAGCATTGGCTCTGTCTTTCTGATACTGAGTCTCAATATCGTTTGATCGATTGTAGCGCCGCCCCTCCAGCCAGTCCAATTCCCGCTTCCCTCGCCAACCAGGACGGCTGAGAGGTAAGTCGAGCCGATCCCGGCTCTTTCCAGCCGTTTTCCGGTCAGGCCATCACCATCGCTTGACCGACCCATATGGTCGGATATATGCTCCTCAAACTGAAATTGAGACTCAATATCATTATTGCGCCACGTTTCCTAGACAGATTACCGAGGTGGAGCCTTCCACAGGAGCAGAGAGCCATGACTCGCAAGAGACTACGTGCACTACGCCGGACCGCAACTCAGAAGACCGCTAACGCCGGGCGCCCGTCGCAGGCGACCAGGTTTCTCAGGTTCGGCGCCGCCGTCACGACCGCTGCCCTCACCAGTCTCGCCGCCAATCCGGCGTTCGCCAGCGATCTGCTCGATCCCCGCCTCGAAGTGATCAAGCGCGCGCTCTGGCCTCGCACCGCCCCTTCCGGAATCTCGAGCTCGGGGCAGCAGGATACCAATCGCAACCAGACGTTCCAGTTCGACATCCCTGGGGCACCGATCGGCGACGTGGTGGCGGCATTCGAGCGCGTGACCGGCGGGACCGTCACCATCCCGGTCGATTCGATCCATCCAATTTTCTCGCCTGGTCTCAGGGGCACGTTCACGTTCGAACAGGGCCTGCACATGCTCCTCGATGGCACCGGTATCACGTTCCGCCTCACATCGCCGCAGACCGCGGTGCTCGCGCTCCCGTCGTTGAGCGAATCGGTGAGCGTCCGCGGCAGCGTCGCCACCGTCGCGTCGCCGAAGTACTCGGCGCCGCTGCGCGACATCCCCCAGACGATCGAAGTGATCCCCCGCGCGGCGATGGAAACCCAGGGCGTCACGACGCTCAGCGAGGCGCTGCGTAACGTGCCGGGCATCACGCTGCAGGCCGGCGAAGGTGGCGGCGCATCCAGCACTGCAGGCGACATGTTCACCATGCGTGGCTTCAACGCGTCGAACAGCCTCTTCGTCGACAACGTGCGCGACGACGGGTTGGTGTCCCGGGATGTGTTCAACCTCGAGCAGGTGGAAGTGTTCATGGGACCGACCGGCTCGGACGTGGGCCGCGGCACCGCCGCCGGCTACGTGAACATGCAGACAAAGCGACCGCATCTGCCGCGAGCGACCTCGGCGACGCTCGCTTACGGCACCGCCGATCAGCGTCGCGCGACGCTCGACCTGAACCAGCCGCTTTCTTCAGCCAATCCCGACAGCTGGATCGGAAAGTCGGCGCTCCGCCTGAACGCGCTGTGGCAGGACAGCGGTGTGGCCGGCCGAGACGAGGTTGAGAACGAGACCAGGGCCTTTGCGCCCTCGCTCGGCCTCGGTCTCGGCACTTCGACCCGGGTCCTCGCATCGGCGCAGGTGCTCCGTCAGCGCAACCTTCCCGACTACGGCATTCCCGGCGCCGCCTGGCATGAGACGCAGCTGGCGCCGACCACCAAGCACACCAGCCGGCCGGTCGACCAGAGCAACTACTACGGCAGCCCGGCGTTCGACTACGACCGCGCCGACCAGAACACGCTGATGGCGCGCGTCGAGCACAACGTGACCGCCGGTTGGGCGCTGTCGAATCAGACCCGCTACAACAAGACCGAGCGAGAGGCCGTCATCAGCACCGTGCAGTCGGTCGCGTCATACGTGCCAGCGACCGATCTGGTCACGGTGGCTCGCCAGGGCAATGCCCGCGAAAACGAGATCATCTCGAACCAGACCACCGTGTCCGGCCGATTCCTCACCGGAGGGCTGGAGCACAACATCAGTTCCGGGCTCGAATTCGCCCGGGAAGCCCAGTTCGCCCCGGCGATTACAGGAGTCGGGACCCGCGCGCCCGTGAACATCTACAACCCGAATCCGAACGACCCCATCACCGGCTATGCAGTGACGCCGACCAACGCGTTCACCGACGGCCAGACGGACACGGCTGCGATTTACGCGTTCGACTCGCTGTCGCTTGGGACCCGAGTACAAGTGAACGGCGGGCTGCGGTTCGAGCACTACAACACCGAGTACCGCTCCGTCAGTGCCGCGAACGTGACGACGGCTGACGAGTCAGGCTCGGGCGGTCTCTTGAGCGGGAAGGCAGGGGTGATCGTCCGCCTCCGTCCGAACGGCAACGTCTACGCTTCCTACGGAACCACGATCACGCCACCGGGCGGGGCGAACTTCACGCTGAGCGCGGCGCCAGCCAACCAGAACAACCCGAACGTGGAGCCGCAGAAGTCGGCGAACGTCGAGGTCGGCACCAAGTGGGACGTTGCTGGCGGCCGTCTCTCGTTGAACGGGGCCGTCTTCCACACGATCAACGAGAACGTGCTGTTCGTCATCGATGCGGCCGCCGTGCCGCCGGTCTACAACCAGGACGACAAACAGCGCGTCAACGGTGTCACCGTCGGCGCTACCGGGCAGATCACGCCGGAGTGGCAGGTCCTGGCCAGCGCCGGCTATCTCGACACCGAATCGCTGACGCAGAACACGGCCAACAACGGCAACCGTCTGACGCTCTCGCCGGAGCTCTCCGGGAGCTTCTGGACGACGTATCGCCTGCCGAAAGGGTGGACGCTCGGCGGCGGCGTACGTGGAACCAGCGAGGTGTTCATCAACGCGGCGAACACCATCAAGGCGCCTGGATATCACATCGTCGACGGACTGGTCGAGTATGCGGTGAATCAGCACCTGACGCTGCGCTTCAACGTCTACAACCTCACCGACACGGAGTACATCCGCAACGTCAACAACAACGGCGGGCGCTACAACCCGGGCAACCCTCGGACGGCGCAGCTGACGTCGGTGATCGCGTTCTAGGCGCGGGGGACAGGGACATGAAGGTTGTTCGCTCAATTCTCTTCTGGGCCCACCTCACTGCCGGCGTGCTCGCGTCGGTCGTGATCCTCGTCATGTCGTTCACCGGAGTCGTCCTGGCGTTGAAGCCGCAGATCCAAGGGTGGATCGAGCGTGAGGTCCGCTACGTCACGCCGCAAAGCGCCCCGCGGCTCAGCGCACACCAGCTGCTCACCGCCGTGCAGAGCGCGAAGCCGGGACTTCGCCACAGTCGATCGCCATCGACCGCGATCCAGGAACGGCCGCCGCGATCAACCTCGGTGGCGAAGGCATCGTGTATGTCAATCCGTATTCGGGCGCCATTCTCGGAACCGGTTCAGCGCGGACGACGCAGTTCTTCCAGTCGATGACGAGCTGGCACAGGTACATGGGCGCCTCCGGCGAGCACCGGGCGACGGGCCGATCGGCAACCGGGATCGGCAATCTCGCATTCCTGGCTCTGGCGCTCACCGGGCTGTACATCTGGCTGCCCAAACAGTTCACCTCCGGCGTCTGAAACCGATCGTGTGGTTTCGGCGCACGTCGACGGCACGGGCGCGCGACTTCAACTGGCACAACGCGATTGGTTTCTGGTGCCTGATTCCGATCGTGATCATGACGCTCAGCGGCGCCGTCATCTCGTACCCATGGGCGAGCAACCTGGTATATCGCCTCACGGGCTCGCCGGTGCCTGCCGCTCGAGGCGGTGGTCGTGCCGGTCCTGCAACCGCCGCTCAAGGTCGCAGCGGGCCTGCTCGGGGGGAAGGTTCGCCGACGTTGGACCGGGGTCATGCCCGAACGCCGGGAACGGCAGAGAGCGGCGCTGCGCTTCGCGGCGGTGCTGCGCCGGCAGGCGAATCAGCGCGCGCCGGTGGAGAGACCTGGCCACGCAGTTCCGAAACCAGCCAGCAGCGAGGTCCAGAAACCGGCCGACGCGGTCAAGGGAAGAACCAGCCACGGCCGGCCGTGATTCCCGCCCAGCTCGATCGCGTCTGGGCGCGAGCCGAACAGCAGGTGCCGACATGGAGTGTGCTGTCCATGCGCCTCCCGAATCGAGAAGGCGAGCCGCTGGCCTTCACCATCAGCGACGGCGCCCACTGGAACGCCTTCGCCCGCTCGAACCTCACGCTGAACAGTGCCAACGCGGAGGTGATCCAGTGGCAACCGTACGAAGGAACCAGCCTGGGACAGAAGGCCCGCGGGTGGCTGCGCTTTGCGCATACCGGCGAGCTTGGGGGCCTGCTCGGGCAGATCATCGCTGGCGTCGGCTGCCTTGGCGGCGTGTTCCTGGTCTATACGGGCCTCTCGCTCGCGTTCCGGCGGCTGTGGAATTGGGCGCTCTGGAAACGTCTCCGATCTCAGAGTCGAGACCCGCTTGGTATGACCTCCAGCGCTGCGTCGCGCGAAACCGCAATGGAGTAGAGCCGGCGCCATTCGACTCGATCGCACTCGAGACGTGCTCGCGCAGGTGCTCGCCTGGTTGGCCACGCGATGGCAGTTCCAGCCAGATCAGAGCCCGGCGCAGGCCGCCCACGACAAGCATGCGCATGGACTGGGACAGTCTCACCGGGGACGGGGATTGATTGTTATCGAAGGTTCGTGGTGGCCGCTGGTGGTTGTCGGCCACGTGTCAGGCTCGACTCTTCCGGGTCAGAGCGCGGTGCTGGTCGACGAGCACTGTCTCGAGCTGAGCGACGATCTTCGCGTGGCGCTCGTCGTGGCAGGCGTCGGGGTAGCCGCGGTACGGGCTCACCGCGAAGTCCTCGGCTGGCTGAAGCGATTCGAGCGGAGCCTCGAACCGTGGACGCGCCGGCTTGCATGGGTGATCGAAGACGACGAGTGCCGCGCGTGCACCGATGCCTGGCTGCGCTTGTCGCCGCTGCCGCTGTTCAACGCCCCGGCGGCGTCGTTCCAGACCATCGCTGAGGCGATCGCCTGGCTCCTGCAGGCGTCAGAGTCTGCCGAGGGGCTGGCCGCACAATCGCATGATCGGTTTGTTCATTCTCGCGGCAACTCGAGCGCCAGCTAGTGGCCGCCGAGCGTGGTCGCGGCTTCGTCGGTGCGTCCGGTTGCGCGGTAGAGGGCCGCGAGACCTGCGCGGGTGCGGGCGCTGTAGGGCGCCGCCTCGAGTTCCTCGAGGAACAGAAACTCGGCTTCGGACGGGCGGTTCAACCGTAGCAGCGTGTCGCCGGCGTAGTAGCGCAGGTCGGGGAGCATCGGTGCGTTGGATTTGCCGATCAGCGACAACGCTCGGCCGAATGCCTCGCCGGCGGCCGCGTAGCGGCCCTGCTCGTGAGCAATACGTCCTTCGACATACGCCACAACCGGCCGGCCCGGATCCAATTCTTCCGCCAACCGCGCCTGGCGGCGGGCGGTGACCTCGTCGTGACGCGCCAACGCGACCCTTGCCAGCAGCTCATGGCCGGCCCCGCGCGCGATCGGGTCGGCCGCCGGGCTGGTGATCGCCAGCTCGGCGTGCTGTCGCGCGTCCTCGAACTTGCGCATCTTCAGCGACGTCGATGCCAGACCGAGCAACGTCCAAGGGTTGCGCGGCTCCAACCTGTCTGCGCGCGCCAAGGCGTCGGATGCGAGCTCGTATCGCTCGGCGCGGGTCGCGGCGGCGGCGAGGTGCAGCCACACATCGGCCGAGTCAGGTTCGGCTTTCGCGAGCGCCCTGAACTGCTCGATGCCGGCCGAGGGTTGCGTCGATGCCGCGGCGATGACCGCGGCGCGATATTGTTCGACGACGTGATACGTGTCCTTCGCGTCGATCGAGGCTGCCGCCACCGATACCGCCGCCTCCCCGTGACGGGTCCCGACGTAACCGAGAACCTCGAGCCGTTCGCGTTCGCCGGCCGGCACACCGGCCGCCGCCACCGACGTCGGGGCGAGGGTTTCAGCGGCTGGATCGAAATCCTTCAACGCTCTCTTCATCGCGTCAACCGTGTCGGGCCGGGTGTCCGCCAGATTCTGGCGCTGCGCAGGATCGGCGACCAGGTCGTACAGCTCCGGTCGCGGGGCAGCGATGTATCGCCAGCGGCCGTCGGTGACGCTGCGCAGCCCGCTCCAGCCGAAGTGGTATGCGCCGTACAGCGACTCCGCGTAGGCGAATCGAGGCGCTCCTGCTTCGGCGTCGCTATCGATCAACTGCTTGAGCGAACGGCCCCTCAAGCCGCCTGGATCCGGCGCCTTGGCCAGGTCCAGGATCGTCGGCACGATGTCGACGATCTCCGCCACCGCCGTCACGCGCCGGCCCGCACCCTCCCCGGCCGGCTGCTTGACGATGAGCGGCACGCGGAGCACTTCGTCATAGACGAACAACCCGTGTGCCTGTTCGCCATGATCGCCAAGACCCTGACCGTGATCCGACACCAAGATAATCGTCGAGCGGTCGTACAGCTGATGCGCTCTCAAGTAGCGCACCAGGCGTCCGACGATCTGGTCGACGAGCGCGATCGCAGCGTCGTACTCGGGATGGATCGCGTCGTCGGTCGCTCCTGCCGCCGCGCGCGCGACGGCGTGACGCGGTTCATCGAGGTGCAGGAACAGAAAGGCGCGATCGGTGCCGACCGACTGCAGCCATCGCTCCGCGATGTCCTCGGACGCTCTGCCGTCCCGGCGCAGCGTGTCGAATACCGAGCCGTCATTCGAGGACGGCAGGTCCGCATCGAAGAAGGAGAATCCCTGGTCGATTCCGGTCTCCTTCCGCAGTAGGTACGAGGACACGATGCCGGCGGTGCTGAACCCTCGATCGGTGAGCATCTCGGCCAGCAGACGTTCAGAGCTCTTGAGCGTGAAGCCGACTCCGTCCCTGATCCCGGTATCGGCCGGCAGACGCCCGGTCAACAGCGCCGCGTGCGCCGGCAGCGTCTGCGGGATGTTCGAGTATGCCCGTTCGAAGACCACGCCGTCG
>WHSN01000150.1 GCA_009380045.1 Luteitalea sp.
ACGGAGTCGTTAGACACCCACCAAAATTGGTAGGTCGCGGTCGGGCGGGATCCCCCACGATCCGCGATTTTCCTCGAAAACCGCACCCCACCAGCTCGGCCCCGATTCCGCACTAGGTCTCCCCGAACGGGGCCCGCGCGGCGGTGCTTGGCAACAACCACCGCGACCCGGCGCTGACTGAGACTGTCACCCCGTCGACCCGACTTTTTCCTTCGCCTTTTTGAGCTGGCTTCGGCCGGCGGTGGGAGACCTATGCTTCGCTCGCTCGGACTTCGTCGCACGGGCGCCCGCGCCCTCGTCCTGACCGCCCTGCTGACGGCCCTGACCGCCAGCACCGCTCGCGCGCAGGCCGCCTTCGATCCCCGCGTGCTCGAGTTCATCCCCTCGACCGCCGACGGCGAGCGAATCGCCGACGGCCGTCCGGCGGTGACGCAGTATGACGTCGAGATCGCGGTGGCGGGCACCGCGCAGGTCCTGCAGCGCGTGACGCTCGGCAAGCCGCCGCTGGCGGCCGATGGCATGATGCGCGTGAACCTGGCGGACCGGCTGACGGCGGCGCCGGTCGCCGGCGTGTCGTATGTGGCGCACGTGCTGGCGGTCGGGCCGCTGGGCACGACGGCGAGCGTCGCCTCGAACCCGTTCACCCTGAGCCGCTGCCAGGTCGGGCTGACGACGGCGAGCGGCACACTGCCGGCGGCGGGTGGCGACGGCGCGGTGGACGTGGTCGCCAGCAGCCCGGGCTGCGGCTGGACGGTCGGGGCCTCGGCGGCGTGGCTGAAAGTGGTCGGCAGCCCCGCGGGGCTCGGCGCGGGGCGCATCGCGTTCACCGCCGCCGCCAACACGAGCACGGCGGCGCGCGTCGCGACGCTGGCGGTCGGCTCGCTGGTCTACACCGTGACCCAGGCGGGCGTGACGCCGCGGACGGTACTGGTCGCCACCGAACCGCAGCTGCAGGCGGCGGTCGCGGCGCTGACCTCGCAGACCACCATCCTGCTCGCGCCCGGGCGCTACAAGCTCCGGACGACGCTGCAGGTGGTGGGCAAGCTGGCGGGCGTGGCTCTCAAGGGCCACACCGGGCAGGCGGCGGATGTCGTGATCGAAGGCGCGGGGATGACGGTGGCGAGCGCGGCGCCGACCGCGCTGCGGGTGTCGGGCGTGGTCAAGGACCTGCAGATTGCCGACCTGACCATCCGGGGGTTCGCCGCCAACGCGATCGTGATCGAGGCGGGCGCGCAGGCGCCGCGGCTGACCAATCTGCGGCTGCTGGATGCCGGTGCGGCGCTGGTCAAGGTCATCGGCGACGTGGCCGACGGCCTCGTCGAGGGCTCCTCGTTCGAATACACGACGACGGGCACGAGCAAGTCGGCCGGCCTGCAGCTGGTCGGCGCCAGCGGCTGGACGATTCGCGGCAACGCGTTCCGCCAGATCCGCACCGCCAAAGGGGCGTGGGCGCGCCCGGCGGTGTCGGCCAGCGCGGGCGCGAGCGACACCACGGTGGAGCAGAACCTGTTCTTCAACTGTCAGACCGGCGTGGCGCTGGGGCTGACGGATCAGCGCGACGGGGTGGACCACCGCGGCGGGCGCGTCGCCAACAACTTCATCTATCGCGGCAAGTCGGTGGCGGGCGGGCCCGGGATTGCGGTGGTGGATTCGCCGGGCACGGTGGTGGTGCACAACACGGTGGTCCTCTCGCAGACCGCGGCGGCGTCGATCGAGTATCGCGAGGCCGGCGCGACCGCGCTGATCGTGGCGAACAATCTGGTGGACGGCCCGATCGTGGCGCGGGCCGGCGCCTGGGCCATCGCCTCGGGCAACGTCACCCGCGCGCCGCGGAGCCTGTTCGTGGACGCGCCCGCCGGCGACCTGCACCTGCGGGCGACGGCCGCCGCCGCGCTCGACGTCGCCGACCTCGCGCTGGCCGAGCCGACCGACATCGACGGCCACAGCCGCGCCCGGGACGCCGGCCCCGACGTCGGCGCCGACGAATTCGTCGCCCCGGCGCGGTAGCCCCCGGCGCCCCGCACGCACCGCGGACGCCCCGCCTCGCGTGACCGGCCACACCCCTCCGCCAGAAACGGAGCATCGGAAGGGCTCACCTTCCGATTCTCCGTTTCGGGCGTCCTGTTCTAAGATGGCTCGTCGTTCGACGCCGACGAGCGCCCATCATCATGCAGGCCCGCATCGCAGCCGCGATCACCTTTCATCTCCTTCTCGCCGCTGCCCCTCGCGCCGCCGGAGGCCAGCAGCCATCAGGAACCCCATCAGGAACCCCATCAGAAAACGAGGAGCCGGCCCGATTCCACGCTGACATCGTCGTCACACCCGAGCGCGGTGACGCCGAGCCGACCCAGGTGCCGGCAGCCACCGCGGTTCTCGACGCCCAGACGTTGCAGACCCGTCCGGCCGTTTCATTCGGGGAAGCACTGTCCTTCATCCCGGGCTTTCAGGTTGAACGTGGCGCCGTTCACGCCGGACGTCCTCTCGTGTCGGCCCGCGGTTTCTTCGGCGGAGGAGAGGCTGACTACGTGCTGCTGCTCATCGACGGCGTTCCCATTGCGGATACGGAGTCGGGGCTGGCCGACTGGTCCGTGGTTTCTCTTTCGTCGATTCGGCGCATTGAAGCGTCTCGCGGCCCGGGCGCCTCGATGTACGGCGACGCTGCGGTCGGCGGTGTGATTCAGGTCCTGACCGATCGGAGCGCTCGGGGGGCGCAGATCGCGACGACGGCCGGCGCCTTTGGCACGTTGACGTTCGACGGGGTCGTCCGGCGGCAATTCGCGCGCGCCGCCGCCGAGTTCTCGGGAATCCTGAGGCGGACGTCGGGAGTCTCGAACCACTCCGGAGCCCACTACGTCGGCGGCACCGCCGGCCTCGACGGCCGGTTCGGCCCAACGGTCTGGAGGTGGAACGGCAGCGGCAACGGACGTGCGAACGACGATCCCGGCGCGCTGACGCTCGACGCGGCGCGCCGTGATCCGCGCGCCTCGGATCCGCTCTCGCGGTTCGACGAGCTCCAGCGGCACGGCTTCGCGACCGCCTTTGCGCTTCAGCGCGCGGCCGGCTCGTGGGGATATCAGGCGCGCATTCACGCGAACACCCGTGATGAGGATGTCACCCGCACGATTCTTCTGGCGCCGGCGCTGGGCGACCGTCAAGCGCGGACGCTCTCGACCAGGGGCATCGGCGGCGCCGTCGAAGGCGAACGCCGGCTTGGCAATGCGGTGCAGGCGGGGGTCGTCCGGTTCGGCATCGATGTTTCGCGCGAGCGCCTCGAGACCTCGTATCGCCCCGTGAGCGACGAGGGGGTACCGGGCGTCACCGGGCCGGAGGTGTCGGGAGGTCGCGCCCGAGCGGGTGTCTTCGTGTCGTCGGCATGGAACCTGATCCCGCGCGTCCGCGTATCCGGGGCGATGCGCTGGGACCATGTTGGCGACGACGCCTTTGGGGCGCCAGACGGCTCGAGTCACCAGGCCTGGTCGCCGCGGCTCGGTGTCACCGTCGGTCTGAGCCAGACGCCGGCCGTGTGGCTGTTCTCGCAGGTATCGAACGCGTTCAAGGTCCCGACGCTCAACCAGCTGTTCGATCCCCGCCCGTACCCCGACTTCCAAGGGGGCGCGTTCACGATCTCCAATCGTCGTCTGACTCCACAGCGCGCGACCAACGTCGAAGTGGGCTTGCAGGGTGGCGGCGCGAGCCTGCACTGGAGCGCGCTCGCGTATCGCATGCACGTGGATGACGAGATCGACTTCGACGTCCGGACGTTTTCGTATGCGAACCTCCGCGAGAGCCGTCACATCGGCGCCGAGCTCGAACTGGGCGGACGGATCTGGAACCGGCTTCAGCCATCGGTGAGCTACGCGCTGACACGCGTCGAAGGAGACGACCGCGAGAGACAGTTGAAGAATGTGCCGCGGCACAGCCTGACCCTGGCCGCGAGTGTCGACGTGTCGTCGAAACTCGCCGCCACCCTGCGCTACCGCCGGACCAGCGGAGCGTTTCTGGACGATGCCAACTCGCTCGGGATCCACGGTCCTTCGACCTTCGACCTGCGCGTGCGCCGCGCCTTCGGCCGCCACCTCGTGTTCGTTGACGGGGTCAATCTGACCAACGATCGCTATGAGGAGTATGGTTTCACTCTCGACGACTTCCGTGGCGGGCTGGTCCCATACGCGTACCCGGGCGCGCCGCGCGCGTTGCGCGTCGGTCTCACCCTCGGGTTCTAGATCGTTCCACGTCGCGGCCGGGCTCGCTCATCACCGGGGCAAAGGACTTTCCGAATCGTCTTTCAGCGCGCTCGGGCACGCTCGGCGGTGATCGTGGTGAACCGCCGATACTGATTCAGCAGGACAGGTGATCGTGCGACCGTCCGGCGTAGCCGCGGTCGGCAGGGTCGTCACGTGCGCCGGGGCAGCAGGCGTCAGGGGCCGTGTGATGTTCCGAGTGTTCAACTGGGCGATGGCAGCGCTGTTCGGGCTCGCCGCGGTCCTTCAACTCAACGACCCCGATCCCGCCCGGTGGATGGCGATTTACGGCGCTGCGATGCTCGTCGCCGCCTATGCGGGTCGCCGCGGCGGAGTGCCGGCGTGGGCGCCGCTGCTCGTCGCTGCCGTTGCCCTTCTCTGGGGACTGGTCTGGTCCACCGACGTCGCCGATCCCGGGATCTACACGCGGATGTTCGAGCAGTGGGAGATGAGAAACATGGCCGTCGAGGAAGCGCGCGAGACCAGCGGACTGCTGATTGTTGGTGGATGGATGGCTGTGCTCGCACTTCACGGGCGGCGACGTCGCCGGGCGATCACGTCGAAGGAGAATCCGAGCGCACCGGCGGCCGGAGGCGCTGGTCGCTAGGAGCTCGACGCGCTCATGAGCCGCCCGATGCGCTTGACGAGCTCGGCGCCCCAGATCGGCTTGAGCCATACCTGGGCGCCGAGATCGCTGAGCTCCTTCGATACGTCCTCGTTCAGGCAGTTGTCGCCGGTGACAATCGCAACCGGCGTCGTGGAGTGGCACCTCGCGCGCAGAGCCCGGAGCAGGCCGAGGCCATCAGCCTCGGGGAGGTGATGGTCGATGATGATGGCGTCGAGGCCGCTCTGCGCCTGGGCCAGCGCGTGCGCAGCGCTGAGAGCCGTCCGGACCTGATACCCTTCGAGCCTGAGGGTCAGAGCGAATGTCGTGATCAACGAGTCGTCGTCGTCGATCACGAGGATCGTGGGGCGAGCGGCGCCGGCGACGGAACGCTGAAAAGACGACGGCCTGTCCGCCATGGTCAGCAGCCGGAGCGCTTCGTCAGCGCAAGACTTCGCGCGAGCACAGATGTTTCGCGCGTGTCTCAAACACTGCGCCGCTTCTTCGGCCAGGCGCTCTGCCTCCTCGCCGAAATGCTGCGACAGTTTCGAGAGACGCTCGGCGCGGCCCGCCACCTCGCGGGCGCGACGGAGGCAATTTTCTTTTCGGTGCAATCCCCGTCACCTCCCTTGGCGGAAGAGGGACAACGGCACAGCCTAACACACCCCTCCGACCCCCGAACAAATATCGATCGAGGGATCGGCCTTGGAGCTCTGTGGTCGTCGGACGCCGAGGCTTTGGTAGCTCGGGTCTGCCGCCCCGTCTGTGGCTGTGTCGGCTGGGGTGTTTACGCCTTGCGTTCCGCGTCGAGCGCCCGGTCGTTGCGCTTGACCGGCCGGCCCTTCATGGTGGCGGACATCCTGAGCATGGCGCTCGTTTGTGGGCAGAGCACGAGACCGCGGCGGAAGGCATAGACGGCGAGCTGAAACCGATCTGGAAGCTCGAGCTTGGCGAGAATGGACGTCAGATGATTGCGAGCGGTCGCCTCGCTGATGAACAGGCGTTCGGCGATCTGTTTGTTCGTCAAGCCGTCGGCGACCAGCGCCACCACCTCGCGCTCCCGCGCGGTCAAGGACTGAACCTTCGCCGCTTCGAAATGCTCATCCCTTCGGCCGCCGGTGAGGCGGTTGATGATGTTCGCGGTTCGCGTGCGGTCCAGCCACAGTTCGCCCGCGTGCACCTTGCGAATCGCCTTGCCCAAGACGTCGCTCGACTGGTCCTTCATGAACACGCCCATGGCGCCAAGCTCAATCAGCTGCAGGTGCATGCCCGGGTCGGCGTCGGCGGTGAGCACCAGCGCCCGCCGATGTTCGGACAAGAGGCTGGTCAACTCGCCCAGCGGACCAAACGGATCCTCGCCGCCAGATTCCACCGACATCAGCACGACGTGCACGCGGCCGGTGCGAAGGGCCGGGAGAATCTCGCCAGGGCTTGACGCGTCCGCGACAACCTTGATTCCGCCGTCGGCGTTGAGCAGCAGTCTCAGTGCCTCGCGAATGAGAATCTGAGGTTCCACCAACGCGACGGTGATCCCTTCCAGCTGCGTCGTCACTGTTGTCGCCTTTCGCTGTGGCCGCGGGTGTCTCCGGGTCGCCAGACCGAGCACATCTGGTCATTCCGGTCGCGACCCTCGAGGTGCACGGATGACTATATAGGACTTCATAGGATAGGAACACAATCCTGAAAAAATTGAGACTCGAGTCTCATCCCCTCCTTCCCACGCGACCTGTAAGCTTAACCGAGATTTCGACCCGCACTACGTGCCTTCGTCAGCGGTCTGGAGCGGTAATGAACAGCCGAGCTATCCCCATTGCTATTTTGTGTGTCAGCTTGTACCACCCTGTTCGCGCCGCCCAGAATCCTCAGGCCCAGAGTCCTCAGTATCAGGAGCCTGTCCGCGGCAATGCCGCGGCCGACGATATGGACCCCGCCGATTTCGAGTTCTGGACGAGCGGCCGCTATCGTCTCACGCCCAGCGATGTCATCGAGTTGAGCTTTCCCTTCGTTCCAGAGTTCGACCAGACGATCACGATCCAGCCCGACGGTTACGCGTCATTGCGCGGCGTCGGCGATCTCCGCGTGCAGTCCCGGACGCTTCCCGAGCTGCGCCAGATGCTCTTCGAGGCGTACTCGCCAATTATTCGCGACCCGGTGATGACGATCGTCCTCAAGGAGTTCGAGAAGCCGTACTTCGTCGCCACCGGCGAGGTGCAGCGCCCGGGCAAATTCGAGCTGCGCGGCGCAACCACGGTCACGCAGGCGCTGGCGTTTGCCGGCGGATTGACGAAGTCCGCGAAGCACTCGCAGGTGGTGGTGTTCCGGCGTTATTCGAACGAGCTGCTCGAAGTGAAACAGATCGACGTCAAGAAGATGTTCGGCTCGCGCGACTTGAGCGAAGACCTGATGCTGCGCCCGGGAGACACCCTGTTCGTGCCGCGAAGCCGCATGTCGCAGATCGCGCCGTTCCTTCCGCACCCCGGCTTGTATCTGGATCCTGTGTCCCTGTTCCGCTGACGCGCCGGTTTCTGTATGCACATGACTTCCGAAGATCACACGATCGGCCGTTCGACTTTGCCCAGCTTCCGGGACCTGATCGATCCGCTGTACCAGCATCGATGGGCCGCGCTCCTGACGTTCGCGGTCGTCTTCGGCGGCGCGACCGTTGGCGTGCTGCTCATGAAGCCCGAGTACGAAGCGACGATGAAGGTGCTCGTGAAGCGCGAGCGCATGGATCCGGTGATGACCCCGTCGGCGAACGCGACGTCGCAGGCGTCCGCTGACGTGCAAGAGGACGAGCTGAACTCGGAAGTCGAGATTCTGAAAAGCCGCGACCTGCTCGAGCAGGTGGTGATCGCGTCGGGCCTCGTCGTCCCGGCGCCGGGCTCCGTCGCGAGCGAGCCGCCGTCGCGCGCGGACGTGTCTCGCGCCGTGAGCGATCTCCAGCAGGCGCTGGTCGTCTATCCCCTCCGCCGGACGACGTTGATTGAGGCGACCTACCGGTCGCACGATCCGGTGCTCGCCGCGGAGGTGTTGACGAACCTGGCCAGGTTGTATGTCGAGAAGCACCTGGCCGTCCATCGGCCGGCAGGCGCGCACGAGTTCTTCGTCGAGCAGGCCAGGAACTTCGAAGAGCAGCTTCATCAGGCGGAGGCCCGGCTCGCCGAGTTCGGCCGTACCGAACGGGTAATCGCGCCGGTCGCCGAGAGGGACCATGCGTTGCAGCAGCTGGCCGAGTTCGAGGCGAGCGCTCAACAGGCGCAGGCGGCGATTGCCGAAGCCGATCAGCGTATCCGCACGCTGGACAGCCAGATCGCGACCACGCCGAGCCGGCAGACGACGCAGATTCTCACGAGCGAGAACGGCGATCTGATCCGCAGCTTGAAGGCCAAGCTGCTCGAACTGGAGCTCTCGGAGACTGATCTTCTTCGGAAATTCACGCCAGAGTATCCGCCGGTCAAGCAGGTTCAGACACAGATCGCGCAGATCCGTACGGCGCTCACCGACGCGGAGAGCACGCCGACGTCGGCACAAACAACGGACCAGAACCCCACGCACCAGTGGCTGCGGGACGAGCGTGTCCGCGTGGCGACCGAGCGCAACGCCCAGAATGCCCGGGCGACAGCCCTGGCGCAGTCGATCGCCGAGTACCGCGCCAAGGCCCAGCGTCTCGACTCGGCGACGGCGAAACAGGAAGAGCTGCTCCGGAACGTGAAAACGGCGCAGGACGGCTACCAGCTCTATCAACAGAAGCAGGAAGAGACCCGCATTTCCGACGCGCTCGACCGCACGCGGATCGCCAACGTGTCCCTCGCGGAAGAGCCGACGGTCCCGACGACGCCAGCGAGGTCCGGCCGCGGGATGATGCTGGCTCTGGCGGGTGTGGTGGCGCTGGCGGCGAGTGTGCTCACTGCATTGGCGCTGTATCAATTGAATCCGTACTTCCGAACGGCGGACGAAGTTCAAGCGTTCCTCGGCGTGCCAGTGCTGGCGACATTGCCATCGGGCTCGAAATGATGGTCCGTTCCTTGTGCGGGCCGCGGGTTTGCACGTCGAGCAAACGTCACACGAGGATCACCGGAACTTCGCACCTCGCTGGTACCGTGGCCCTCGTGTCACGTTTCAGCCGTCCAGCTATTACGGTTCGCCTTCGCCTGTCTGGTGAGGCGTACAACCTGTCCCAGGTGGCGAGATGAGCCGTCTCGCGGATGCGCTCCGCCGATCCGAGGGGCAGGATTCCGGGACCGATCTGTTTGACGAGGTCGACCAGGCGACGAGTGAAGGGCTGTGGGGGATCGATCGACACGACGCCGTCGACGACGACGCCGTCGACGCCGCGCCGTTTGTCAGCACGGTGCGTCCTCCGGCGCGGGAGCGCGATCATCCGGCCGCGCAGCACCTCGCCGCCCTTGTCGACAGGGTGTTCCTCCCGGTGTCCGGCGAGGCGACGCGCTGTGTCGCCTTCGCGCCGATCGGCAGGGAAGCTGATTCGGATGGTCTGGCTGCGATCGCCGCGGAGATGCTCGTCGAACGTACGACTCGGAACGTGTGTGTGATCGACGCCAATTTTCGGCGTCCCTCTCTGCACGATCACTTCGGTGTCCCGAACGCATCCGGGCTGGCCGAGGCGCTGGTGTCGGAGGCGCCGTTGGCTGAGTTCTCGGTTCGGGTCCAGCGCAATTTGTGGATCGTTCCCACCGGTGCCGCCGTCGAGCGCCCGACGTTCACGAGCGCCGCAGCGCGATCACGGATGACCCAATTTCTGGCGCAGTTCGACTACGTGATCGTCGACGTGGAACCGATCGTTGTCGGCAGCGATGTCGCCGGCGGCCATGCGGCCGGCAGTAATGTTGCAGGGTTGTTGCGATTAGTCCGAGGAGTCATCGTCGTCGTCGCTGCGGACTCGACCAAGCGCGAATCTGCCCGTCGCGCGACCCGGACCTTGGTCGCCTCGGGCGTCACCGTGATCGGTGCAGTGCTGACGAATCGGCGTTTCCCGATTCCCGATGCGCTCTACCGGATGCTGTAAGGCGCCGGCTCTGACCGACAGCCGTGAAATCTGGACAGTATGGCAACCCTCGAAGGTCTTCCGTCGTTCGACTTCCCGCCGATCATCGCGTCGGTTCCTCGCGAGAGGCGCGAAAAGGCGATCGCCGATCGGCGTCCGATCGCGGCCGGTAAGCTGATCGCCGCGCTTGAGACCTCCGTCGCGCTCGCGACGCTGGCCGGCGTGCTGATCTTCGGCAATCTCCACGCGATGCCGCAAGGGCTCGACAACTTCCTGTCGATGCGCATCACGCTCAGAAACGTCCTGCTGCTCGCAACCTTGGCGGCGGGTTGGCCGCTGATCTTCCGGTTGTGCGGGCTCTATACCTTGGCGTCGGTGCGCCACCCGTGGAGCGAGCGTTTGCGTGTGTGCGCCGCCTGCTCGCTCGGATCGATGCTCGCCCTGGTCATTCCCGCGCTCAGCAAGGGCGGCGGCATAAAGCCGGGCAG
>WHSN01000235.1 GCA_009380045.1 Luteitalea sp.
GGCCGGCGCGGCGACGTCGGCGCGCCCCGGCCGCAAGTCGGGACGCGCGCGCGCCTCGTAAGGGCGGAGCTTCAGGGTCGCCTGAGACACGCGTCGTTTGGACTATCTGATCGCGGCGGTGCTTGGCGTGGTGCAGGGGCTCACGGAGTTCCTGCCCGTCTCGTCCACCGCGCACCTCCTGATTGCGGGACGCCTGTTCGGCTATGAGGATCCCGTCTTCACCGTCGTGATCCAGCCGGGATCGGTCCTCGCGGTGATGTGGCTCTATCGCGTGAAGATCGTGACCGTCATCGCGGGCCTGCCGTCGGACCGCGACGCGCAGCAGTTCACGCTGATGCTGCTCGCCGCCTTCATTCCCGCCGTCCTCTTCGGCGCGTTCCTCGGCGAGTACGTCCAGACGGTGCTCTACTACAGCTTCGGCATCATCGCCATCTCGTTCGTGGCTGGCGGCATCGTGATGCTGCTGGTCGAGCGGTACAGGGCGGAGCCGGACGTCGTCGACGCGGAGAAGACGCCGCTGTCGAGGGCACTCGGCATCGGCATGTGCCAGGTCCTCGCGCTGGTGCCGGGCGTGTCGCGGTCGGGCGCCACGATTCTCGGCGGCATGCTGATGCGGCTCGATCGGCCCGCCGCGGCTGAATTCTCCTTCTTCCTGGCCATGCCGACGATGGCCGCGGCCTTTGTCTACGAGATGCTCGAGTTTCGTCGGATGGCGCCAGAGCGGGCGGTCGAAATCGGGTCCGTCTTCACGGGAGGTCAGATTGCGCTCGGCTTCGTGATGGCCTTTCTCTCCGCCCTCGTCGTCGTCAAGCCGTTCCTGCAGTTCGTGCGGCGCGCCGGGTTCGTCCCCTTTGCGTGGTACCGGATTGCCATCGGGTCGCTCCTGCTGGCGGCGCTCGGAGCGGGCTGGCCATGATCCTCTGGCTGCGGCGGCGGTTTCTCGCCGGCTTCTTCATTACGGTGCCGCTGGTCATCAGCGTTGCCGCGCTGGTGTGGATCTTCGGTATCATTGACCGTTTCACCGCGCCGCTTGCCACGCAGGTCCTTGGCCGGGAGGTCCCCGGGCTGGGCATTCTCATCACGCTCCTGGTGGTGCTGCTCGTCGGCGTCGTGGCGACCAACGTCATCGGCCGCCGCGTGCTCGCGCGCGCCGAGGGCTGGTTGATGATGATTCCGGTCTTCCGGACCATCTACGCGCCGGTGAGACAGCTCGTGGTGGCGTTTTCGCCGGACAACGAGTACGGGTTCAAGCGCGTCGTGATGGTGGATGATCCGGACCGTGGCCTGGTGATGGGGTTTCTCACCAAGGAGTTCACGCTGGATAGGGGGCGGGGACCTGAATCGCTGGTGGCGGTATACGTCCCGACCAATCATCTGTACCTGGGCGACATCGCGTTGTATCCCCGGGAACGGGCCTTCTTTCCCGAGATGACGGTGGAAGAGGGCATTCGAATTTTCCTGACCGGCGGCATGTCGCTGCCAGGCAGGATTCAAAGCAGGAGATAAAGACTGAATGGAACTGGTTTACCTGGCCCTTGGTGCTGGTGTGCTCGCGCTGCTGTTCGCGGTGGTGACGACGCGGCGGGTGCTTCGGGAAGATACCGGCAACGACACCATGCGGGCGATTGCCGCGCTGATTCAGGACGGCGCCGCCGCCTTTCTCCGCCGTGAGTACACGTTCCTCGCGGCCTTCGTGGCAGTCGTGGCCGTTCTGATCGCCGTGTTCGTCGACTACGACATCACCGGCAAGTTCGCCGCTCTCGGCCTCGTCGAAGCAGGTGCGCTCACGGGACTGCCGCGCACCGCAATCGCCTATGTGCTCGGCGGCGTGGCCTCGGCCACGGCAGGTTGGGTCGGGATGTACATCGCCGTGCGCGCGAACGTGCGGACGGCGGCGAAGGCGCGGGTGGGGTTGAACCCGGCGCTCCGCGTCGCCTTCTCGTCGGGCGCCGTCATGGGGATGACCGTCGTCGGCATCAGCCTCGTCTTCATCTGCGGGCTCTACCTCGTGTTCCAGCATTACCAGCCGCTTACCGGCTTTGCTTTTGGTGCGTCCTCGATCGCGCTCTTCGCGCGCGTCGGCGGCGGCATCTACACGAAGGCCGCCGACGTCGGGGCCGACCTCGTCGGCAAGGTGGAAGCGGGCATCCCTGAGGACGACCCGCGGAACCCGGCGACGATCGCCGATAACGTCGGCGACAACGTGGGCGATGTGGCCGGTATGGGCGCCGACCTGTTCGAGTCGTATACGGGCGCGATCGTGGCGACGATGTCGCTGGCGGCGGTCGGGATCGTCGGCGGGGGTGAGAACGCCGTGCTGCCGTTTGGCTCCGACGCCACGTACGATGCGACGGCCTTCACGCTGCCGCTGGGCGTCATGGGGATCGGTGCCATCTGCGCCATCATCGGCACCTTCTTCGTGCGCACGAGCGAGAACGCCGACATGGGGCGGCTGCTCTGGGCGCTGCGTGCCGGCATCTTCGGCGCGGGCGCGCTGGTCCTGATCGGCGTGGCGGGCCTGATCTCGGGCCTGGGCCTCGATTTCAACCTCTTCTGGGCGGTGCTCGTGGGCCTCGTCGCCGGACAGGTAATCGGAACGGCCACGGAGTACTACACGGCGTATGAGTTCCTACCGACGCAGCGGCTGGCCGCGCAGGCGGTCACGGGCACCGGCCCGGTGATCATCGGTGGCCTCGCCCTCGGCATGCTGTCGACAGCGGCGCCGCTGATCACGATCGTCCTGGCCATCTGGATTACCTTCCAGATGGCGGGGCTGTACGGCATCGCCCTCGCCGCGGTCGGGATGCTCTCCACGCTCGGCATCACGCTCGCGACCGATGCCTACGGACCGGTGGCGGACAACGCCGGCGGCATCGCGGAACAGGCACACCTGCCGTCGGAGGTTCGCGACCGCACCGACGCGCTCGACTCCCTCGGCAACACGACGGCGGCGACGGGTAAAGGGTTCGCGATCGGGTCAGCAGTGCTCACCGCGCTGGCGCTGATGGTCTCGTATTCCCAGATTACGCGCGTCAACTCCTTCAACCTGCTCGACGTCGACGTGCTGCTCGGCCTGCTCATCGGCGCGCTGATGCCGTTCCTCTTCGGCGCGTTGACGATGGGGGCGGTGGGGCGCGCGGCGATGAAGATGGTCGAGGAGGTCCGCCGCCAGTTCCGCGAGATCCCCGGAATCATGGAGGGCACGACTCCGCCCGATGCGGCGGGCGCGGTGCGCATTGCGACCGACGGCGCCATCAAGGAGATGGTGCTCCCGGGCGCCATTGCCGTCATCGTCCCGATCGTCGTCGGCCTCGTGCTCGGCGCGGAGGCTCTCGGCGGGCTGCTCATCGGCTCCATCGGCGCGGGCGCGCTCCTCGCGCTGATGATGGCCAACGCCGGCGGTGCGTGGGACAACGCGAAGAAGTACATCGAGAAGGGCCACCATGGCGGCAAGAACTCCGAGGCGCATCGCGCGGCGGTGGTCGGCGACACGGTGGGTGACCCGTTCAAGGACACGTCCGGACCGTCGCTGAACATCCTGCTCAAGCTGATGGCTATCGTGGCCGTGGTGTTCGGACCGCTCTTCCTCTAGCCGCGGTCTCGAACTCGACCGTGACGAGCCTGACAGCAGAGTTTCAGGGCTGACTTGCGGTCGAGCTCGCGTCCGCAAGAGCAGCGGGCAGGGGACGATGTGTATCGTGTGTCGGTCGCTTACATGCGGATCGGGCCTTGGTGGATTAAATCATTAGATAAAAGGGGCCTTGCTATCCGGGCAAAGCGAGATAAAATGCCCGGTCTGCTCGGACGGACACTTCCGGACAATAACCCCGGAGCACTTTCCAAGAACCGGTGTCTAAGCCTGTCGTTGGAGCACTTCAGGGCTCCATCGGTTCGTTCGTTGACAGTAATTTTTGAGCCTCGCTATAATCGGCCGCTCTTCAGGACGGCTGACGGGACGCTTTAGGAGGGTTTAGACCGGTGCCACGCACAGAACGCATGTTCGGCGACATCGTCGATCCATCCATCAAGGTCGGGAACAAGCAGTGGTACACCGTCCCGGTGTCGATCCTTGATCACACCGTGGTGATTGGGGCGATCGTGATCATTCCGCTGCTGGCCGCGGATATTCTGCCCACGCCGCCGTCGATGATGGCCTTTGTGGCCGCGCCCCCGCCCCCCCCACCGCCGCCGCCCCCGCCGCCGCCCCCGCAGGCCGCGGCGCCGAAGCCAGTGGAAGTGGTGAACCCGGCCGCCGCGCCGATTGAGGCGCCCACCGAGATCCGCCCGGAGACCAATATCGACACGAGCTTTGACCGTCCGGGCGTCGCGGGGGGCATCCCTGGCGGCGTCGTCGGTGGTGTCGTCGGCGGCCTGCCGGAAGCGCCGCCCCCCCCGCCGCCTCCGGCCGCGCCGGTGCGCGTCGGCGGCAACATCAAGCCGCCCCAGAAGACCAGGCACGTGGCGCCGAGCTATCCGCCGATTGCGCAGTCTGCGCGCGTGCAGGGCGTCGTGATCATCGAGGCGACCATCGGGCCGAACGGCCGCGTGGCGGACGCGCGGGTCCTTCGCTCGATCCCGCTTCTCGACCAGGCGGCGCTCGACGCCGTTCGCCAGTGGGAGTTCTCACCCACGCTGCTCAACGGCGTGCCGGTGCCGGTCATCATGACAGTCACGGTGCAGTTCACGCTCAGCTAGGAACCAACATCTTCAACTCTTTGCGGAGGACTCAGTAATGAACGTTCGGAAGATTTCGCGAATCGCATACGCCGGGCTCGGGATGCTGGCGACGGCTACCCCGGCATTTGCGCAGGAGGGTGTTGGCCTCGACCTGATCGGCATGTTCGAGCAGATGGGCGCCGTGGCGTGGGCCGTCGCGATCGTGCTCTTCATCATGTCGTTCTGGTCGATCGGCGTGGCCATCGAGCGTATCTACACCTTCAGCCAGGCGCGCAAGCAGTCGAAGCTGTACGCGCCGCAGGTGGCCAAGCACCTCAAGGACGGCCGCCTGAAGGAGGCGATCGCGCTGTCGGCGTCGAAGGACTACCGCTACAGCCACCTCGCCAAGGTCGTGCTCGCCGGCCTTCAGGAGTATCAGTTCCAGCAGGAGAGCGGCGGCGCTCTGCAGCGTGAGGACGTGCTCGACACCGTCCGCCGCTCGATTCAGCGTGCGACCGCGCTCACGGCCTCGGACCTGAAGAAGGGGATCAGCGCGCTGGCCACCATCGGCTCGACGGCGCCGTTCGTCGGACTGCTCGGCACGGTGGTCGGCGTCATCAACGCGTTCGTCGGCATCGCGTCGACCGGCTCGGGCGGTATCGGCGCCGTGTCGGCCGGTATTGCCGAAGCGCTCGTCGAGACCGCGCTCGGCCTCTTCGTCGCGATTCCCGCGGTCTGGTTCTACAACTACCTGACCAGCCGCCTCGAGTACTTCAACGTGGAGATGGACAACTCCTCGTCGGAGCTCGTCGATTACTTCATCAAGAAGACGGCGTAAGGAATCGTGAATAGTGAATTGTGAATTGTGAATCGAGCGTCATTCACAATTCACGATTCATGATTCGCAATTCACCATTGGAGTATTCGCTATGTCAATGAATATCGGTGGCGGTGGTGGCGTCA
>WHSN01000147.1 GCA_009380045.1 Luteitalea sp.
GAACCCGGTGCCGCGGCCGATCGGTGCCGCGGCGGAGAGCCTGGGTGTTGGCGCGCTCGTGATCCATCAAGAAATGGGGAGCGGACGTTGATGTCCGCGGACCGCTGAGTGTAGCACCGCGATGACCGTTTCGCCGCCCCGTACTGCCTCGCCGACGGTCACCCGGATTCCGGCGGTGATCGGCAGGAAGACGTCCATGCGCGAGCCGAACTTCATCACGCCGTAGCGGTCTCCGGCCTGGACCGTCGCCCCGGTCTGAAGCCGGCACACCACGCGCCGGGCGAGGATCCCGACGATCTGGCGCGCCACCACCGGCTGCCCCTCGTGGTCGATCCAGATCTCGCTTCTCTCGTTGGTGGCCGCGGCGTCGCGATGATAGGCAGGCAGGAACTTCCCAGGCGTGTAGCTGACGCGCGTGACTCGCCCCGACACCGGCACCCGATTGACATGGACGTTCATGGGTGACAGGAAAATGCTGATTTGCTGCCACTCTCCCGGGGGGCCGGCCCCCGCCACCGCCGGACCGGCGACCAGCACCCGGCCGTCCGCGGGCGAGAGCACGACGCCCGCCCGACTTCGAACCTGGCGATCGGGATCGCGGAAGAAAAAGAGGAAGAACCCGGCGAGGACCGCGAACGGCATCGCCGGCATCCAGCCGGCGGCGAGACCCGCGATGACCGCCAGGAGCACCGCCCCGGCGACGAACGGCAGGCCAGCGGGATCGATGCGTGCAGACGACATCAATCCTTATCTAACCACGAAGACACGCCGTTCGACCGGGCAGAGACAGGTCGAACCACGTGCCGTCGTGACGCCGCCGCGCGTCAGTTCCGTCGGGTCCGCTGCCGCACGATGTTCTCCATGCGGTCTTTCAACTGCAGTTTTCGTTTCTTGAGCGTGACTTCTTCGACCTGTTCGGGCTCTGAGAGGTAGTGCCTGGCGGTGAGCTCGTGAAGACGACCTTCGAGTTCGTGATGCTGCGTCGCGAGCTGGTGAAACTCCTCGTCGGTCGCGAGCAACTGCTCTTTGATGTCCTGAGACTGCTCATTCATGGTCCGCCTCCTTTGGTGAGTGGATCCGAGGGGAACGTAACACTTTGGGCCACCGGTTTCAAGATCAGCCGTGAGCCAGTTCTTCTCGCCACAGCACCAGCGCATCTTCGGGCGGATTCGTGTAGTAGCCGCGCCGCACGCCGGCGACGACGAAGCCGAATCGCTCGTACAGCCGGCGGGCGTCGGCGTTGGATCGGCGCACCTCCAGCGTCGCCCGGTCGGCGCCCCGTTCCGTCCCTTCACGCAACACGCGCTCGAGCAGCGCCGCTCCGATCCCTTCCCGGCGACGGCCCGGGATCACCGCCAGGTTGTTGATGTGCAGCTCGTCGAGCACCCGCCAGAAGGAGCAGAAGCCGACGACGGTGTCGCCGCTGCGCGCGAGGAAGAAGAACGACACCTCGGGGTTCCTGAGCTCGGCGAGATACATTTCCCGCGTCCATGGACTGGTGAACGACGCATGCTCCACCGCCAGGATTTCGTCGACGTCGTCCGCCGATCGGAGCGGCTCGATGACGATGCCCATCAGTGTCCCGTCACAAAAATACGCGTCGATGCCGGGGGGCGCGGAGCGCCGATGGCAAGGCGCGGCGAGTGAGGATACGGGAAGCTCCGGGCGCGGAGCCACGCGGCAGCGGCGTGCTTCCCGGCGCGGGGACCGCGCCGGGGGGGAGAAGGGATGGCCCGCGCGGCGGTCATCTCACCTGTCACGCGGACGGGACTCTAAAGCCACATCCCTGGCGATCTCGGCATCCGGACGGCGAACATAGAGCGGTTGCACGGCCGCCGGATCCACAGTTTCGCCGCATCGCGCGCGAGCCATCGCGATCCAGCCGATGATCGGCGCCAGCGCCAGCGGCTCGACGACGCGAGCCGCGCCGCCGAACACGTCCGAGTAGAGGACGGCGCCGTCCCCGGCAACCGCTGCCGGTCGCGCCAGATCGGTCCAGCGCAGCCACGTGGCCGCCGGATCGCCAACTGCCGCCGGCTCGATTTCCTCGAGCCGATTGACATCGTAGGGACGCGTGTCGCGCACACGGTAGAGGGCGCTGAACACCTCGCGCCGGTGCGCGTCAATCCAGGCGCCGACGATCTCGCCGCACGCCACGCCGGCCGCGGCCCCGTAGCCCAGCGCCAGCAGCGCCGACACCGGGACGATGCGCTTGCCGCCGACGAAGGCGAGCCCCTGAATGGTGGCGATGCCGATGCGGAGCCCGGTGAACGACCCGGGTCCAGACGCTACCGCGAAGAGATCGATCGCCTTCCACGGGAGACCGGCGGCCGCCATGCCGCGGATCAGATCTCCCGGGAGCCGCTCGGCGTGCGAGCGGGACGGATCGCCGCGCTCGGCGAAAAGCACACCGTTCTCGTCGACGACCGCCACGCTTCCGGCGCGGGTCGTCGTGTCCAGAGCCAGCACACGCATGCGTTATGCTTAGAATATGTCAACGTCGGCGACGCCGGCGATGCGTCAGTATCTCGACGCCAAGCAGCAGCATCGCGACGCGATCCTGTTCTTCCGCATGGGCGACTTCTACGAAATGTTCTACGAAGATGCCCTGCTCGCCGCCCGCACGCTCGAAATCACCCTCACCTCGCGATCGAAGGACGCGAACGGCGGCGGCATTCCGATGTGCGGCGTGCCGTTCCATGCCGTCGATTCGTACATCGCGCGACTGGTGAAGAAGGGCTTCCGGGTCGCGATCTGCGACCAGGTCGAGGACGCGAGGAAGGCCAAGGGGCTGGTCAGGCGCGAGGTTGTCCGGGTCGTCTCGCCCGGAACGTTCACCGACACCGCGTACCTGGATGCGCGGGCGCCGGCGTTTCTGATGGCCATTGCACCAACCGAGTCACGGATCGGCGTGGCGTTGCTCGACGTGTCGACGGGAGAGTTCACGACAGCCGAGTACAGCAGCGCCGACGGCGTGCAGGGCCTCGCCGACGAGCTTGCCGTCCTGAAGCCGCGAGAGGTCATCGTCCCCGGCGATGACGGCGCTGCGGCAGGGGCGATGAAGCGGATCGCGACCCGCTGGCCGATGATTGGCGCCACCGGACTGCCGGTGACGGCAGTCGACGCCTGGGCGTTCGACCCGGAAGCGGCGCGGCGCGCGTTGCTCGATCAGCTGCGCGCCGGCAGCCTCGATGGGTTCGGCCTCGCCGGCAAACCGGCGGCGGTCAGCGCCGCCGGTGCGCTCGTTCACTACCTGCGGTCAACGCAGAAAGTCGACCTGGCGCATGTTCGCGCGGTCTCGTTCCGCCACCTGGCCGATGCCCTGATCATCGATCCGACCACGCTCAAACATCTGGAGATCGTCGAAGGGTCCGAGGGCGGCCGCGAGGGCTCCCTGCTCGACGAGATCGACCGCACCGTGACGCCGATGGGCAGCCGGCTGCTGCGCTCCTGGCTGCTGCGTCCGCTCCTCGCCCTCGATCCGATTCGCGATCGCCTGGATGCGGTCGAGGAGCTGGCCTTCCGAGTCACCGATCGCGGCCGTTTCCGCGATGCGGTCAAAGGGGTGCAGGACCTCGAGCGGCTGGTCGCCCGAGCCGCACTGGGCACCGCCGGGCCACGGGACCTCGTCAGCCTGAAACAGTCGGTCACCGTCGTCCCCCGCATCCGCACGGTCCTGGCTGACCTGCAGGCGCCGCTGGTTCGTTCGCTCGTCTCCGCACTGGACGAGCTCGTCGACGTGCGCGATCACATCGAGGCCACGTTGATCGACGACCCTCCGGTGCTCGCGCGCGATGGCGGGTTCACACGCGACGGAGTGGACCAGGCGCTCGACGAGCTCAAGACGATCAGCCGGTCGGGCAAGCAGGTGATCGCGGCGATGGAGGAGCGCGAGCGCGCCCGCACCGGGATCAGCTCGCTGAAGGTCCGCTACAACCGCGTGTTCGGCTACTACATCGAGATCTCCAAGGCCAACCTGCACGCCGTACCGGACGACTATCGCCGCAAACAGACCATTGCCGGCGGCGAGCGGTTCATCACGCCGGCGTTGAAAGAGCACGAGGAGAAGGTGCTCGGCGCCGACGAACGGATTGTCGAATGCGAGGTCGAGATTTTCGAGCGGCTCCGGAACGCGGTCGCGGCCGAGGCGCCCCGCATTCAGGCGACGGCTCGGGCGCTGGCCACGCTCGACGTGCTGGCGGCATTGGCCGAGGCGGCGGCGCTCGGCAACTACACCAAGCCTCACGTCCATGACGGCGACGAGATGACCGTGGCTGACAGCCGCCACCCGGTGGTGGAACGCCGCACCGCCTCGAGCGGCGATCCGTTTGTCGCCAACGATGTCAACCTGAACGCCTCCGCCTGCCAGCTGGTCGTGCTCACCGGACCGAACATGGGCGGCAAATCGACGTATCTGCGGCAGGTGGCGATCCTCTGCGTGATGGCGCAGATTGGCTCGTTCGTGCCGGCGCGCGAGGCCAAGCTCGCGCTCGTCGATCGCATCTTTGCGCGCGTCGGGGCGTCGGACAACATCGCCCGCGGCCATTCGACGTTCATGGTGGAGATGCAGGAGACGGCGAACATCCTGCACACCGCCACCTCGCGCAGCCTGGTGGTGCTCGACGAGATCGGCCGCGGCACGGCGACATTCGACGGGCTCAGCATCGCCTGGGCCGTCGCCGAGCACCTCGCCACCAATCCGAAGGCGCGGCCCAAGACGCTGTTCGCCACGCACTACCACGAGCTGACCGACCTCGCGGACGCGACGCCGGGCGTCGTCAACTTCCACGTCGCCGCGCGCGAGTGGCGCGACGACATCATCTTCCTGCGCAAGATCGTCCCAGGCCGATCGGATCGCAGCTACGGCATTCAGGTCGCGCGGCTGGCCGGCCTGCCGATGCCTGTCGTGGAGCGGGCGCGGGCGATTCTCGCCGCCCTCGAACGCGACGAGTTGACCCGCGGCGGCCGTCCGTCGGTGAGCGGCACCCCCGGCGAGCCGCAGCGCCAGCTCGGACTCTTCCAGGCGCCCCAGCCAGACGACCGGCTGCGGCAGAAGCTCGCCGCGCTCGACATCGAGCGCATGACCCCGATCGAGGCACTCGCGACGCTCGCCGCCCTCCAGAACGATCCGCAGGCATGACGCGCTGGACGTTGCGGACGCTGCTGGTCCGGGCGTCGACGCTTGCCGCCGCGTCGTGCGTGAACCGTCCGACGACCAATCCGAACGTGATCGTCGCCAGCATGACCACCGGGCCGAACAACCCCGACCCTGTCGCGTACATCAGCCTCTGGCACAAACGGCAATGTCGTGGTCGCCCAGCGCTCCGGCGCCGGCATTCACCTGTCACCGTTGGCTGACTTCTTCTTTCTCGAAGATGTGGCGCGCGCTGGTCTGTAGATCTGTCGCCCTGGCGCTGCTCTGTGCCGCGCTGGCCGGCGCCGCCCCCGCCGCCGCGTCGTTCATCGACCCCAGACTCGGCTTCCGGGTGCTCTCCACCGAGCACTTCGTGATCTACTTTCATCAAGGCGAGGACGCGGCGGCGGCGCGGCTGAGCGCGATCGCCGAGGACGCGTGGCACCGCGTGTCGGCCAGCCTCGCCAGCCCGGCGCCGCGCCGGACACATGTGATTCTCGCGGATCAGACCGACCTCGCGAACGGCTGGGCGTCTCCGCTGCCGCGGAACACGATCTTCGTCAGCGCCGCTGCGCCGGGCGGCTCGGAGTTCATCGGCCGGAGCGACGACTGGATGCGGATGGTGTTCATCCACGAGTTCACCCACATCGCTCACCTGGATCGCTCGGAAGGCTGGGCGCGGGTATTCCGCGGGCTCTTCGGACGCACGCCGCTCGCCTTCCCCAACCTGTTCCTGCCCGCCTGGCAGATCGAGGGGCTGGCGTCATGGCAGGAGAGTGCGCTGACCGGTCAAGGGCGGCTGCACGCCGGCGACTTCCGGTTGATTGAGCGCGAAGCCGCGCGGGCCGGCAGGCTCGAGCCGCTCGATCGGGTGAACGGCGGGCTGACCGACTGGCCGGACGGGCTCGGCGCCTATGCCTACGGGCTTGGATTCCACGAGTACCTCGCCGATCGGTTTGGCGCGGCCTCGCTGGGTCAACTGGCGAAGGAAACGGCAGGAAGCGCGCCGTTCCTGGGCTCACGGGCATTCCGCACCGTGTACGAACAGTCGCTCGGATCGCTGTGGAACGAGTACCGCAACCACCTTGCCGCACACCGGGCGATCGGCGGGCCAGCGCTTCGCCAGGACGGTGCGGCGACGATGGCAGACGCCACGCGGATCACGCGTGACGGCCACTTGGCGAGCGGGCCACGCTTCGCGCCAGCGTGCAGCGGCTGTGCCGGTACGATTGTCTATTCGCTTCGTCACCCAAGCGGCTTTCCCGCCCTTCGATCGGTGACGCTGGATGGGACCGGGTCGCGCCGGCTGGCAGACAGATTTCTGGGCTCCACCCTTGGCGTCAGCGTGAACGTGATCGTGTTCGATCAGCAGGAATGGCGGCGGAACGCCAGCCTGTACAGCGATCTCTACGCGCTCGACCGACACACTGGCGCTGTCCAGCCGCTCACCAGCGAGGCGCGGGTGCAGGACCCGGATCTGTCTCCCGATGGACGGACAATCGTCGGCGTACGCGAGCATCGCGGCAGGCGCGATCTGGTGCTGCTGTCGCTTGGCCCCGGGGCAGGCCGGGGCGCATCCGTCCCCGATGTATCCCCCGACGCGCCGCCGACGCTCGGCGCGACGGCCCGATGGACGGCCGGCTCCGTCACCACGCTGGTGTCCGAACCGGAAACACAGTTCAACACGCCGCGATGGTCGCCAGACGGCCAGTCTGTGGCGGTGGCTCGGCAGCGGCTCGGAGCCTTGTCCGAGATCGTGGTCGTGGATGTCTCGAGCGGCGCCGCTCGCACCATCGCCTCACACCCGGCGGCGCGGATCGTGACACCCGCATGGAGGCCCGATGGAAGGGCCATCGTCGCCGCGGCCGACTACGACGAAGGTCCGTTCGACCTGTACGAATTCCCCGCCGAAGGTTCGCCGATTCCCGGCAGACGGCTGACCGCGCTTCCCGGCGGCGCGACGTCGCCTGACGTATCGGCCGATGGGAACACCATCGTGTTCGTCGGCTACACGGTTGACGGATTCGATCTGTTCACCATCGCCTACCCTCACTCCGCCTCGGGTGGCATCGCGCCTGGTGTCCAGGAACCTCCTGCGGCTGAAACAACCACGGCGATTGTTCCGGACCTCCTGATCGCGGCCGGCGCCGACCCGTACTCGCCGCTGCCGACGCTGATGCCAACGTCCTGGAATCCGATCCTCGAGACCGGTTCCGATCAGCTCCGGGCGGGCATCGGCATCGGGGGCGCGGACGTCCTCGCGCGCCATGCCTACGCGACCTGGGCGACGTGGCTGCTGGACGCGCCAAGCGATGCGGTCTCACCGGATGCGGCGAGGCCCGACTGGCAGCTGCGGTACGTCTACGACCGATGGCGTCCGACGTTCTTCGTCAGCGCGTCGAGCGCGACCGCATTCGGCGCCGGACCGCCCGATGACGCCGGACGTCCAACCAGCGCCACCTTGCGTGCGGACGACATCGAGGGTGGTGTTCTGTTGCCCTTCCGACAGGTGCGCGCGACGCATCGGCTTGCCGCGTCGATATTGCGAATCACCGACCGCTATACGTTCGCCGACCGCCTCGAGTCGCGCACTCGCCATGCGGTTCGCGGTGGATGGGCGACGAGCACGGCCCGGATGTTCGGTTACTCCGTCAGCCAGGAGGATGGCGTGTCGGTTGGGGTCACCGCGGAGCATGCCGGCTTCGGGTCTGCGGAATCATCACGCGCGACCACGATCACTGCGGACGCCCGCGCGTATCTCGGGGGTGCGGCGCCGCACCATGTGCTGGCGCTTCGTGCCGCCGGCGGATTCTCCCTCGGGCGGCAGAACGGCGGACGGACATTCCACCTCGGCGGCTCGCGCGCGAGCCGGGACGTCGTCGACTTCGGACGCCAGGCGATCAGCCTGCTGCGCGGCTTTCCTTCCGACGCCTTCGCCGGCACGCGCGTCGCGCTGCTGAACGGCGACTACCGGTTCCCGATCGCGCGGCCGCAGCGCGGCATCGGTACGTTCCCGCTGATGCTGCACTCGCTGCATGCGGCGGTGTTCGCGGACGCCGGACACGCGTGGGCGCACCGCTTCACGGTGCGCGATGCCAAGATCGCGGCGGGCGGTGAGCTGTCGGCCGACATCGTCGCGGCGTACTTCGTGCGGCTGACGGTTACCGCCGGCGCCGCGTGGGGGCACGACGGCGCCGACGTGGCGAGCGGCAATACGGTCTACCTGCGAATCGGCCGCGCATTTTAGTCGCTATAATTGGCGGCGCATGAAGAAGAAATCGCGGTTCCTGCAGACGCCGGTCGAGCCGTTCGTCGTCGACAGCGGACTCACCGCGGACGAGATTCTGTCGCGCATGGAACGCATCTCCTTCCAGGGCCGCAATCTCGCGACGGCGCATCGCATCTGGCTGCGCATGCTCGAGGACGAGGTGACGATCTTCCTGGGGATGGCCGGGGCGCTCAGCGCCGGCGGCCTCCGCCTGATCGTCGCGCACTTCATCGAGCAGCGCTACGTCGATTGTCTGGTCTCGACCGGGGCGAACCTGTATCACGACCTGCATGAAACACTCGGTCAGCGGCACTACCTCGGGTCGCCGCACGCCGACGACGCCGCGCTCGCCGAAGAGGGGATCGACCGGGTCTACGACACCTATGCGAGCGAGGACGAGTTCATCGCCAACGACAACTGGATTGCCGATTTCGCGGCTTCGCTGCCGCCGCGGCCGTACACCACGCGCGAGTTCCTGTACCTGCTGGGCGGGCATCTCTGGACGACAACCGGCCGCAACGGCATCCTGACGGCGGCCTATCGCGCCAGCGTGCCGATCTTCTGTCCGGCGATAGCCGACTCCTCGATTGGCATGGGCCTGTCGCAGGCGCGGCAGAAGGTGAGCGGCGCCGGTATGGCCGACACAATCGGCGACATCGTCGAGTCGGCGAACCTCGTGATCCGGCGACCGCGAACCGCGTCGATCGTCCTTGGCGGCGGCACGCCGAAGAATTTCATCAACCAGGCGAGCGTTCAGGCGGAGTTCTACAGCCCCGAGGTCACCGGCCACCGCTACGCAGTCCAGATCGTGACCGACGTTCCGCACTTCGGCGGCGCGTCCGGGTCGAGCCTGGAAGAGGCGCAGAGCTGGGGCAAGCTGTCAGCGACCTCGGCGCGCGTGACGGTGCAGGCCGACGCGACGATCGTGCTCCCGGTCCTGGCGAGCGCGCTCGCCGTGACCGCGCCGCCGCTGCTCGCCCGCCGGCAGAAGCCCATATTCACCCTGACCTCGCCGATCATGACGATCGACGGCCAGCCCGTTCCGAACGACCGCTTCGAGGAAGTGAATGAATCTGCCGTTTGACTACGACCGTGTCGCCGTCGCTGAGTTCGGCGGCACGACCCCCACGACCACCGACTTCGAGCACGCGCGGGTTGTCATCCTTCCGGTCCCCCTCGACCGCACGACGTCGTACGTCGCGGGCACGCGCAACGGACCGCACGAAATCCTGAGGGCGTCGTCGCACATGGAGCTCTGGGACGAGGAGACCGAAACCGACGTGCACAGCATCGGCATCTTCACCCTTCCCGAGATGGAGTTTCCGTTCGCGACCATCGACGAAGTGATACAGGAAATCCGGCGGGTCGCGTCCGAGATCGTCTCCCGAGGCAAGTTCCCGTTCATCCTGGGCGGCGAGCATTCAATCACCGCGCCGATTGTCGCCGCGGTTGCACAAAAGCACACCGGCCTGTCGGTGCTGCAGATCGACGCCCACGCCGATCTGCGTGACTCGTTCATGGGGACGCCGCACAACCATGCCTGCGCGATGCGCCGCGTGCTCGAGTACGCCCGCACCACCCAGGTGGGCATCCGGAGCCTGTCGCCTCAGGAAGCGGCCGCGGCGCCGACATTGCCGACCGAGATCTTCTACGACTTCAACATGCGACAGGACCTGAACTGGATCGAGCGGATCGTCGACTCCCTCGGCCAGACCGTCTACATCACGATCGACTGCGACGGGCTCGACCCGGCAATCATGCCGGCGACCGGGACCCCGGAGCCGGGCGGGCTTACCTGGTACGAGACCCTGGCTCTCCTGCGCCGGGTGATTGAGTCGCGGAACGTGGTCGGGTGCGATCTGGTCGAGCTCGCACCGATGCCGGGGAACGTCGCGCCCAACTTCCTCTGCGCGAAGCTCGTGTACAAGATCCTGTCCTACCGCTTTGGCGCTGAGGTAAGGGCGAAGTAGGCGGCGTTGTTCCGCTATGTGCGCTTCAGCTGATCGAGCTCCCGGCGCGCATCGGCACTGAAGGGCGAGTCGGGAAACTCCTCGACGATCCGGTTGAAGGTCTGCTCCGCCTCGGTGCGCTTCCCGGCATCGAGATAGGTCCGGCCGAGACGAATCAGCACGCCGTCCACCGGCACCTGACCGTCGTTCTGCTGCGACAAGCTCGTCAAGGTCTCGATCGCCTGATCGTATTGGCCCGTCTGCGCCTGCGCTTCCGCGAGACCCAGCCTGGCCATCTGGACGTAGAGACCGTTGC
>WHSN01000197.1 GCA_009380045.1 Luteitalea sp.
CACCATCATGCGCCGCACATGCGCATTGCCCGCCCGCGTAATCCCGCGATCGTGCTGCGTCGCCCCACTCTGATACAGCGCCGGCGCCAATCCGACGAGCGCGCCGAGCTCCCGTCCATTTCGGATCTCGCGCCACCCAAAAATCTCCGTCGCCAAAACCCATGCGCCACCCGCCCCGATCGCCCGCACCTGTTGGAGTGCCTGCACCGCACGGCCGGTCGCGGTGGCAGGATCGACCCGGAGGCGGGCGCGCGCGGCTTTCACCGCCGCCACCTGTTCCTCGATGCCCTGCAACTGCACCCAATCGTGCGTCAGGCGCTCGCACGCCCCCGGCGGGATTGCACTCCCATCCCAAACGCGCGCGGCCGCCACGTGCTCGAGAAAGTCAGCCGTGATCGCCAGCCGCACGCCGTGGGTGGCCAACACCGCTTTCAGCCGATTGATCACTCGCGTCCGATCTCCCTGCAGCGTTTCCCACGTCCGGTGCAGCTGGCGCGCGTCTTCATCCGCCACACTTGGGACCCGCACCACCCGCCAGCAGCGCCGATCGCCGGCCACATACCGCGCCAGCAGCGCCAATAACCCTCGCAGATCCACCGCATCCGTCTTCGTCCGCCGGGCCCGCCGATCGACTTCGATGCTCGCCGAATCCACCACGTAATTAGTGTCACCGCGCCCCGTCAGATACCGGTGCAGCCAAAACCCCTCCCGACCGGCTTCGTAGCAACTGATCACCCGCGCCTCCGCCGCCAGCCCAAACATCTTCTTGGCGTCTGCGATGGCCTGGGCCAGCAGCTCGAGCGCGCCCGCGGAGATCCGGCGCGTGCGCACCCGGTGCCCCATACCCGTCGTAAAGCCGACTTTCCACCAGCGTTGGCTCAGCTCGAACGCTACCAACAAGTCGCCGGTCGCTGCGCTAGACTCGTTTCCGCGGGTCATGGTCTGCATCATCACGCCTCCTCGTTGAGTGAGATCTGCGTGGAGCGTAGCAACCATGCCCCGCACTGTCGCGCCCTGCATAGTGTCTAAACGCCAATCTGCCTCTCGACCAATATCGATTTTCCTAGCAAATCCAACAGTTTCAAACACTTCGCCAATCAAGTGACTTGGCTGCCGTTGGCTCAAAGCGGGCCGTTTTGCCGCGTCTCAGGGACAATCGTGGGGACAGCGTCCTAACCTGATCGGTGATTGACGGCCCCACTCCCGATGTGTTCGGAAGCGGTTGCGATCATGACGGTGGCATCACGGGAGCATGTTCATCGGTGGCCAAGTACGCCACCAGGGCGTTGAGATCTTCTTCCGATGGCGGCGCGTCCAGCCTCAAGTGCCCACCTCGCGATGTGGCAATAACGCGTCGGGCAACTCGTAGCTGCCGTACTTGCTTGGGTAGAAGGCTTCGATGGAGCATCACCGCGCAGTGAAACAAAACGTGGCTACCGTCATCACCCGCCCCCATGGTTAGCGGCTCGGACCGTCAAGACGGGACATAGCGCCGCCCGCACGACCTGATGCGTCGTCGAGCCGAAGAGCGCGAGACCGAGGCCGCCGCGTCCCTGCGCACCCATGACAATCAGTTCGGCCTGCACGTCGCCCGCGATACGAAGGATCTCGCGATGGGCCCGCCCGAGCACGACGACATCGTGAATCGCACTCCAGGTCCTGGACTCCTCCGCAATCAACGCCTGCACGCGCTGGCGCGCGTCGTCGATCAGATGCTGGCGATACTCCGGCACGTTGAAGTGTGCGTGCTCCCGCGGCTCCTCCTCCGTAAGCCACTCGATGACGTGCAGCACCGTGACTGCGCCGTCGGCCTGCCGCGCCAGATCCAGCGCAAAGCCGAAGGCCTGCAAGGCCGACGGTGAGAAATCCATCGGACACAGAATGCTCTTGAATCGTACCTCACCGGGTAATGTCGCGGTGACATGTGGCGGTACGGTCAAGACCGGGCAGGGAGCGGTGCGCACGACCTTCTCAGCAACCGATCCGACCATGAAACGCTCGGACCCGCTGCGCCCGTGGGTGCCCATCACGACGAGATCTGCGCGGACGGCGAGTGCCTGATCGACGATCGTCCTGGAGGGGTCACCAGCTTCCGCTGTCAGGATGGCGGCAATCGACCCCGCACCCGCGTCATCCACGACGCGGCGCAGCTCCTCCAACACCTCCTCACGTGAGACGGGGTAGACCATCTGAATGGGACCGTCGAGGCTGCCCGAGCGCACGGGTATTGGGTCGAATGTCGGCACCACGTACAACACGGTGAGTTGCGCCGTGTACCACCGGGCCAGGGCGGCTGCATACGTCAGTGGACGCCGTGATGATTCACTGAGATCAGTCGGACACAGAATGTGCGTGAATTCGATCACCAGCGCATCCTCTCGTGAAAGGTCCCCGCAGATTGCAGAGCACCCGAGGCTCCGCCTCGCTGGTGACAGTAATCTGCTTCAACGTCCTGAGCCACGGCACGTCCCGTCAGGGGGCTCATGGGCGCCCGGCCTGCTCTGGCCAGTCATAGGGACTGCTCGCCCGACAGGGGCCGAGCATCGTCACCAGCACGATGGCGCGGCGCAGGTCGCGACGAGTGCGCAGGCCCGCCGCGGTGCGTCGTCCCGTGGTGCGGTGAGGCGTCAGCACGACTGTGACTGGTCCGCCAGCGTCTGGCGCAGGCATACGACCGCCCGCGGGGATCGCGTCGGACGCCGCGTGAGGCGCCTCCGGCAACGGCGGAACCGCCAGCTCGGGTGGTGGCGGCGTACGCGCGAGCGTCCCCGGCGACTGCCTCTCGGCCGGCTCGGGAGGGCGCTGGTTCCGCTGACGCGTCGCTTGTATCAGCTGTTGAATCAGCGGCAGCACGATGAAAAGGGCGAGCAGGACAAGCGCTTCGAACGACAAGCTTAGGGCTCCACAAACGGCAATGCCGAGACTACCGGCCTGGCGGGGTCGGCTCGTCCTTGCTGCCGTCGGCTATGGACTCGCGCATCGACGAGTCTGCCTGGATGTTCTTCATGCGGTAGTAGTCCATGATGCCGAGGTTGCCCTGGCGGAACGCCTCAGCCATGGCCCGTGGTACTTCCGCCTCCGCCTCGACGACGCGTGCCCGCATCTCCTGCTCGAGCGCGACGGCCATCGCACGGCGCTCTTCTGCCTTCGCCTGCGCGATCTGCTTGTCCGCGTTCGCCTGATCGATCTGTAACTTGGCGCCGATGTTGTCGCCGACGTCGACGTCCGCGATGTCGATCGACAGAATCTCGTAGGCGGTGCCCGCGTCCAGACCGCGGCTGAGAATGTTCTTCGAAATATGATCCGGGTTCTCGAGCACGTCTTTGTGCGTCGCGGCGGAGCCGATCGTGCTCACCATGCCTTCGCCGACGCGCGCAATGATCGTTTCCTCGCCCGCGCCGCCCACCAAGCGGTCGATATTCGTTCGCACGGTCACGCGCGAAACGGCCATCAACTGAATCCCATCCTTCGCCACGGCAGCAATCCGCGCGGTGTTGATCACCTTCGGGATGACGGACATCTTGACCGCCTCGAGCACGTCACGACCTGCCAGGTCGATCGCCGCCGCGCGCTTGAACGGCATCTCGATGTTCGCCTTGTCCGCGGAGATGAGCGCGTTGACCACGCGCACGACGTTACCGCCCGCCAGGTAATGCGCCTCGAGGTCGTTGACCGACACCCCCTGGAGTCCCGCCTTGACCGCGCTGATCCGGGCCGTGACGATGGTCGAGGGTGGCACGCGGCGGAGTCGCATGCCCACCAGGGTGAGCAGCCCGACATACGCCCCAGAAGACCAGGCGGCAATCCACAACGGGACGGGGACGAGGTACAGCACGACGAACAACAGGACGACGGCCGGGATCAGCAGCCCGATGGCGCCGATGGCCGTGGGATCGAGCTCAGGCATCTGTGTTCTCCTGGCGCGGTGTCGACCGCCGGACGACGATCCGGTTGCCGTCCACGCGTGTCACCTCAATCGTGCTCCCGGCATCGACGAAGCCACCATCCGACACTACATCGACCCGGGCGCCGTCGAACTCCGCAATGCCTGCCGGTCGCAGCGGCGAGATCACGGTGCCGGTCTTTCCCAGCCACCGGCGGTCGCTCTCGGGCGCCGAGACGTAGCCTCGGTCGGCCGCCATACCCGTCTCGAGCACGAGCCGGTGTCCGAACGGCAGGCGGGGCAGGGCGCGAACGAAGGCAAACGCGCCGGCCATCGCCAGCAGAATCGAGATCGCGACCTGTCCAAGCGCGGTGATGATGACGGACACGGTGGCACCGGCGCCGACCAGCGTCATGCCGAGTCCGGCCACGAGCGCGACGATTCCTGCGATGCCTGCAACGGTCACCCCTGGAATCACGAACACCTCGAGCGCGAGCAACAGCACCCCGATGGCGATGAGCAGCAGCTCTTCCCAGCCCGCGAGCTGGACGATCCAGTGTCCCCAGAAGAAGAGTCCGAGCGAGATCAGGCCAATCGTGCCCGGCACCGCGAAGCCCGGCGTCCGAATCTCGACGAGCAGCCCAAGCAGGCCGACCGTCATCAGCAGCGAGCTGATGACCGGATGCGTCAGGAACCGCACGAGGGCTTCCGCCCAGGTCTGCCGGGCGACGCGCACCTCGGCGCCCGGCAATGCCGCCGCCAAAGCCGCGTCTAGCGTGTCAGCCGTCAGCTCCGCCACCTTGTGCTCGAGCGCCTGGGAAGCCGTGAGCGTGAGGAGCTTGCCCTTCTCAATCACTCCCGCGATCTCCACGTCGACATCCACCATCGCTTCGGCGAACTCCGGAGGCCGATTCCGGGCCTCCGCGGTCGCACGGAACTCGGAGCGTACGTAGGAGACCGACTTTTCGTCCGCCGGCTGCGTGTCGCCGCTCCCGCCGCCGACGACCGGTGTCGCCGCGCCGATCGTGCCCCCCTTGGTCATGATCACGGTGTCGCAGGCGAGCGCGATCAGCGCACCGGCGGAAATCGCACGCTGGTTCACGAACGCGATGGTCCGAACCGGCGCGTTGACCAACGAGTCGCGCATGGCGACCGCCGCATCCACTCGACCGCCGAAGGTGTTGATGTCGAGCAGCACGGCTGCCGCGCCCGCGGCTTGCGCCTCGCGGATGGTTCGAGCCAGGAACGGCGCCAAGCCGAGATCAATCATGCCCTCGATCGCGATGACGTACACGACCGGGGCAGAGGTCTGCGCTGGCACGCGGTGCGCGCCCGCCGCGCCCAACAGCGTAAGCACGCATGCAGCGGCGATTCGAACTGGGAGCAGACCTCTCAGTGTCATCATGCCAGCCGGATCATCGTGACGCTCGACTCTGTTTCGCGAGGAGGATCGATCGCCGGTAGTCGGCGCGTCCTTGCCTAACGACCACGCCGAACCCGCGGGCTCCATTCGGCCACGGAAACCGCACCGTCGTTGTGACCGCCGCCGTCGCAGCGTCGGACCCGTCACTGGCTATCAAGACGTCGAAACCCTTCCTGCAGGCCATCATTCCCTCGCTTGAGCGCGCCAGACCCCGGTCGGTCGTCAGCTGCTTGATCTCGGCGTCAGTCAATGTCGCAATGCACGACCGCGGAGCCCCCGAACTGCCACGAATAGTGGTGAACGCGGTATGCCAGCAGTGATGGCGCCGTAATAAAGGAAGGCAACATTGACTCCTTGGCAGGAGGGGCGCCGGTGGGCGAGCATCGGGCGCGACGAGATCGCGCAAGCCCTCGCGTCGTGGTCTCGTCGTCCTGTGACTGTACAGGTGGGCTGCCGCCGAGACACATGAAGGGCCGACATGCGGAGGATCCGCGAACCGAGCCTGGCAACTCCCATCCTCCTGGTCTCGCGACGACCACGAGGATGGCGGCCCGACGATCCAGATGCCTGCAGCGGACGCCCGCCGCACCCTTCGACTACAGCTATCATGAGTATACGTCGCTCAGGCGGCCGGGGTGCCCAACCCTTCAGCGGCGACCCCGTCCCGTCAGGATCACGCGTCGGCGCGCCGCGACATCTGCACAACGCTGGATTCGTGCTGACTCAGCGACGCCGCGTGAGTACGATTCTCGCGAGGTGGAGTTAAAGGGCCGCGTCAAGGTCATCGCACGCTCAGGTTGTTGCGCGGCACGGCGGCACGATCGACGCAGCCGCCGCGGACGGGAGCGGCACCATCGTCTCGGTTCGCCTGCCGCTTGCATTCCAACACGTTCGACAGACGGACCGCGATGCGAGCGAGCAGACGATGCGCGGGTGAGTGCCGACGTGATTGTTGCTGACGAGAGGACGGAAGATGACAAGCGCCCCCGATCAGCGAGACGTCGCCCAGTTGGTGTGGGCACACTCGATGAAGACGACGCATTCATTGCGCTCCTCATCGCGGCAATGGAGGCCAGTGGGCATGTGTCCGCGGAAGAAGCGGAGCGCGCGCACCACATTATCTGGTCCATGCATCGGTTCCGACACCGCTCGGGTGAGGCTGTCGGCCGCAGGATTGAGCGGATCCGTACGCTCATCGAGAAGCGCGGCGCGTCGTCGGTCATCGAGGCTGCAGCACGAGAGATCCCGACACGGCTTAGACGGGCCGCCTTCGCTGTGGCAGCGGATCTCGTGCTCGTCGACGGCAGGATGGAGCGCTTGGAAGGGCGATTTCTCAGAGGGCTCTCTGCCGATCTTGGACTTGATCGACAGACTGCCAAGAGCATCCTGGACGTGATGCGCGTCAAAAACAGCGCGTAGGACGTCTGATGACTGAAGCATTCCCCCGGCTCAGATCATTTTGATCAATCTGTTGACCGACGGTGTGCCGGCCCTGCGCTCGCGTTCGATCGCACACCGGGCATCATGCAGCAGAACCCACCCCAGCCAACGCTCCGTTGCTGGATCGCAGCTTCGTTCGCTTCGTCATCGGCGTGGGGAGCATGAAGGCCGTGCTCGCACTCGGCGTGCTTGGGCTGGGTGAAGTGCGCTGGAAATCGCGTGCGAAGATCGTCCAGATCGACCGCATCGAGAGCGAGCGTGAAGCTGCGGCGGTCCCGGAACGTCGGCCAGACCTTGAACACTTCCATGGCGGCGTTGCGCATGGTCTCAGGGTTGCCATTGCGGAGGCAGGCGGTCACGATGTTTATGAACTCGTTCTGGCCAGCGCGGCGCAGGGTGAGCAGAACGGACGCCATCACGAATTGAAGAGTCGTGAGTCGCTGTTGACCGTCGATGATGTGGAGAACGTCAACGCCAATCAAGCCTTCTCGCGGCTGGGGATCGAGCACGACGGCCCCCAAGAAGTGCGGCGTGGCCTTGCGGTTGGCAAGTCGCGCTTCGGCCTTCTCGCGAATGTCGTCCCACAGCTGTTCCCATTGATCTTCTAGGAGCGTGTCCGAGTAATCGTCTGTGACATGTCGATGATTCCGCTGCGCGCGGACGCGCCAACAGTACTACACTGCGGGCGATGGCCAAGACCTATCGCCCCTATGTGCCCGAGCAGGATCTGCTGTTGCCGCCGAGC